>NZ_CP031223.1:1646250-1975500 GCF_008973485.1 Psychrobacillus glaciei
TGAATTAGGAGTTGGGACTAAATTCATTGTCCAATTGCCGATTACGTAATTTAGCGTTTCATGCATATTTTTTTCTGCGTCTATCTTTATGCAAGTGAAAATTTTGATGTTAGTGAAACAAAAAAAAATTATGAACGACTAATAGTAAGAACGGGGGGAGTATATGAATGACTCCGTTTTCCACCGCTTGTATGATAGCTATCATCAAGACGTTTTTCAGTTTCTCATCTATTTAGTGAAAAATAGACAAACTGCGGAAGACTTGGTCCAAGAGGTATATGTACGTGTTCTAAGGGCATATAGCAGATTTGAAGGGAAGAGCTCTGAGAAAACATGGCTATTTTCCATTGCGAAAAATGTAGCAATTGATCATTTTAGGAAGCAATCAGTCAGAAAGAAAAGGTTGTTCGAATCTTTTGATTGGGAAACAATGCAGCTTGCTTCAACTGATATGCTTCCAGAAGATTCAGTTCAATTAAACGATGAAATGAAAACTCTACTCATCGCATTGGATGATTGTACAGGTGATCAAAAAATGGTTATTATTATGCGTTATTTTCAAGAACTTTCTATTGCTGAAACAGCTCAAATATTAAACTGGACAGAAGGGAAAGTGAAAACAACGCAACATCGAGCAATAAAAGCACTTCGTGAACGATTATCTGCAGTAGAAAAGGAGGGTAATGTTCATCATGAGTGATTGGGAAAAAGATGAAGAAGCACTAGATGAACTAATGAATAAAATGCCCAAATTTACAGATCATCGTTCCAAAGAAGATGTGTATAATCGGGTAAAAATGGAATTAGAAAGTCAAAATAGCGAAAAAAACAAAAGGACAACTCGTACGTTCTTATCAAAATGGAAACCTTTTGCTGTTTCCATTGCTTCCATACTTATTCTTACGCTTCTAGCAACTAGCTTTTACAACGACAAAGAATCATCTATGTCAAAAGATATTTCAAGCAGTAGGATAGAACAAAAGAGTAGTAAAGAGGAAGGGATGCGTTCGATGGATACTGCCGATGAAGCATCCATCACAAGTAATGCTGCAGAAACTGAATCATCTAACTCAATGTTGAGAATGTCAAGTTTAGATATATCTTCTATAGAGTTAGTTCCATTGAACAACACAATTTCAGTTTACGAAGATAATCTTCATGGTGGAACTATTTTTCACTTTTCGTTAATTGAAAATGCATTATCGGTTCCAGTGACTATTATTATTCCAAAAGAGCAAATGATTATTGATTTTCCAAATATGACTCCGAATAGCCTTCAACTTTATGAACGCTATGCAAATATAATTGACGAAGAGGCATTAGGATTCAATGACTATCATCCATACAAAGGAAATTTTAGGGCAGTGGGTAAACGACTAAATCATTATTTACCTGCCAATCATGGGTATGATATAGCCCCAGGTACATCCGCTCCATATTGGTCTTCAGTCAATGAAATTTTCACAGATTTTGATTCATTGATGAGATTAAATGAGGATGGAACTCCAATAGAATGGGACCAAGCAGGGATATTGGATAAACCGAGTGTATTATCTGGTGCACAAGCTCATCAAAGCTACTTCAAGTATGTGGCTTTTAATGGTAAATCTTATTTATCTCCAAACTTCACAAAAAGTTTTGATACACTGTCTGAAGCGTTTGTTGATATGAAAAATTCCAAAAATGATATGTACACTTCAGTTATTCCAGATAAAGTTACCTATTCTTATCGAGTTGATCATGACACCGCAATTATCAAGTTTGACGATCCTTTAGATCTTTCTGTAATGGACTCAAGTGATGCAAATAGGATGATTGAAGCATTTTCATTAACAGCTGCTAGCTTTGGAACTGAAGTGAAGTTAGAAAATGTTGTGCAAAAGCAATGGAATGAATTCGATCTTACTAAACCCCTTCCTGTACCATTAGGACCAAATGGTTTTATAATGGAAGCAAAATAATAGGAATGTCAGCTATAAGTATTCAATATAGCTGGCATTCTTTTCGTTTCACCTTGAACGAAGATGCAATTTCGAACCCCTCCCTGTTTTTTATTATGTGCAGTATTTATATAGTGCGTACCAAAGAGTCCTATTAAGTGACCTCTAGGATTTTCGCTGCAGGTCGGACGCTTTCCGCCGGGTGAGCGATGAGCCATCGCCGACGCTACGCGTTCGCCTGAAGCGGAACTCAACGTGAAAACCAATTTATGCGCACTATATAAAAAGAACTAATAAATCGGTTGCAACTAGTATTTTCGCGCCAATCACATTGCAAATAAGAAAGACAATAAGCTTTGTTGAAATAATGAATTAAACTTATTATTATTCGACCAAGAAATGAAATCCAAAACAGTTATATTGCACAACCATATTATTTTTGTTAATATGGAATTAATTCAAGATAAATATCTTGAAGGTTAACAAAATATTGATTCATCTTCGGGGCAGGGTGCAATTCCCGATCGGCGGTATTAGAAGATTTTTTCTTGAGCCCGCGAGCCGTTAAGGCAGGATTTGGTTAAATTCCAAAGCCGACAGTATAGTCTGGATGGGAGAAGGTGAAGGTACAGTCGTTTTTCGTATACTCTAATACGGATACGCTTATTTAAGTGTGCCTTGGTTCTCCTTTAAGCTTTATTTGCTTAAGGGATTTTTTTGAGTATGGAATACGTTCTGAACTTTTCTTCTTGTGGAGTGAATCGCAAAAGGAGAGAGAACATTATGTCAAAGAGCAAGACGCGAATGCTTATAGCAATCGCTATGTTAAGTAGTATTTCGTTTGTATTAATGCTACTTGCATTTCCGTTACCAGTATTACCGGCTTATTTAAAGGTGGACTTTAGTGATATTCCTGCACTAATTGCCGCAATTACGATGGGGCCGATTGCTGGTATTCTCGTAGCATTTTTGAAAAATGTGCTAGATTGGTTGTTTTCAGGTAGTCCAACCGGTGTTCCGGTAGGACATATGGCGAATTTTGTAACCAGTATTTTATTTTTAACACCGGTTTACTTAATTTATCGTAAAGTTTCATCTTCAAAAGGAATTATGTATGGTTTAGCCTCTGGGACGATTTCCATGGCAATAGGGATGAGTGCATTAAATTATTTTGTATTTTTACCTATGTATTCTTATTTTTTAAATTTCCCAATGGAATCAGGTACTGCGTTATTTAATACGATTATTTTCGGTATTTTACCGTTTAATTTGATCAAAGGTATTTTAGTAACGATTGTTATGATTGTCCTATTCAAACGATTAAAACCTATACTGGATAAAGTAACTAATTCATTCAGAATTCCTGATATAAATTAATAAAAGGTCGCTTCTCTATTTCAGAGAAGCGACCTTTTTTGAAAATATATAAGTTTTATGCCGTGAACAGCTTAATTTTCAGGGCGCTAGCATCAAGCCTCATTATCCAAACCAAATGTATCTTGTCTTTACAAATTCCAAGTGGCGAAAGAAAGACATCCGCCACAAGATTACTGAAAAAAGAGTATCTGGAAATGACGCAGTCACTTCCAGATACTCCATAAAAGTCTTCGTTAATAGTGTAGCCAATGATTTGTCCAAAGCACTCTGGAATTGGTGATGACCAGGTGCGCTTAAAGGACACTTGCATTTTTCTTATTCAAACTTTAAAGCGTCGCCTTCAAATGATTCATCTGCTACTTTAATAGAGTCAGTTGGGCAACCTTCGAATGCATCTTCCATATCTTCTAGTAATTCGTCTGGAACTTCAGCAGTACCCATGTTATCATCTAAAATAACGAATGCTATTCCTTCGTCATCATAATCATATATATCTGGTGCAGCGGCACCACAAGCGCCACAAGCGATACATGTATCTTTGTCAACTATTGTATATTTTGCCATTACTTTATTCTCTCCTTTATATCTACTTACATGAATATACTATCTTATTCATTCTAAAGGTGTTTACACGACATTTCAACAAAAATACATTTAAAATGTGAGGTATTTCAATTGTATTTTCATCAACTATTATTATTAATCATACATAAATTCCATGGTGAGAGATCTTCTACAGCCCCATTCTATTTGTTAAAAGGGAAAAAATCAGGCCAAACTATACAAGATGTTACTTATTTTAACTTACATCCTTTTTTTTCACTTTATCCTAAACTCTCTAAAGAAGAATATAATGTTGAAGTTACTAAGCTATTATCAAACGAATTTATTGAAATGAATGAGTCATCCATTTCATTAACAGAGAAAGGCTTTCTTCAAATGAATTCAAACCGCAAGCCTTTATATAATGGATGGTTATATAGAGGAAATGAGGTTGTATTTTGGAATAGGATAGAGTTAGTTGTGCAAACATTGTCTAACTTTCAAGCAGATGAAAAACGGTTTGTTCCAAATCAAAAAAATCAACTCGTTCATCAATTTGTGCGATCATATTTAGTAATGAAAAACTTCCAGGACTCGGCATTCGTAATTGAATTTAAAAAACAAATAGAGCAATTACTTGTTAGTCCAATCTTTGAAGACATTCACCGGGAGCTATTTGTTTATCGATTAAGTGGATATGACAAAAGTGGAATGACCTGGGAGCAACTTGCTCGCTATTACAATCTAAGTATTTTGGATGTGAAATTATTATTTATTGAAGGTTTACATATAGCTTTAGCTGCAATAACAAAAGAAAGATATCCAGATTTATACGCCATTACAAAAGATATTGAAGTAATGACACCTTTAACCGATTCAGCAATGAAAACGTATCGTTTATGGGAAAAAGGGTATAACATCCATGAAATTGCAGAAATGCGATTTTTAAAAATAAATACGATAGAAGATCATATAATTGAAATAGTTTCAATAAAACAGGATTTTCCAATAGTGGATTTTATGAATGAAGAACAAGTACGAAAAGTGGTACAAACTTCAAAGGAATTACAAACAAAGAAATTAAAAAAAATTCGAGAACAATTTCCAGAATTAAGTTTTTTTCAAATAAGACTTGCACTTACAAAAGGGGAAGTAGTGAATGGATAAGTTGACAGAAATACTTAAACAAAAATTCGGTCATACTTCATTTCGAGATGGACAAAAAGAAATCATCCAACAAGTGATTGAAGGGAAAGATGTCATAGCTATTTTGCCAACTGGGATGGGAAAGTCATTATTATTTCAATTGCCAGCTTATTTGATGAAAGGTACGGTTGTAATTGTTTCACCTTTATTGTCGCTCATGCAAGATCAAGTAGAACAACTAAAAATGATGGGAGAAAAACGAGTAGTTGCGATAAATTCATTTTTATCTTTTGAACAAAAAGAATCGGTATTTCAAAACTTATCCGGTTATAAATTTATCTTCACTTCTCCAGAAATGCTTCAAAACAACCGATTTAACCGGGCGCTTTCCTCTATTCAAATAGCATATGTAGTAGCTGACGAAGCCCATTGTATTTCGCAATGGGGATTCGATTTCCGGCCAGATTACTTAAGAATCTCCAAGTGGCTTCAAACTTTTCCTAAAACGAGTGTCCTTGCTTTAACGGCAACTGCAACTAAAAAAGTTGTACAAGAGATCAAACGTACATTACATATGAAAGAACCATATGAATATGTCCATTCGTTAGATCGGCCCACTATAGCATATGAAGTGAAACAATTGGATGATCAAAAAGAAAAAGTAGCGTGGATTTTAGGTCGGATAACGACAACTAATGGACCAGGTATTTTATATACTCAATCACGTAAGAAAACGGAATCTTATGTAGAAGAGCTACTAAAAAAAGGAATTCGTGCTGCTTTTTATCATGCGAAAATGGAGCAAGATGATCGAGTGTTAATCCAACAGCAGTTTCAACAAGGGAAATTGGATTGGATTTGTGCAACTAATGCATTTGGGATGGGTATACACAAAGACAATATTCGACAAATCATACACGATCATATACCCACATCCATCTCTAGTTATATGCAAGAAATAGGAAGAGCTGCAAGGGATGGTAAACAATCCATAGCTTCACTTGTCTATACTAATTCAGATGTTGAACAAGCCTTTTACGTTGCTATGCAGGATTTTCCTGAAGAAGCTGATATTAAACTTGTTTACCAAACGGATGACGTTCAAATTCAATTATCGGAAACTACAACTCGTATATTGAATTATTGGAAGGAAATTTTATCAGAACAAGAAACAATGGATTTATTTTATGAAATCAAACAAAAGAAAAGGATGGAAATACAGAAATTGTTTACATTATTTCAAAATGAATGGTGTATTAGAGAGCAATTATTAAACAATTTTGACGAACAATTAAAAGAGCGGCCAATTAATTGTTGTACTGTTTGTTCTTATGGCATTCATCATGTGCTTACAGAAAGAACCGAACAAAAGGAAGAGGAAAAACAACTAAATTGGAAAAATAGACTAAATGAATTGCTTTACTAGTATTACTATTGGGAAGTTTACTTTTTCAACAAAATTCGTCATAATAGAAATAGTAAAAAGAAGGAATGATTGGAGTTAGAACAATATGAATCAAGATGATTACCAAAAAAAAATAGATGAACATAGGCAATCTATTGGCTTAGAGGAAGAAATGAATGAGCCCAGAAGAAGCAGAAGAACGAGCTATGCTAAAAAAACAAAGAAAAAATCTAAAAACTTACTAATACCTGTCTTATTTTTTATCTTTATTTTAATACCTATATGTATTTTTATTTATGTACAATTTTTTTACACCGCGGAAGTTGAAAACGTTACGAATCAAGGTGTTACTTTAGAAAAAAAAACAATCTCTAATACTGGTGATGATAATAGCAAGGAAGAAAATGATTCTGAGACAGTAGTAGAGCAAAGTACGGTAGTGACAGCCCCTGAAAAGGAAGCGGAAGAAGAATCTAAAACTGAAGAACCAATAACAGAAGTAGAAACTAAAACAACTTCACAGACTGAAGTGGAAACAAAACCAATAGAAGTTTCCCAAGCAAAAACACATATCGTACAAAAGAATGAAACGCTTTATCGAATTGCTATTAATTATTATAAAGATCCTAAAGCAGTTGAAAAAATTAAAGTTGCAAATGGATTAAAATCGGATAGTATTTCAGCAGGTCAAAAGCTTGTTTTACCTTAAAAATTTGTAGAAAAGAAGGATAATTACAAACTTTGTCGAATATATATCATTAATCTGTAATGGAAGAGGTGTATATATGTTTGTTAAAAGTGTAATGATTCCAAAAGAAAAATGTTTGACCGTGAATGTGAATGCTTCATTAATGGATGCTTTACAGCAACTAGATGAAAAAGAGATTGATGCGTTGCCGATACTTGAAAATGGTATCTATAAAGGAATGTTTAATAAATATCTTTTGTACAAAGCATTTTTCTATAGCGATGTAGATAGAGATACCTTTTTAAAACAAACTACCGTTAGAGATATTGCTGTAAGAGAGGACACCTTTGTGCAATTAGAAGATGTTTTTGAAAGTGCATTAGTAAAGTTGTATGATTTTCCAATCATTGCTGTTTTAGATGAAGGGAAATTCCTTGGGATTGTCACTAGATATGACACTATTTTACAATTCCGAAGCGCATTTGGTATGGAAAGTAATGGAACAAGAATAGCGCTTACCTCTGTTGAATCGGAAGGGCGTATTCTGAAAGTAGCTGATATATTAAAGAAATACCATACACCGGTCATTTCCTTAGTTACTTTTGACGAAACAGATAAAATAGCTCGTAGAATTGTATTGAAGATAGATAATGATCAAAAATTGAATCGTATTATTGGAGATTTTGAAAAGTCTGGATTTCGTGTATTACATATTAATAAAGACGAATAATGAGTTCAATATTTTTTCATGCTATACTGGACAGGGGGAAATCCCTGTCTTTTTCTATGTTTCTGAGGAGGCTTTTATTTGACGTATATCGCTATACTTATTATAGCCTGCATTATTTTAACACCATTATATATGCTTATCCTGGCTTTTCAAATTAACGTGAAAGAACATTCATTGCATATCGGAGAAATGAAAGATGGGGAACAATTCCGTGTATTTTTCATTTCAGATATTCATCGTAGAAAAATATCCGATAAATTGATTGATTCTCTTTTAGAAAGAGTGGATATAGTCATTATTGGGGGAGATATAACCGAAAAGGGAGTGCCTTTAGAGAGGACAGAAAATAACATCTTGCAGTTATGTAAAATAGGGAAGGTTTTTTATGTCTACGGAAATAATGATCGTGAAGTAGGAGAACCACAATTAAATTCGATACTAGAGAAATATGGAGTATGTATCTTAAATAATAAATCTGTCGTCCTCAAATCTAGTCAATCTATCATTCGCCTTATTGGAATAAATGATGGATTTCATGGTAGGGTTAATATATATGATGCATTTCAGGATGTTTTAGATGAGGAGATTATTATTTTTGTATCGCATGCACCTGCTTTTTTTAATAACGCGAAAAAAGTAGCGCAGCCGCATCTCTTGTTAGCTGGGCATCTTCATGGCGGACAAATCCGTTTTGGACCTTTTGGTATTTACGAAAATGGTGCGTTTAGAGAAAAAGAGAATAGTGCGGAACTGATTAGCAATGGATTTGGTACAACAGGGGTACCGTTAAGATTAGGAGCAAAATCAGAGTGTCATATTATTACGTTATTCGGTAAAGCAAAAGTAAAAAATTTCTAAAATGGTGGAAGGAAGTTTTAAGGTTGGAACAAAATGTAGATGTGCTTATTGTTGGCGGAGGACCATGTGGTTTAGCTGCTGCAATCTCAATTCAAGAACTTGGGTTAAATTATGTGATCATTGAGAAAGGAAACATTGTAGATGCAATCTATAATTATCCTACTCATCAAACGTTTTTTAGTACAAGTGAAAAATTAGCGATTGGTGATGTTCCTTTTATCGTCGAAGAACGAAAACCAAAGAGAAATCAAGCTTTAGTGTATTATCGAGAAGTTGCCAAGTTAAAAAAGCTTCATGTAAATAAATATGAATTTGTAAACAATATTTCGAAAAAAGAAAATAAGTTTCTGATTACTACCTCTAAAGCAACTTACTTAGCAAATTACGTAATAATTGCAACTGGTTATTATGATCAACCAAATTATATGGACATACAAGGAGAAGAACTACCCAAAGTCTTTCATTATTTTAAAGAAGGTCATCCTTATTTTGACCAAAATGTGTTAGTTATTGGAGGTAAAAACTCTGCAATTGATGCCGCATTAGAGTTGAACAAAGCAGGAGCCAATGTGACGGTAGCATATAGAGGCAGCAATTATTCTCCTAGCATTAAACCTTGGATTTTACCAGAGTTTGAAGGGCTTGTTCGAAACAATGAGATTGATATGCTCTTTAATACAGAGATTCTTTCCATAGATGAAAAATTCGCCTTTTTAAAAGGTCCAACTGGTGTATTTACAGTTGCCAATGATTTTGTATTTGCCATGATTGGTTATCATCCCAATCAAAGTTTTTTAGCCAATGTCGGAATAGAAATTGATTCTATGACAGGAAGACCGTCATTTAACGAAGAAACAATGGAAACGAACGTAAAAGGTGTTTTTATAGCCGGAGTAATTGCTGCAGGTAATAATGCAAATGAAATTTTCATTGAAAATGGTCGTTTTCATGGTGGACAAATTGCACAAGAAATAGAAAGAAAGCGAAAAGGCAACTAAATGCCTTTTCGCTTTTCTTCTGCATTTCCTGAGTCTTTCACATTTGTATTAAGAAATACAATATGCTTCTGTAAAATAATAAACTAGTACTTACCGTTGTTAACAATAGAGTAAGTAGAACCTAAAAAATAGATAGCATCCATTATTAAAGAAGCGCTGAGCGGACGAAATTGCATCTTCGTCCACTTTTAAAAGAATAGGAAAGGATTTATTCTCTCCCTAACTAAAACAAATGCATTATGTCTTTACGTATTTCAAGAAGGCGACGGACAAACAACCGCCACAAGATTACAGAAAAAAGTGGATTGAGAAGTGACGCAGTCACTTCTCAATCCACAGAAATTCCTATGGTAATAGTGTAGCCTATGTTTCGTCCAAAGCACTCTGAAAATAGTAAAGACAAGTTGCACTTAAAGGACGCTTGCGTTTTTCTTAAAGATAAGAAAGTATATGGATTATCGTACTGCGAAACCAGTGTTCATAGTACTTTAAAGAATTATATAATACCGCGGATTTTCGTTTCAGGTGGACGCGTTCCGCGGGGTGAGCGATGAGCCATCACCGCCGCATTCGCGTCGTTTGCGATGGCACATCTGTCTCACTCATCCCGCTGGAGTCGCCACCTTTCACTACAATCCATTAAGCGAGTAGTACCAAACAAGAAGATTTTGCCCAGCTATCGCTAAGAATCCAGTATTAGTAAGGAATCATAGTATAATTTCAAGGGTTAGATCTTTAGTTTTCTTTAGTTTTACCGCACACAGTATACACGAATCGGTGAGTGTATCATTAGAGTAGGTGGTACTAGAGAAAAATAGATAGCATCCATTATTAAGGAAGTGCTGAGCGGACGAAATTGCATCTTCGTCCGCTTTTAAAAGAATAGGAAAGGATTTATTCACTCATTAACCAAACCTTATGTACCTTGTTTCAACATTTTCCAAGATAGCGATGTACAAGCATCTGTCACAAAATTACCGGAAAAAGAGGATTTGGAAGTGACATAGTCACTTTCAGATCCTCTATAAAATTCTACGTTAATAGTGTAGCCTATGTTTCGTCCAAAGCACTCTGAAAATAGTAAAGACAAGTTGCACTTAAAGGACGCTTGCGTTTTTCTTATTTACTTTTACCGTAGAAACTTCACCGAGAGAAGTTTCTACATAAAGTTGAGATGACTTGGATTTTGGGTCTGCACAATGCGGATCAGGCATCGTTACGTAGGATGTCTTCACAAATCGATTTGCCTGTTAGGGCGGCCATAAGTGTTTTCGCACTTCTTAGATAGAAAAAATATCCTCCATTGCTTTTCTAGAATCTGAATGATTCAGTGCAATAAGTAGGGCAAGTCTTGCTTTTTGTCCATTTAGACCTTTTGTGAAAATTACTCCTAGTTCTTTTAATCCTTTCCCACCGCCAACATAACCATATACATCTTGTGCGATACCATTAAAACATCTAGAAACAAGCACAATCGGTATGTCTTTTTTCAAAATTTCTTCAATAATTGGAACGAGGCTTGGGGGTACGTTACCTTGTCCTAGTGCTTCCAATACAATTCCGTCATAACCTAACTTTACAGAAGATTCTAGTAAATCAGGTTCCATTCCTGCATATACTTTAAATAGTGCGACTCTTTTCGTAATACTTTGAATAGGAAAAACAGCTCGATGATTAGGTGAGTGATGAAAATGGACAATTGACTTGGAAATAAAACCAATTGGTCCGTATTGCGGACTCTGAAAAGTGCTTACATTACTGGCGTGTGTTTTGGTTACATTTTCTGCCGTATGTATCTCATCATTTAAAACTACGAGAACACCTTTTTCTTTTGCGTCCTCTGAACATGCAACTTTTACAGCAGACAACAGATTGTAAAGTCCGTCTGATCCTATTTCGTTGGAAGAACGCATAGCACCTGTAAGGACAATTGGGATGGTTGTTTCCAAAGAAAGGTCTAAGAAATAAGCTGTTTCTTCCAAAGTATCAGTTCCGTGTGTAATGACAACTCCATCTATTTTTTGCTCGCGAGTATAACTTTCGATTAACTCTTTTAGGATGAGCATTTCTCTTGGTGTAATGTGAGGAGAAGGTAAGTTAAATGCTTCTATTTCTATTATATCAGCATGTTCTTTTAACTTCACACCCTCAATAAAAAGGGGATTATTTTCTGTAGGAATAACTACTCCTGTTTCTGCATGGACCTCCATGGAAATTGTTCCACCAGTATGAATTAGTAATATTGTTTTCAATTTAATACCTCCGTAATTTTTACAAATTATCTAAAAAATAATGTTATAATAAAGATACCCTAGGTCAGTGCTTACTGAGTTAGGTTGAAACAAGCTCGATAAAAATTTAGACTTGGATACGCAAAAATGGATTTGAGTTTATTGGAAGGAGTAAAAATATGCTAATACTACTTTCCGTTGCAATTGCTCCTGCTCTTGCGCTTTTAAGTTATTTCTATTTACGAAGAGATATTGAAGAAGAACCCTCAAAATTATTGTTACATACATTTATATATGGCGCTATATTAACTTTTCCTATTTTATTCATTCAACATGTTATACAAGAAGAAAAAGTGATTTCATCTATCTTTGTTCATCAAGCTTTAGTAACAAGTGCATTAGAAGAATTTTTTAAATGGCTCATTTTAATTATTGCTATATATAAACATGTGGAGTTTGATGATCCTTATGATGGAATATTATATGGAGCAAGTGTTTCACTTGGATTCGCGACCATCGAAAATATATTATATTTATTGAACTTCGGGATGGATCAGGCTTTCCTTCGCGCATTACTTCCGGTTTCAAGTCATGCATTATTTGGTGTCGTAATGGGTTATTACCTAGGAAGAGCTAAATTTTCCGATGATAAAATAGCCAAATATGAAATTTTCTATGCATTTTTAGCTTCTTTTACGTTGCATTGTGTTTATAATAGTATACTAATTATTAAAGGAATAGATTTACTCTTAATCGTTCCATTCATGTTGTTTTTATGGTTATTTGGCTTATCACGAGTAAAGAAAGCCCATATATTTTCACGTATTAAAAGATTTGAACATCATGGATATTCAACAAAAGAAAAATCTGGCTAATTGCTAGATTTTTTTTGTATATTTGGGCATTTTTTATCCAAGCTATGTATAAAGGAGAGATGTCGTTTGAAACAATTAAAATACATCCTTATTAGCTTGGTCTTTTGTACAGTTAGCTATACATTTATTACGCAGGAGCAATCTACTCAAGCTTTCTCCACTCAAATATTAGAGAGGGGAGCTTTTGGTGATGATGTGATTGAATTGCAAGCCAGACTTCAATTCATTGGATATTACAAGAGTGAAATTGATGGGAAATTTGGCTACAGCACCTATTGGGCTTTAAGGAACTTTCAAGAAAAATATGGGCTTCCAATAGACGGCTTACTTGGAGAAGCAACCAAGAAAAAGCTTGTGAGTGCTTCCGAATTCAACAAAGCTTGGGTACATGAACAAATTAATAAAGGCAATAGTTTTACCTATTATGGAGGCACAGACTTAGGAAAACAAGTAAAAAATAAGAAAGCGGAAAGTACAAAAATGCAACTTCCTCCGAAATATTCTGAAAAAGACTTGAAAATTCTTGCAAATGCAGTATATGGGGAAGCCAGAGGAGAACCATACGAAGGACAAGTAGCTGTTGCTGCGGTTATCTTGAATAGAGTAGAGCACCCTGATTTTCCTAATACTATTTCTGAAGTAATTTTCCAACCATTAGCATTTACCGCAGTAGCGGATGGTCAAATTTGGTTAGAGCCAAATGAACGAGCAAAAGAAGCAGTGCTAGATGCATTAAATGGGTGGGATCCCTCAGAAAATGCTATCTATTATTTCAATCCAAAGACCGCAACTAGTAAATGGATTTGGTCACGACCACAAATTAAAACAATCGGACAGCATATTTTTTGCTCTTAAGGAGATAAGATGAAAAAGTATATATGGATCATTGCTTCTGTCGCTGTTATATTCCTGGTGTATCATTTTTCTATCCAAAGTAAGAATACCCGATTAGAAAATGCGCTTGCTATCCAATATTCCAACCAATTAACTACAGCTTCTGAAAAATTGACAAAATTAAGTGACTCCATTGATCAAACGCTGTTATTCAAAGATAGGGAGGCACTAGACAAACCTTTAGAAGATGTATGGAGAATTTCTTCCGATGTACGTGCATCTATTTCGGCTTTACCAATAGATCACGAAACTTCCACTGTATGGATGAATTACTTAAGCCGAATTGGAAATGGTGCTTCCCTTGTAAAGACGGGGAAAATACCAATCGAAGAATGGCAAAAAAATATGACATCTGCCCGAGATAACTTAAGGGAACTATCCAATCAATGGGCTTTTACGAATAAAGATGAAGGGAAAAAAGATTATATAGTAAATACATTTGTATTAAATAAAGTAAATAAAGATAATGAAAAAAGTTGGAAGCAACTAGGGGATTCAGCGAAAGCATATACAGAAAGTGATTTCCCGATGACAGCTAGTGAAACAGATCATCAAAAAAAGAAAGACCTGCAACAAATTGAAGATTCGGATGTGAGCCTAGAACAAATAAAACAAAAATTTGTTCAACTATTTCCTGAATTAAAGGATGCGACTATTCATACTACTGAAAGCTCTAATGATGCTCCGTATCCTTTTTATCACTTACAATATCATAAAGGTATACGAATTGGTTACGCAGATTTTACGAAAAAAGGTGGACACTTATTATCATTTCTAATGGAAAGACCTTTTGAAAACACAACTATAAGTGCTGAACAGATGAAAGAAAAAGCAAAGAGCTATATGAAATCTTTTGACTATGCAGATACGGAATTGGTAGACTTTCGAGAAAACCATATCGCTTGGCATTTATCTTTTGCAAGAGTAGAAGCTGAAAACAAAGCACTTGTCTATGCGGATGGTATCCAGTTGAAAATAGCAAAAGATAATGGAGAATTACTAGGGTTAAATGCAATGGAGTATATACAAAAAGAAAAAATTGGTCCTCAAGAAATTAAACCTCTAAACTATAAAGAGTTATTTTCAGATGACTTTTCTGTCGAAGAGGAGAGATTATGTTTTGTAGAAAATAAGGAGCTGCAACAGAGACTGGCATATGAAATATTAACAAGAAGTGATTCCATTGGCACCTATAAGATTTATATAGATACAGAAAATCATGAAATTCTACAAGCAGAAAAACTGCCATAAAAAATGTCCAAGCGTTTGTTAAAATAATTTTATAGAAATAAAATACTTTAAGTGTCATAATAGAACTATAATCACACTTAAAGAGGTAATGTGTATGAAAATTAAACTAGGGACCATTCTGATATTAGAACCTACTTTTGTAGAAAAAGTAGAGAAATATCGTTGTAAAGTAGTGGATTTAGACGAGCAATTTATTTTTATTGATTATCCAATTGACACAATCTCAAATAAAACGGTATTTTTAATGGAAGGGACTCAACTTCGTGTTTCTTATGTAGAGGAATCTAAATCAGCGTTTGCTTTTCACACAGAAGTGTTAGCAAAGCGGCAAGGTCAAATACCGATGATTAAGCTTTCGTATCCAGGGGACTCAGAAGTTATTAAAATTCAAAGAAGAGACTTTGTGCGAGTGTCTACTTCATTAGATATTTCTGTTCAATTTGAAGATGATAAATATCAATTTGTAGCAGATGATATCAGTGCTGGAGGATCGGCAGTAATCTTGAATCGCGAAGTTAAATTTAAAGAAGGAGACGAAATCTCCATGTTGATCCCTTTAGCCTTTAATAATGGGGATATAAAATATGTAACCACTACAGCAGCTGTTGTCCGAATTTGGGATAGAGGTCAGCAAAAATTAGCATCCTTGCAGTTTACGGATACCGATGATTTAGACAAACAACAAATTGTCCGTTTTTGTTTTGAACGCCAATTGTTTTTAAGAAAAAAGAAATGAATGAAAAGTCTGTGAATACAGGCTTTTTTTTTACGGATGGTTTTATGATAAAATATACTCGAATAGAGTGGAGGCTACAATATGACAAAACAAATTCAAATCGCCATTGATGGTCCTGCAGCTGCAGGAAAAAGCACGATTGCCAAAAAAGCTGCAGAGTTACTCGGATATACATATGTAGATACAGGAGCAATGTATCGAGCAATAACGTATAAAGCGATTCAATCAAACATAGATTTGCAAGACGGAGAAAAATTAACGAATATATTAAATAAAACATCTATTGAGTTGAAGCCTTCTCCAAAAGGTCAACTAGTTTTTTTAGATAATCAAGAAGTAACAGATGAGATTCGCTCCAAAGAAGTAACAGCTTCTGTTTCAGAGGTTGCCGCGCATGCAGATTTAAGAAAAGAAATGGTATTAAGACAACTTGAAATGGGTAAAAATGGAAGTATCGTAATGGATGGTCGAGATATTGGGACGCATGTATTAACAAATGCAGAGCTAAAAATATTCATGTCAGCAAGTGTAGAAGAGCGAGCAAGAAGACGATTCCTAGAAAATCAAAAAAGAGGAATTTCAACGAACTTAGAAGAACTAATAGAAGAAATAGCTCTTCGAGATAAAATGGATAGCGAACGTGAAGCTTCTCCATTAATAAAAGCAGAAGATGCAATATTTATTGATACGACATCTCTAACTATTGAAGAAGTATCTGAGAAAATTATGCAACTAGCAAAAGAGAGGATGAGATAATATGAATCTCTATTCATTTGCGAAAACAGTCGTGTATGCCGCGTTAAAGCCGATTTATCGATTTGAAGTAATCGGTGCAGAGAATTTTCCAAAAGAGGGAGGCATTCTCTTGTGTTCAAATCATATAAATGCGTTAGATCCTCCAGTTGTCGGAATTAATGCGCCAAGGGCTGTGAATTTTATGGCAAAAGAAGAACTATTTCATATTCCTATTTTAAAAAGTATTCTTCCTGGAGTTAATGCTTTTCCTGTTAAAAGAGGAATGAGTGATCGTGATGCCCTTCGCCGTGCCATAAAACTTTTAAAGGATGGGGAAGTAGTAGGTCTTTTCCCAGAAGGAACAAGAAGTAAGGATGGAACCTTGGGAAAAGGTTTTAGCGGAGCTGGATTCTTTGCACTTAGAGGAGAAGCCAATATTGTTCCTTGTGCAATTATAGGACCATATAAGCCATTTAGAAAACTGAAAATAGTATTTGGAGAGATGATTGATATACAACCCTATCGAGATCGAAAAGCGTCAGCAGACGAAGTAACGGAAGTCATTATGACTAACATTGGTCAACTACTAGATCAATATAAAAAATCAAAATAATCAATTCTTTTTCGTTTGATAAGGGCTACCTTTTGTATTTCTGTGCTAGTTCGCATAAAATAGACTTGAGACGTTGTGAAGGAGGATATCATATGTCAGAAGAAATGAACTTAGTCGATACACATGAGTTTAAAGAAGGAGATCTTGTGAAAGCGACGGTTGCGCAAGTAGATGAGAAATCGGCATTCGTAACAATTGAAGGTGCACCTTTTGATGGTATAGTTCCGATTAGCGAACTATCTAGCTTGCATATTGAAAAAGCATCCGACGCCGTTTCCATTGGTGACGAACTGGAATTGATGATTACAAAAAAGGAAGAAGCTAATTTTGTACTTTCCAAACGGAAAGTCGATGCTGAAAAAGCGTGGGACCATTTGGAGAAACAATTCCAATCAGGTGAAATTATTGAAACGGAAGTAAAAGAAGTTGTGAAAGGCGGATTAGTAGTAGATTTAGGTGTGCGTGGTTTCATCCCTGCTTCATTAATTGAAGACTATTTCGTTGAATCATTTGAAGATTACAAAGGAAAAGTATTAACATTTAAAATCGTAGAATTTGAAAAAGATAAAAATCGCTTAATCCTTTCCCATAAAGCAGTTTTAGAAGATGAAAAAGCTGTAAGTAAACAAAAAACCCTTGAAACTATTCATAGTGGAGAAATATTAACTGGAATTGTTCAGCGAATAGCATCATTCGGTGCTTTTGTAGATATTGGTGGCGTGGATGGTCTTGTTCATATTTCCCAAATATCCCACGATCACTTAGAAAATGTTGGAGATATGCTATCGGAGGGACAAGAAGTAAATGTAAAAGTATTATCTGTAGACAGAGATTCCGAAAGAATTTCTTTATCTATTAAAGATACGTTACCTGGACCTTGGGCAGATATTGAAGATAAAGCGACTAAAGGCGCAATATTGGCAGGAACTATTAGACGTATTGTTTCTTATGGTGCTTTCGTTGAAGTATTTCCAGGAATAGAAGGACTTGTGCATATATCTCAAATTGCGCATAAACATATTTCAACCCCACATGAAGTACTTAAAGAAGGCGAGGAAGTCCAAGTAAAAGTGCTGGATGTAAACAGTGCTGATAAACGTTTATCTTTAAGCATAAAGGATTTAATCGAAAACGAAAATGACTATAATCTAGAAGATTATCAATTGCCGGAAGAGTCTAAAGGCTTCTCCATTAGTGATGTTTTAGGAGACAAGTTAAAAAACTTCACAAATAAAAACTGAATATAATAAAAATACGGGCGATTTGATAAAGTCGCCTGTTTTTGTCATTTTGTTGTATATAATGAACAATTTTCAACGAAAACCAAGCAGTACCAATAGGCTAAGGGTAATTTAAGGAAGGATAGCCCCACTTTTAGCCCCGCTCTCCTCCAAACTAGCTCCAATTAATGCTACAGCTTGAACCTCCAGTTTTTTCAATACGTGCCCGTATGTTTCGTAAATCATCTGCGTTGTATTGCCTAATCGTTCTGCAATTACCTTTACATTCAATCCTCTATTCAAAAGTATTGTTGCGTGTGTGTGACGTAAGCCATGCAAGCACCCGTTAGCATTTATTATTTTTTGAAAGGCATAGTATGCATGATTGTAATTGCTTGGGTTTCCACATTCCTCTCCGATAAAAACAAAACGGCTTTCGTTATACTTAATACCGTAAGCTAACATCGTTCTTTTACACCATGTATGATAAGTCTTTAACTTTTTTACAAGTATGTCATCGATTAAAATTGTTCTATAACTGTTTTTGGGGTTCTTGTACTGTGCCGATCTCTAGTGCGTTCAACAGTTATTGTCTTTTTATTAAAATCAATGTTTTTCCACTGCAAACCGAACGCTTCGCCTCTTCGTAACCCAGTATAGGTAAGTGTTAAAAACAAGTTGGAATTCGTGACATTTTCAAGTCGGTTAGTTGCTTCTAAGAAAGTGACCAGTTGGTTATGAGTGTAATAGTTTATTACTTCTTCTGGCTCTTCTACACCTTTAAGAGGTATCTTGGTGAACCTGTTACGATCAAGTATCTCATCTTCGACTGCGGCATTTATGGCAATTTTTAATATGGTGTGGAATAATAGCACAGAACTTGGTTTAAACTTTTTCTCCAATACGTTTATAAATGATATTCTATACGTAATTTTATCTAGTTTTTGCAATTAATAATGGCCTAACAAAGGTTTTATGTGTAATCTAACTGTTGCTTCTCTGTTACCACGAGTTGGCACCTTCCAGTTGCTCTTATTAGCGTCAAACCAAATATCTATTCATTCCGCCACGGTTATTTGGTCATTTTCAATTAGTTTTATCTGTCCGCTAACTTATGCTGCCTTTATCTCTAAAAGTGCTCTAAGGGCTGTTTTTTCGCTTATAAAGCTACTCTTCTTTTTCTCTCTTCGTTTACCGTTCTTATCAATATATTTGTGACGGTACATCCATAGTTTTTCATTATTTGCTGTTAAATAAGAATAGAGTTCTGGATCCTTGTTTGATTTTTGCAATTTCATCTTTACCATTCCCTTTCAATGCTTGGCGGCGTAATGTACAGGAAAAGATAAGTGAAGATAAATTAAAAAGCAAATCTTTTTGCACCACCTCCTAAGAATGTATGTTCTTTATATTTTAATGAAATTGCTCCTGTTGTTAAAGAAGATTTATTAGCATCTCATGTAGTTATTAGAGAAACAAAAACACTTAAGAGAAAACGAGTAAAATTACCAGGCTATATAAAAAAAGAAATCCTTCCTTATGTTAAGGGTTAAATGATTCTTCGTATGTATTTAAGAGCCGTCAAGGGGATAATAGACCAATAGATAGGTCAACAGCTTATCGTATTCTTCGAGATGCAGCAGAACATGTCAATTTAAGAGAAGTAGGGACACATACATTGCGTAAAACTTTTGGCTACCACTTCTACCAACAAACAAAAGATGTTGCTATTTTACAGGAATTATTTAACCACTCAAGTCCATCAATAACCTTTGAATATATCGGCATACACCAAGAAGCATTAGATAAAGCAATGGACAAATATAGAATTTAATTTTTTTTCTATATCTGCAACATAAATTTATGTATCGTGCAGTCGTTGTAAGAAGTGTATTCAAGCCTTATAAATAAAGGGTTTCGGCAATAAGGCGAGTGCAACAGTCTATATATTGAAGAGTACTAAAGGTAGAAAAAGATGGAGATAATAGAGGCAAAGGATCAAATTAAAAAAATAGAAGAATACATACAGAAGGTCGAGAACTATGTAGCTGATGCATTTGAGAAAAAAGTTTTTAAGCTATATGTACTTCGAGAGAATGTTACAAAAATAACAAAGGAATTAAATGAGGAGGAATACAGGATTGGCAACCGTAAGTTAATCAGTAAGAATATATTAGATTTGATAAGGAGAAAGCCTACTGATGAGATGCACGAAATGGCAAGGAAATTATTTAACCAGAACAAGAAAAGAAGTGCATTGAAGTATTGATAAAATATTTTGGCAGATTCGTGGCAGACTGATGGCAGAGCATTTGGAAATAGATGTGCAATAATATTAGCATGAGGTTAATAGGTTAATAGGTTAATAGGTTAATAGGTTAATAGGTTAGTAGTTTCCTCGTAGAGAGCATTATAACGGGTACTCTTTAAATTTATCAGATTTAAATTAGTGACAATCATTTCCATTCACATTATGATTAGTGTGGAGGAGGTGGAAGTAATGAAATCTCATAAATTTAATGCTGAATCGGTAGCAATATTAAGTGAACTTTATAAAGAATTAAATGAAGCTGATGATATATTAGAAAATTATTCTGAAGAAAAAAATATCGAGAATCTAAATGATGATTTAGATATAACGGATATAATTAAATATATGGAAGAGTTTCTTGCAATTCTAAAAAAATAACTATTACATAAAGGTCACATCTAATCAGGTGTGGCTTTTTATTATATATTTTAATTATAAAATTAATATTAAAAATATTTAAAAAATAAAAAAGGGTTTTAGCAAATAATGCAGAATATAACAGTGTACGACAAAATATCTAATAAAAAGGAGAATGAATTTCATGAAAAAGAAAAAATCAATGTTATCTATTTTAGGTGTTTTATTGCTATCTGTATCGTTTGCTAGCAGTGCAGGCGCTGTCCATGTTGAGGTTGGAGGAGATCCTCCAAAGCCACCAACATCATGTGTCAAAGCACCTTGTCCACTGCCATAAGTAATTAGGAATAAGCATCGAATCTAACACAATCTATGCTTTTTCTTTGTCAAAAAACGAGTAGTGGAAAGTTAAGTCACATTATTATGATGTTGCTTTTTATTATATATTGCTATTATAAAATTAATATTAAAAATATTTAAAAAATAAAAAGATATTTAGCGAATAATGCAAAATATAACAGTGTACGACAAAATATATAATAAAAAGGAGATTGGTATTTATGAAAATGAAAAAATCAATGTTATCTATTTTAGGTGTTTTATTACTAAGTTTATCATTTGTTAGTAGTGCAGGTGCAGTTGATCCAAACCCTGTATTAAAGGGTGACGGTGGCGGTTCGAGCAAAACACCACCAACAAAATGCGGCGCGATAACACCTTGCCCATTGCCATAATTAAGACTAAACATCAATTCTATATAATTATAGAATTGATGTTTTTCTATTTCAAAAAAGGAATAGCATAAAGTTAAGGCGCTCACATTGTGGGTGCTTTTTATTGTGTGCCAGACATGGCAATTATCTAGGTGGTGAAAGTCCACTGGGGGTACACATCGACCAACCACTAAGGAAGCGTAAGGTACTTATCGTGAGGTAAGGGCTGAGGGAAGCGTGGAATAAAATCTTGGCTCGACGAACAGAAATCTGATACTAAGGCTCTTCAAATGGATAAGGCTCCAAAACAAGTCAAAGTCCAAAAGATGTCCGTAACTTTGTAGGGTATATCAGGCGAGTAAAAGAGGAAAGATGGCTGTCTTACCCTGGGAGGTATTGCGGATGTGCATAGGTGCAGTCGAAAAAGGTTAGTAACAAGAAGTCAGCAGAAGCCATAGTAATGAAGTAATTCATGAAGGGGTGAACAATTTATAGTGTTTCAACGCCACGAATGCGTAAGTGACGAACTCCGAATGTATTAATGGTAAAAGTATGAGCGTAACTCAGAGGATAACCAAAATGGAGATATCATTTACTACGTGAGAGGAAAGGAGAAACGAGTGTGAAACTTTTAGAAAAGATTCTTAGTAATCAAAACATGAATGATGCCTACTTGCGGGTCTATAGAAATAAGGGGGCAAGTGATGTCGATGGAATAACGGTCGATGAACTGAAAGAATATCTGAAAGAGAACAAGGATGAGCTACGTCAGCACATCAGAACAAGAAAATACCAACCACAAACTGCCTTACGAGTGGAAATCCCAAAAGAAAATGGCAAGATGCGCAAATTGGGAATACCAACAGTAGTGGATAGGGTCATTCAACAAGCTATTCATCAAGTACTCAGTCCGATATCTGAAAAGCAGTTCAGTGAATTCAGTTACGGTTTTAGACCGAAAAGAAGTTGTAAGGTGGCAATAATAAAAAGCTTGGAATTTCTGAATGATGGACACGATTGGGTTGTAGATATCGACCTTGAAAGGTTTTTCGATACAGTCCACCACGATAAACTCATGCGAATCATTTCTAATACAATAGATGACGGAGATGTCATTTCTTTAATGAGAAAATATCTTATCAGTGGGGTTATGATAAACGGGAATTATGAGGAAACGCCAATTGGAACTCCGCAAGGAGGAAACCTCAGTCCGCTTTTGAGTAATATTATGTTAAACGAACTGGATAAGGAACTAGAAAGTAGAGGACTCCAATTCGTGCGATACGAGGCCACTGAAAAAGTCCAATTTTCCCTAAAATGAAAATTTCATAAAAACTCATTCCCAAAAAAGTGCTATTTTTAGCTACTAAAGTAGTAGTAAGAATATTCCGGATTTTCAAATTCAAATATTTAGTCACTTTTTCAGTGTCCTCTGAGATACGTTGATGACGCCTTAATCTTTGTGAAGAGTGAGAAAGCGGCAAATAGAGTGATGAAATGAATCGTGAGATTTATAGAAAAGAAATTAGGGCTGATAGTCAATGTAGAAAAGAGTAAAATCTCCCGTCCAAAAGACTTGAAATTCTTGGGATTTGGATACTATTACGATTTTAAGATTAAGAAATATCAGGTTAAACCTCATTCGCTATCCATACAAAAAATTCAAAGGAAGCTTCGGATATTAACAAAGCGAAATTGGAGTGTCCGGTTGGACTACCGAATTTTAAAACTAAAACAAGTCATACTAGGGTGGGTTAATTACTTTAGAATTTCGAATTTGAAAAAAGCGATGACGGAGATAGATAAAAAGCTTCGCTCCAGAATCAGAGTGATCATCTGGAAGCAATGGAAGGTAGCGAAGAAACAAATCAAATCGCTCGTTCAAATAGGAGTTCCAAAGGAAGGAGCGAAAGGACTCACTTACTGTCGAAAAGGCTACCGGTAAATCGGACTATCAAAAGTTGTTCAAAGAGCAATCTCAACCGAAAGACTAAAGCAGAGAGGACTTCTCTCTGCTTTAGAACATTATCTAAAAGTACACACTGTAAAATAAATTGAACCGCCGTATACGGAACCGTACGTACGGTGGTGTGAGAGGGGCGAAAATAGTTAAATGATTTTCCCTCTACTCCACTGCAAAAAAAACAAACGAACGTTCTTATAATTGTATTGAAAAAGGATGTTCGATATGCCTTCAATTACTGTGGAAGATTACCACCACTTCGAAAATAACATATATCTACCAATGTTAATCAAGATATTGGAAAAGGACGTCGAATTAATAAATAGATTAACTTTTAAGTTACATAGACCTTATCTAAAAGTTGTAGATAATGCACTAGAATTAATACGCAAGGATCTAAAGCAAAGTGATATTTATTTAATTCGTTTTCACATGCGACTTATTAAGGATAAGCTAGAGAATGGTAATATTGAGTACACATACATTTCAAGCGGATATGAAGAACGGCATGCATTAATAAGTACTCAACTAAAAGGCAAAACTGAAGAATTAATGACTGCGTATCTTTATAAAAAATAATATAGAATGACTTTTCAAATTCACCTCGAGTAGTATCAAAAAGGGGTGAATTAAATGGATAAATTTGTGGCTAAACTAGAGTTTATAGATGGTAAAATTAAAGAAATTAAAACGGATATTAGACCTAAGAAAATAAACTATGGCGTATTAAAAGTTGGCAAGCAGCTCTTTAATTTAGTCAACGTAGAAAGATATTTTGTAAATGGAAAATTAAACTTCGAATAAAATAAACCACCAACCAATTATTTTGCGGAAGATGGTTTTTAATTTATTCTTTAATAATAATCTCAGCAATGTTCTTCTTTTTTGCGCCTGTAGCAAATTGACCTGTTTCACTAAATGCAATTATAGCGTTAGCATATGATACATCATTTTCCATATCAAAAAAAGAATATCGAATCCCATTTACTTTTTTTAAATCGTATTGTGATGAGATGTCTATGATAATGCTGTTTAGCATGCTTTCAGTATATTTTTCAGCAGTTACCACTTCAATATTTAGTGTGTTTTGGTTTGACTCAGCTTTTTTTGTAACCACGTAAATATCTTTCACATTAACGCTTTCAGAACATGCGCTAAGCGCTAATAGTAAAATAAATAGATAAAATATTTTTTTCAAAATAAAAACTCCCTAGATATATTTACCATAATAGTAATATAGGCTTGGGTAGTTGTATAGTTAAATTATTTTGATTCTAATTAATTTTACCTATTCCTGTCAAACGCCGCCATTTATACAACAGCCCCAAACTAGCCCCAGAGCCTTGCTTTTTAAAGCGTTATCTTGCATTATATAAAAACTCAAAATTAAGTCAAATCGATTGATGTGTATAGGTTTTCGACTAAAATGAAGGTTACATTACATTTGAGCGCTACTATGTTGTATAATACAAAATAGACGAAGTTGGAAGGATGAATAAGTAATGACAAAACCAGTAGTAGCAATCGTTGGTAGGCCAAATGTGGGCAAATCAACAATTTTTAATCGTATCGTAGGAGAACGTGTATCCATAGTTGAAGATATTCCTGGAATAACCCGTGATCGTATATATAGTTCAGCAGATTGGTTGACACACGAATTTAATATAATCGATACAGGTGGTATTGAGTTAAGTGATGAGCCTTTTTTAGAGCAAATTAAGCAACAAGCTGAAATAGCTATGGACGAAGCTGATGTCATCATATTTTTGACAAATGGCCGTGAAGGAATTACGAGTGCAGACGAATACGTAGCAAAAATTTTATACAAAACGAAAAAACCTATTGTATTAGCGGTAAATAAAATCGATAATCCTGATATGAAGGAAATGATTTACGATTTCTATTCGCTTGGAATGGGAGAGCCATTTCCAATCTCGGGTTCACATGGGTTAGGACTTGGTGATTTATTGGATGAAGTTGCTAAAAATTTCCCAGAGCCAAATGATGAAGATTATGGAGAAGAAGTGATTAAGTTTTCTTTAATCGGAAGACCCAATGTAGGGAAATCATCTCTGATTAACACATTCTTAGGACATGATCGAGTAATTGTAAGTGAAATTGCTGGTACTACAAGAGATGCTATTGACACGGAATATTCTTTTGATGGACAAGAATATGTAATGATTGATACAGCGGGAATGCGTAAAAAAGGAAAAGTTTACGAAACAACGGAGAAATACAGTGTTCTTCGTGCTTTAAAGGCGATCGAACGTTCCGACGTTGTTTTAGTTGTATTAAATGCAGAAGAGGGTATCCAAGAGCAAGATAAGAAAATTGCAGGTTATGCACATGAAGCTGGTAAAGCTGTTATTATTGTGATGAATAAATGGGATGCAATTGAAAAAGATGATAAAACGATGAATGAAATGACAAAATCCATTCGTAAGCATTTTCAGTTTTTGGATTACGCACCAATAGTTTTTGTTTCGGCGAAAACGAAACAACGAGTTCATTCTATTCTACCAGTTATTAACAGAGTGAGTGAGAATCATGCACTTCGCGTTCAATCTTCTGTATTGAATGAAGTAATTGAGGATTCTGTTGCACGTAACCCGGCTCCAACAGATAAAGGGAAAAAATTGCGTATTTATTATGCAACTCAAGTTGCCATTAAACCGCCAACATTTGTTGTGTTTGTCAATGAACCTGAAATGATGCATTTCTCCTACGAACGATTTTTAGAAAACCGAATTCGTGAATCATTTGATTTTGAGGGGACTCCAATCCGAATCATAACTCGTGCAAGAACTTAATTATGTAGTTTTAAGGGGCGTATTTATATGGAGAAAATAACTGTGCTTGGAGCGGGTAGCTGGGGTACGGCTCTTGCCATGGTTCTAGCTAATAACAATCATGATTGCCTTCTATGGTCACATCGAGAGGACCAAGCAATTGAAATTGATATCGACCATACAAACAAACGGTATTTACCAAATATAGTATTACCAAGTAATTTAAATGCTACAAGTGACTTTGAAAGAGCTATTGATCATGCCACTACCATTATTCTAGCCGTTCCTACGAAAGCAATTAGAGAAGTTTGCCAGCAGATGAGAGTGCATCTGAAAGAAAAAAAATTATTTGTACATGTTTCTAAAGGAATCGAACCAAATTCATTAAAGCGAATTTCGGAAATGATTGAAGAAGAATTACCCTCTAATTTGGTTGAAGCAATTGTAGTCTTATCTGGACCAAGCCATGCGGAAGAGGTTGTATTACATCACCCAACAACCATTACTGCTGCTTGTGAGAAACTAGAGGCCGCTAAAAAAGTACAAGATTTATTTATGAATAATTCTTTTCGGGTTTATACGAATGATGATGTTATTGGAGTAGAAATAGGAGCAGCACTGAAAAACGTGATTGGACTTGCGGCAGGTATCGTAGATGGATTAGGTTACGGTGATAATGCAAAAGCTGCACTTATTACGAGAGGTTTAGCTGAAATTTCGAGACTAGGTATTAGTTTAGGTGCTAAAGCCTATACTTTTTCAGGTTTAACAGGTATGGGGGATTTAATAGCGACCTGTACAAGCGTTCACTCACGAAACTGGAAAGCTGGGAATTTGCTTGGAAAAGGTGCTACTCTGGAAAACGTCCTAGACGAGGTGGGAATGGTAGTAGAAGGAGTACGTACAACGCAAGCTGCCTACCAACTCGCTCAAAAACAGCAAGTGAGTATGCCGATAACTGAAGCGCTTTATTCTGTTTTGTTCGAACATGTTAATCCTAAAGAAGCTGTAGACATCCTTATGATTCGTACGAAAAAACATGAGTTAGAGGATTATAAAACATTTTAAACGATCAACTTGATGTTAAACGCTTGCATTCATAGATAAGTATTAGTCCTTTACAAAGGGAACTTACTGTCCGCAATTTGCTAAGCGTTTTCCATTAATCTGAAAACTCCTTCCAAAATATATAGTTATATCCACATTAAAATGGGTTGTACAAATTGCAACTCTTTTTTTATGTGTGATACTTCTAAGTCTTAGAAAGTGGGGGATAGCCCATGTTATTAATATCATCTATGGAAAAAATGTGGATCTCATTTGGTTCTATGGGAAGTTTATTTTTAGCTATGTTGTTTATGTTCTTTGTTAAAACGAAGTTTAATAATAGATTCTTAAAAGCTATATTTGGTTTGATTGCGTACATATTGTTGTTTATAGGTTTTATCACGATGATATATATTATCTTTAATCCAACAAAAGCTTAGTAAGGAGATTAGGATGAAAAACATAAAACTTTTAGCTACTATTCTTTTAGGAATACTAGTTTTAACGGGATGTGGCTATAAAAGTGGACAACAGCCGGAAAACTTGTTGCCATATGAAGATCAGTTAATGGTCGTTCAAAATGCTGTCAATAGCTTTAGAGAAGACTCGGGTGGTTTATTACCGATTAAAACTCGAGATATGGGAACAGACCAATATATTAAATATCCCATTGATTTTACAAAAATTGTTCCAAGATATATAGGTAAATCACCAGCTAACTCATATGAAGCAGGTGGCATTTATCAATATGTACTTATGGATGTAGAAGAGAATCCAACAGTTAAGTTGGTAGATTTACGTATTGCCGAGACCCTACGTGATATTAACTATCGTAAAGGCATTAATGGTTATGGCCCTATCGCAGAAATCATTGGGGAAGGCGTGTATAAGCTCGATTATAAAAAGATGGGATACAAAAGTGAGTTGTCGGTTCAAAGCCCATATTCGGATACACAGTTGCCTTTAGTAGCAACAGGTGACGGGAAAATGTTTGTGGATTACTCTATTGAACTAAATCGAATGCTTCAGGACAATAAAACAAAGGTAAAACCTGGAGAGGATATTCGTCACCTACTCACGGATAACTTTGCTATTGTTCCTGCCTACTCACTTCCATATACAGTAAATGAACAGAATGAACCAATTTTTATGTTGGCAAAATAAACGATTGAACGTTTCATGCTTTATGCATGAAACGTTTTTTTTGTGCATATATTAAACTGCGAAGAAAGGAGAGTATCCATGTCAAATAAACTTTATGAACAAATAGCAGAACGTACTAATGGAGATGTGTATATTGGAGTTGTAGGGCCTGTTCGAGTTGGTAAATCTACTTTTGTGAAACGAGTAATGGAGCTAGTTGTTATTCCTAATATAAAAGAGGAATCAGAGAGATTACGAGCACAAGATGAACTTCCACAAAGTTCACCTGGAAACGTCATTATGACGGCTGAGCCGAAATTTGTTCCTGCACACGGAACAAATATTTATCTCGGAGAAGAACAATTACGATTACAAATTAGGTTAGTAGATTGTGTAGGGTACATGATTGATGGCATAAAAACGCATTCAGGAGAAGAAGGGCAAAAACTAGTCCATACACCTTGGCATAGTGAAGCCATTCCATTTGAAGAAGCTGCAAGAATCGGAACAGACAAAGTAATACGTGATCACTCTACTATTGGGATAGTTGTAACTACAGATGGATCGGTAAATAATATTCCGAGAAAAGCGGCAGAGAATGCAGAACAACAGATTATTGCTCAATTAAAAGAAATTGGTAAACCATTTGTTATCGTTTTAAATAGTAAAATGCCTGGTCATGCTGATACGATTCATTTATGTGATGAGTTACAAAAAGAACATGAAGTACCTGTAATTGCAGTTGCGGTGGATCGCATGACTGCAGAGGAAATTCAATACATACTCCAACAGGCACTTTATGAATTCCCTATTACAGATATTGAACTTGTTAAACCAGATTGGACCGATGTCTTAGAGCCGGATCATTTTGTTAACAATGCAATCACCTCTTCGTTGCAAGAATGGCTTAAAATTGTTTCTAAAATGAAAGATGTAAAAGAGCTTGCTGCTAGATTTAAACAAGTTCCCTTCATTCAATCAGCAGATGTAGTAGAAGCGAACCCCGGACGAGGCTCTGCTTGCATTCAAATTGGCCTAAAACCAGAAGTGTTTCAAGAAGTTTGTGATGAATGGTTAGAAGAGCCGATTCAATCTAAAAAAGATTGGCTTTTATTTGTAAAAGAAGCTTCTACCGCAAAAAAAGCTTATAACAAATTTTCAGAAGCATTAGAGGCTGCCAAAAAACATGGATACGGGGTATCCCTTCCGACAATTCATGATTTCCAACCATCTGCACCAGAAATTATTAAACAAAATAATTTCTATGGAGTCAGTTTAAAAGCAAAAGCAGCATCTCTGCATATAATTCGAGTAGATATGGAAGCGGAATTTGCTCCTTTAATCGGTTCTGAATTTCATAGTCAGCAGCTGCTAAAAGATTTAAAACACGGCTATTTGCATGATCGAGATGCATTGTGGCAAACACAAGTTTTTGGTACTTCACTAGTCGAAGTAATGAAAGAAAGCTTGCGTTATAAAACAGAAAATGTTTCTGTACTTGCGAAAAAAAGAATGCGAGAAACGATTGAAAGAATGGTAAACGAAGGAGATAGAGGTTTAATAACGTTTATTCTATAAAATGGTTAATAATGGATTTTTTCATTCAAAAAACATGCAGTAATGAGGCCGTGTCTTCCTTGAACAAAGTAGATGAAGTTGTTGGTAATATGCAGAAAATTTAAAAATATAACCCAATTATTTGGAACGGGGCTTTTCGCGTCTATGCGAAAAGTCCCGTTATTTCATTAAATTCGTCATTTTTTGCTTAAAGTTCCCAAAACACGTGCAAATAGTGTTGCGAAGCCTTTTTGGTTGTGATACTCTTTTTACAGGATTAAAGCTATCTTCCTTTGAGAGGAGGTGAATGTTATGAATAAAACAGAATTAGTGAACTCTGTTGCTGAAGCTACAGATCTTTCTAAGAAAGATGCTTCTAAAGCAGTTGAAGCTGTATTTGAATCAATTCAAACTGCTCTTGCAGATGGTGAAAAAGTTCAATTAATCGGTTTTGGTAACTTTGAGGTACGTGAACGTGCTGCACGTAAAGGACGTAATCCTCAAACAGGTAAAGAGATCGACATCGCTGCAAGCAAGGTACCTGCTTTCAAACCAGGTAAAGCGCTTAAAGACGCAGTTAAATAACTGATGTTGTCGTACATAGAACGGTTACCTTGAAGCTATCTTCTTGGTAGCCGTTCTTTTCTTTTTGGAAATGACAGAAAAGAAATGATAAATATACATAATTGAAAAATATTTATTATCTTTGAATCGTATGCTAAGATTCTTATGATTACGAAGTTGTTTTAGGAGGTATAACAAAAATGAAAAATGTCGATTTAGAAAAAATAGAAGAAGCAGTCAAGATGATACTAGAAGCTGTGGGTGAAAATCCTTCTAGAGAAGGTTTACTGGATACACCGAAAAGAGTAGCTAAGATGTACGCGGAAATGTTTGAGGGATTGCAACAGGATCCAAAAGAATATTTTCAAACTGTTTTTAATGAAGAGCATGAAGAGCTAGTGTTAGTAAAAGATATACCATTCTATTCTATGTGTGAGCATCATCTAGTGCCATTTTACGGTAAAGCACATGTTGCCTATATACCACGAAATGGAGTTGTGACTGGGCTGAGTAAACTGGCAAGAGCGGTAGAAACAACCGCGAAACGTCCTCAACTTCAAGAGAGAATTACATCTACAGTTGCAGATGATATAATGGAAATGTTAAACCCTCATGGTGTTTATGTTGTAGTGGAAGCGGAGCATATGTGTATGACAATGCGAGGTATAAAAAAACCGGGTTCAAAAACCGTTACTGCTGTTGCACGCGGTATATTAGAAACGAATGATATAAAACGTTCCGAAATCTTATCTTTCATTCAGATGAGTTAACTGCTTTGGATGAATGGACAAGAATATGGTATGATAAAAAAAGACTTCGAACAAAGGAGACTTTAAAATGTCTAGTTCAGATTTTATCGTAATCAAAGCAGAAGAAGATGGTGTAAATGTAATCGGATTGACTCGTGGTACAGATACTAAATTCCATCATTCTGAAAAGTTAGATACAGGTGAAGTAATGATTGCTCAATTTACAGAACATACTTCAGCAATGAAAATTAGAGGAAAAGCGTCTATTCAAACAGCTAATGGCGTGATTCAAAGTGATTCCAAAAAAATGTAGTAAACTATATAGAAGATTAACCGCAGCTGAGAAATGGAGTAAAGTGTATGAACGAAGCATTGATATTACAACATGTTGAAACCTATAAAAAGAATATTCTTATGCAACTTCAACAGAGCACTTTGCAAAAATACACCGGGATACCTGTAGTTGATGAAGATCGTTTGTTCTTCACAATTTTACCATTTCTTAATGAGGAAGATTGGGATAACTCGGTAGAGGTTTCTGCAATCGCTGTTTCTCTTATTTTTTCTGCTCTTGCTGCACACGATTTAGTGAAGGAAGAAAATGCGACGGCTAAATCACAACAGTTACAAGTGCTAGCGGGAGATTATTATAGTGGTCGGTATTACCAACTTTTGGCTAGTGAAAATAAAATAGATTTAATCCAACTATTATCTAATAGCGTTGCAATCATTACGGAGCATAAATCTAGATTTTATGATCTAGAAGATTACACACTGGAAGAATTAATTCAATCGATTCAACTAATCGAATGTAAACCAATTGAACGATTTTTAGAATACTACGCTTACCATGAGTATGTGTATATTATGAATGAAGCATTATTACTAGCAGCGTTAAAAAAAGAGTTAGTTGCCTTCGAAAATAACGAAAAAACATTTTATATAAGTAAATCTAAAATATTTCAATCCAATATGGACACACTGCGCCTTGAAATTGAAAAAATTGAACTGACTCTAGTCCAAGACGTTCGTTCCTCAGACTTATTAAATGAATCCTTGAAAGATGCGATTTTAGAGCGAGTGAGCAACCATTCACTGGAAAATCAGTTGAGAGAAGGGTAAACGTGGGAAAATCAAAAGAACAATATGTACACGAAGTTTTCGAAAGTATTTCAGATAACTATGATTCGATGAATTCGGTCATTAGTTTTCAGCAACATATAAAATGGCGTAACGACACGATGAAAGCAATGCAGGTGAAAAAGGGAAGTACAGCACTTGACGTTTGCTGTGGTACTGCTGATTGGACAATTGCATTAGCAGAAGCGACCGGTCCAACCGGAAAAGTGATTGGATTAGATTTTAGTCAAAATATGTTGAATGTAGGAAAAGAGAAAGTAAAAAACATTGCTCAAATTGAACTGGTACAAGGGAATGCAATGGAGCTACCTTTTGAAGATAGTTCATTTGATTATGTGACTATTGGCTTTGGGCTACGAAATGTTCCAGACTATAAACAAGTGCTGGAAGAGATGAAACGAGTTACGAAACCGGGTGGTATGGTCGTTTGTTTAGAAACTTCGCAACCAGATTCTAAATTATTTAATGCTGGCTTCCGCTTTTATTTCCGTTTTGTAATGCCTTTGTTCGGAAAACTATTTGCGAAAAGTTACAAAGAATATTCGTGGCTTCAAGAATCAGCAAAGGACTTTCCAAATAGAGAAACGTTGTCCCGGTTATTCGAGGAAGTTGGTTTGAAAAAAGTATCAAATAAGCCTTATAGTGGTGGAGCAGCGGCGAGGCATATTGGTTTTAAGAAAGATATTTGAGTGGGAGAAGGTATTATCTGTGGATAAGATGAAGTTGAAATTACTTTATTCCGATTTGAAATCGGATTTAGATGTCATCGAAAAAGAACTAGCAACTGCAGTGAATTCTTCTTCTCACTTATTAAATGAGGCTTCTCTTCATTTACTTCTTGCTGGAGGAAAGCGAATTCGTCCTGTTTTTGTCTTACTTTCAGCAAAGTTTGGCGATTATTCAATTGACTCCATAAAAAATGTTGCTGTGCCAGTTGAACTTATTCATATGGCCTCACTTGTACATGATGATGTAATAGACGACGCGGAAACAAGAAGAGGAAGAGAAACAGTAAAAACTCAGTGGAATAATAGAGTAGCGATGTATACGGGAGATTTTCTCTTTGCTAGAGCGATTGAATACATAACAGTGTTAGAAAATACATATGCACATGAAGTGTTATCTCATACGATGGTAGAACTTTGTATTGGTGAAATATTACAAATTGAAGATAAGCATTTAATAGACCAAACTGTTCGAGATTACTTAAGACGGATAAAGCGGAAAACGGCCATTCTAATTTCAGCAAGTTGTGCTTTAGGTGCAATTGCCTCTGGGGCAGATGAAAAAACGATTAGACACTTAAAGCGATTTGGTTATTATGTAGGTATGTCTTTTCAAATCATTGATGATATATTAGACATTACTTCGACAGATGAGCAGCTTGGAAAACCAGCTGGAAGTGATTTATTGCAAGGTAATATAACTTTACCCGTTCTTTATGTCAAAAATGAACCTACTATCGCTCCTTTATTAAAGGAAATGCTAGATGGAAGTATTTCAGAAGACAACAAGCAACAGCTATTAACGGAAATCCGTAATTCCGAGGCGATTAACCATGCTAAACAAGTAAGTAATATGTATTTGCAAAAGGCATTAAACGAAGTGAAACAATTGCCTGCAAATTCCGCGAAAAAGTCGTTACAAAATATTGCTTTATTTATGAGCAAACGTAAGTTTTGACTTTATGAAATTTGAATCTTATTGCTGAGAAGCGATAGAATAGATGAATGAGTGTAACTTAGATAGAATTTAATTTGAAAATAGTGCATGATAGTGATATTATTTGTAACGGTGGAGAAATTAGAAATTATCCCCTTATATAGTTGAAGGAGTGTTATTCATGGAAAAAACATTTTTAATGGTAAAACCTGATGGCGTACAACGTAACCTAATCGGTGAAATCGTAAACCGTTTTGAGAAAAAAGGATATCAATTAGTTGGAGCAAAATTAATGCAAATTCCAACTGAATTAGCAGAAGAACATTACGGCGAACATAAAGAACGCCCATTCTTCGGTGAATTAGTAGAATTCATCACTTCTGGACCAGTTTTTGCAATGGTTTGGGAAGGTGAAAATGTTATTACAACAGCTCGTCTTATGATGGGTGCTACAAATCCAAAAGAATCAGCTCCTGGAACAATCCGCGGAGACTTCGCAGTAACTGTTGGGAAAAACATTATCCATGGTTCTGACTCACTTGAAAGCGCTGAACGTGAAATCGGCTTATTCTTCAAACAAGAAGAATTAGTAGCTTACGCAAAAGACGCTAACAACTGGATTAACTAATATATCTCTAAAATAACAGTCAAATTTTTTAAATTTGACTGTTATTTTTTTTTTTTTTATAAAAAAGCTAGAAATTATACTAATGGGACTCAAGTGTTGTGACCGGATAGAAAAAATACGGCCGGATATATATTTTTCTTTCCATAACTATAACGGTAATAGTGTAGCCAATGTTTCGTCCAAAGCACTCTAGAAATAGAGAAGACAAGATGCACTTAAGGGACGCTTGAGTTTTTCTTATAGATTAAGGAAGTATATAAAATACCGTGTTCATAGTGTTTTTAGTTTCACTGGATTGTCTAACACTGATTTGAGTCATCTCACATAAAGTTAACTCTTTATATAGAGATTTGGTTGTTTTCACGATAAAATTGGTTGCTTTCTTAAAGGATTTTGTTGCTCTCAGTGTAGAATCTGTAGCTTTCACTTTACAATTAGTCGCTCTATGACAGTTTTTAACTTTTTAGTTGAGCATTTAAACTTAATAATACCTGTAACCATGTGGAAGTTGAGAAAAATAGTTAGCATCCATGTATAAAGAAGCGCTGAGCGGACGAAATTGCATCTTCGTCCGCTTTTAAAAGAATAGGAAAGTATCTAATCTCTTATTAACCAAACCTAATGCATCTTGTCTCTGCATATTTCAAGATGGCGTCGGACAAACACCCGCCACAAGATTATCGAAAAAAAGTGGATTGAGAAGTGACGCAGTCATTTCTCAATCCACAAAAATTCCCGCGGTAATAGTGTAGCCAAAGTTTCGTCCAAAGCACTCTAGAAATAGAGAAGACAAGAGCACTTAAAGGACGCTAGCGTTTTTCTTTTGAAAAAAGAACAAGTGATGGCTGAACAATTGAGAAAAAATGTAGATATTGGGAGATGTGTATAAAATCAAGTGTTTTTCTTATGTCCTAAATGTTCAGAATACGATATACTTTATTATAGGTATTTTGAAAGGAACGATGTTATTGTGCCAGACTACATAAAATTTGTCGAATCTATCAAACAGAAGACAGGTATTGATCTTGCAGCGTATAAAGAAGCACAGATGAAACGCCGACTTACTTCGCTATATGAAAAAAAAGGATATAAAAACTTTGTCGAATTTTTTAATGCGCTTGATCATGATAGAGACTTATTAAACGAGTTTTTAGATCGAATGACGATTAATGTATCCGAGTTTTACCGCAATGGAAAGCGTTGGGAAGTTTTGCAAAACAAAATATTTCCTAAACTATTAGCTGAAAATAAACGATTGAAGATCTGGAGTGCGGCATGTTCTACAGGTGAAGAACCATATACAACTGCTATGGTTTTATCGAATTATCTTCCTCTTTCTCAAATCTCAGTGCATGCAACAGATTTAGATGAAAATGCAATACATAGGGCCAAAGTTGGGATATATCCCGAACGCTCACTTGCAGAAGTTCCTAATGAGATAAAGTTTAAGTATTTTGAGAAACAAGGCCAGTTTTATAAAGTGGAAGATGCGATTAAAAAGACGGCTAATTTTAAAAAGCATAATTTATTGAAAGATACATACGATAAAAATTACGATTTAATTATTTGTCGTAATGTAATGATTTATTTCACAGAAGAAGCAAAAGATCAAATTTATCAAAACTTTAGTAATTCTCTGCGTTCAGGTGGAATTCTCTTTGTCGGAAGTACTGAACAAATATTTAATCCTGGTAAATTTGGATTTGAGATAGAAGACACATTTTTTTACCGCAAAAAATAAAACTGTCCAATGAAAAAATTGGGCAGTTTTCTTCTATACTTTAAAACTGATTTTATGATATAGTTGAAAACAAATACTTTAGCGAGTTGAAGGGGGAAAGCGTTGTGCGTTATTTAACAGCAGGTGAGTCGCATGGACCACAACTAACAGCAATTATTGAAGGGTTACCCGCACAATTAGAAATCACTAGTGAACAGATTAATAAAGAGTTAAAGCGTCGTCAAGGTGGGCATGGTAGAGGGCGACGAATGCAGATCGAAAAAGATACGGTAGCTATCACAGCTGGCGTTCGACATGGTAAATCATTAGGATCTCCCGTTTGTCTTGTTGTGAACAATGATGATTGGAAACATTGGACGAATATCATGGGAATTGAACCGCTTGGGGACGAAATTGATCCAGAAGACATTAAAAGACAAATTGCAAGACCAAGACCAGGTCATGCCGATTTAGTTGGTGGCATGAAATATGGGCATCGTGATTTACGTAATGTACTGGAACGTTCTTCTGCAAGGGAAACTACTGTCCGTGTCGCAGTTGGAGCAGTTGCAAAGCAGTTGCTAAAACAATTAGGTATTTCAGTAGTAGCTCATGTTACGAAAATCGGGGGCATTGAAGCTAACCTAAATTTAGCGAGTGGAAAGTCTATTGAAGAAATTCGTGAGATTGTAGAAGCAGATTCCGTATATTGTTTAGATCCAATAGCTTCAGCAAAAATGGTGGAAGCGATTGATTATGCAAAAAAAGCTGGCGATACAATTGGTGGCGTAGTAGAAGTAATTGTTACAGGTATGCCTGCAGGGGTTGGAAGCTATGTTCACTATGATCGTAAGTTAGATGGAAAACTAGCAATGGCAATGATGAGCATTAATGCATTTAAAGGTGTAGAGATTGGTTTAGGATTTGAAATGGCGAATTTATTCGGAAGCCAAGTGCATGATCAAATCTCTTGGAATAAAGAAGATGGCTATACTCGTGACACTAATCGTCTAGGTGGTTTAGAAGGTGGAATGTCGACTGGAATGCCAATTGTTGTTAGAGGGGTAATGAAACCAATTCCAACACTTTATAAACCGTTACAAAGCGTAGATATTGAAACAAAAGAACCATTTAAAGCTAGTATTGAACGTTCGGATAGTTGTGCGGTACCAGCAGCTTCAGTTGTTGCAGAAGCAGTCATTGCATGGGAAATAGCAGCAGCTCTGTTAGATACATTTAATGGAGATCAACTAAATACTTTAAAAGCAGATATTGAAAGACATAGAGCTTACACAAAGGGGTTTTAATCGATGATAATCCCAGTAAGAATAAAGGATTCTCTTTATGACGTTCATTTAGGAGAAAATATTTTGCAAGAATTTTGTGAAAGAAATGCAGAAGCATTTCAAAAAGTAGATCAAATCGTTGTAATTTCGGACGAAAACGTTTGGAATTTGCATAAAGATTATTTTCAACAAAATTTTTCATTGCCTTATAAAATTCATCTTGTTCCTAATGGAGAAGCATGTAAAACGTTTGAATCCTATTTCAATGTTCAAACGTTTCTGCTGCAAGAAAATTGTTCAAGAAATAGTATTTTATTTGCTCTAGGTGGTGGAGCTGTAGGAGATTTGACAGGTTTTGTAGCATCTACTTTTATGAGAGGTATCCCATTTTATCAAATTCCAACGACTATTTTAGCGCATGATAGTGCTGTAGGAGGAAAAACAGCGATTAATCATCCAAATGGCAAGAATATGATTGGCGCTTTTTATCAACCGAAGGAAGTTTTATATGATTTTCATTTTCTGCAAACTTTGCCTGAAACAGAGGTTCGTTCGGGACTAGCGGAAGTAATAAAACATGCACTCATTAGCGATGAAAATTGGGTAAATGAATTCTTACATTTGGCAAGCATTGCTGATATTCAAAAAAGAGAGCTTCTTGTATGGCTTGAAAAAGGAATCCGGGTTAAAGCGCAAATAGTAGAGTTAGATGAAAGAGAACAATCGTACCGCAAGTATTTAAACTTTGGGCATACATACGGACATGCAATCGAAGCTTCTGTTGGTTATGGGAAAATTACACATGGAGAAGCTGTCATGATTGGTCTAATTCCTGCATTAATGTTAAGCGAATTACATGGAAAAGTGGAGGTTGGCTATGCACATAAAGTATTTGGGCTTGCGAAAAAACTTGGATATCAATTTCAACATGTATTAAACTGCTCTTTTGAACAATTAGCTACATTTATGCTGAAAGATAAAAAAACAACAAATGGAGAACTTCATTTTGCGTTGTTACAAAAAATAGGAGAACCTTTTGTTAAAGTTATATCTATGGAAGAAGTTAAAAAATGTGATGAACAATTAAGAAAATGGATTGAGGAGGGGAAATAAGTGATCAGAGGAGTTAGAGGAGCAGTAACAGTAACAGAAGACTCAAATGAAGAAGTACTTCGAGAAACAGCTAGACTTGTGACAGAAATGGCTAGAGCAAATGATATAAATCCAGATACAATTGCTTCCGTCATTATATCGACAACGACAGATATCTCCTCTGCTTTTCCAGCGAGAGCAGTACGTAACTTAGACGGATGGACATTTGTACCAGTTATGTGTACGCATGAAATGAATGTCCCTGGTGCATTAGAAAAATGCATTCGATTATTGATGCATGTAAATACAGAGAAACCCCAAAAAGATATTCAACATATTTATTTAAATAACGCTGTCCAGTTAAGACCTGATTTAGTTAAGTAAATGAGAGAGTGGAGGAGCTTTAAGATGAAATTCAAAAAACAAATTAAAGGATTGGAAGCTTACCAACCTGGGAAAACAACGGAAGAAGTAAAAAGAATATTTAATCTAGACAAAGTAACTAAACTGGCATCTAATGAGAATCCATATGGAACTTCTCCAAATGTAAAAGCGTTTTTAGAAAATGCGAAAGTAAATTATGCCATTTATCCTGATGGCTATGCTTCAAAGTTAAGAACCGCAGTGGCTAAACACTTGAATGTTTCAGAAAAACAATTATTATTCGGTAATGGATCCGATGATAATATATTAATTGTTTCAAGAGCAATCCTTCAACCTGGATTAAACACAGTGATGGCCTCTATCACTTTTGGGCAATATAAGCATAATGCAATTGTAGAAGGTGCAGAGGTCAGAGAAGTACCGTTAACAAACGGAGAACATGATTTAGATAAAATGTATGAAGCAATTGATGAAAATACAGCTATCGTTTGGATTTGTAATCCGAATAATCCAACTGGATCATTAACTCCTTCTGATAAAATTAAAGAATTTCTTGAAAAAGTACCTAGCGATGTATTGGTAGTGCTTGATGAAGCTTATACCGAATATATTACAGACGAAAAGTATGAAAGTTCCATTGGATTGTTGGAAAAACATCCAAACTTATTAATAATGCGTACTTTCTCTAAAGCATACGGATTAGCAAGTTTCCGAGTTGGTTATGCAATTGGTTCGGAGGAAGTAATCTATCAGCTAGAACCTACTCGTGAGCCGTTTAATAATACGGTATTAAGCCAAGAAGTGGCGCTTATCGGCCTGGAGGACCAAAACTTCATTGAAGCGTGCAGAGTGAAAAATAATGCCGGTATAAAGCAATATGAAGTGTTCTGTTCGGAACGTAATCTTCATTATTTTCCTTCGCACACTAACTTCATATTGATGGAAGTTAAAGCAGATAGTGATGCAGTTTTCCAAGGGTTAATGAAGCGAGGATTTATTGTACGTAGTGGGAATGCGTTAGGTGTTCCAGGATATCTTCGTATAACAATTGGTACAGAGGAAGAAAATACGGAGTTACTGCAAAAACTAAATGAAGTTTTACATGAGGAAGGCGTAATTTAATGAAACAAACAGTTTTCATCATTGGACTCGGATTAATAGGAGGTTCTTTAGCGCTTGGATTAAAGCGCAATAAAGACATTTCTATTATCGGTTACGATGCACAAAGTCAAACGCTTCAAACTGCCCAAAAAATTGGTGTAATTGATGAGATGGCTTCTCATATGGAAGAAGGAGCTGCACTTGCAGATGTGATTATATTTGCTACTCCTGTCAATGAAACAATTCGATTAATGCATGAAATGTCTAAATGGAGTCTTAAGAAACAAGTAATCGTAACAGATACAGGAAGTACAAAAAAAGAAATAATGAAAGCAGCTCTAAGATTAAAAGAAATGGGCATAACATTTATCGGCGGACATCCGATGGCTGGTTCCCATAAAAGTGGTGTAGAGGCAGCTCGTGCACATCTATTTGAGAATGCATTTTATATGCTTACTCCATTTGAAAACGAAAATAAAAAAGAAGTAAAAATTCTTTTTGATATTTTACAAGTTACAAAAGCAAAAGTTGTTCAAGTGAATGCAGTAGAACATGATCATATGACAGCAGTTGTTAGCCATTTCCCTCATTTGGTTGCTGCCTCACTTGTGCACCAACTTGCTGGAGAAAATGAACAATTTCCTTTTACGAAGCAACTTGCTTCTGGTGGGTTTCGTGATTTAACAAGGATTGCATCAGCAAATCCAATTATGTGGCGAGATATTACGCTTCAAAATCGTAAGGAGTTAAGTAATCAATTACACATGTGGACAGAAGAAATGAACAAGCTTCAAAATCTTTTGCTACATGGGGAAGCAGATGAAATAGAAACTTATTTTTCAAAAGCTAAACAAGTTCGTGATGAGCTCCCAATTACAACGCAAGGTGCAATGTTCTCTGTATTTGATTTATATGTCGATGTACCGGATTATCCAGGGGTAATTTCTGAAATTACTGGTTATTTAGCTAAAGGCGATATAAGCATTACAAACTTACGAATTGTGGAAACTCGAGAAGATATTTTTGGGATTTTAGTAGTTAGTTTTCAAACAATGGATGATCGTGCGAAAGCTGTTAAATGTATAGCTAATAATACAACTTTTGAAACATATATCTCTTAAGGGAGGAGAATTACTATGAGTAAAGAATTAAATTATGCACAGCCCTCCTTGCAAGGAACAATACGAATACCTGGCGATAAATCCATTTCTCACCGTTCTATCATGTTTGGAGCTATAGCAAAAGGGACAACAACGGTAGAAGGGTTCTTGCAAAGCGACGACTGTTTAGCGACAATCGATTGCTTCACTAAGCTAGGTGTGAAAATTTTGGTAGAGGCCGAAGCTGTTCAAATTATAAGCAATGGAATAGATGCTTGGAATGAGCCGAATGAAATCTTATATACGGGTAATTCTGGTACAACGACTAGACTTATGCTTGGTATTTTAGCTGGTTCAAACGTTTCGACTATTTTAATTGGCGATGAATCCATTCAAAAACGTCCAATGAAACGAGTAACTGCTCCGCTCAAGCAAATGGGAGCACATTTTATTGGTAGAGACGACGCACAGTTTACACCAATCGCAGTGGAGGGTAAAAAGCTTCAAGCCATCCAGTATAAAATGCCCGTTGCAAGTGCACAAGTGAAATCTGCGATATTATTCGCGGGTTTACATGCTGAAGGTGAGACGATGGTAACTGAAATGGAAACTTCTCGCGATCATACAGAAAGAATGCTTCTTCATTTCGGAGCGAACATAGCCGTAGAGGGTAAAAAAATTCGTTTACAAGGACTGCAAGAACTTAGAGGTACTCATGTTGTGGTGCCTGGAGATATTTCATCTGCTGCGTTCTTTTTAGTTGCTGGTGCAATCGTTCCTAACAGTAAGTTAGTACTTCAAAACGTTGGATTAAATCCTACTAGAACAGGAATTATGGAAGTTCTTCAGGAAATGGGTGCTAAAGTATCCATTCGACACTTAAATAATGTGAGCCATGAAGAAATAGGGGATATTACGATTAGTACATCTGAACTAATCGGAACAGAAATCGGTGGGGAACTAATCCCGCGATTAATTGATGAAATTCCAATTATTGCATTACTTGCAACGCAAGCAAGAGGTAGAACAGTAATTAAAGATGCGGAAGAGCTGAAAGTAAAAGAAACCAATCGTATTGATGCGGTTGTAACCGAGTTAAAGAAACTTGGAGCTAATATTACTGCAACGGATGATGGAATGATTATTGAAGGACCAACACCTTTACATGGTGCGGATTTGTTTACTTATGGAGATCACCGGATTGGTATGATGGCTGCAATTGCATCTCTTGTCACATCCAGCGCAGTAACAATAGACAATGAGATTTGCGTTGGTGTTTCTTATCCAAACTTTTTTGAACAACTTTCAAGTGTGATAAAATAGTGAACTCTCCTTAATCGGAGGGTTTTTTTCTTGTATGACGTTTAACTGTCCTGTACGATGAAAAGGACACTAGAAGGATAGGTGAATTGATTGGAAAAATTAGAGCCATTTATTGAAGCGATAGAACAAGGAAATATGGAAAAGCTAAATGACATGATCGATTCTTTTTTAATAGAACCAGATGCCGAAACACAATATGAGTTGGCTGATGTATTGACCCAATATGGATATACGGAAGAAGCGATAAAAGTTTTAGCTCACCTTCAATTTTTATTTCCAGATGAAAGTCAATTAAAAATTGATCAAGCTCAGCTATTTTTAGAAATGGATAAGGAAGATGAAGCGTTAAATCTCTTAACAAGTGTAGAAAAATCGAGTGAAGTATATCCACAAGCGCTACTAACTTTAGCTGATTATTATCAAATGATTGGTCTGTATGAAGTAGCTGAACAAAAAATAGATGAAGCGATTGCAATTATGCCAAAAGAATCGTTATTACTTTATGCAAAAGGAGAAATATTATTTGAAACTGGTAGATATCTAGAGGCTGCTAGAGTTTTAGAGAATCTTTTGCCATTACAAGATTCCATTCAAGGAGTCGATTTACCTTTGAAGCTTGCTGAAATTTATAGTGCCGGAGCAGCTTATGAAGAAGCGATTCCATACTATGCAGAAGCTTTGAAAAAAGAAGTATCACCTGATGTTTTATTTCATGCAGCGTATGCATCATTTCAAGTGCAGCATTATGATACAGCAGTAAATCAATTAGAAAATTTACTAGAAATAGATCCGGACTATTTTTCAGGCTATATGTTGTTAGCTGAAACATATGCAATGCTGGAGAAAAACGCAGAAGCATTTAAAGCAATAACAAATGGAATTGCTCGTGATGAATTTGAAAAAGAATATTATTTATTTGCAGGTAAAATTTCGTTAAAAATGGGTAAAGTGAAAGAAGCAGAGTCATTTTTACAAGAAGCAATTGCGCTAGATCCAGAATATATGGATGCGATTTTCATCCTTTCTTCTTTATTTTCTAAGGAAGAAAAAGATGAAGAGCTGATTGAACTATATGAAACGTTGAAAAATGAACATTTTGAATGGTCGTCCATGTATCCATTTTTAGCGGATGCTTTTAATCGATTAGAAATTTACGAAAAAGCATACGAATTTTATAAGTTAGCATATACTGAACTTAAGGACGATGCACAATTTTTGGGTAAATATGTATACTTTCTACTTGAAGAAGGAAAAAGAGAAGAAGCTCTAGAAGTAATAGGTCTATTACAGGAATTAGAGCCGGAAAATAGTACATGGTTTGAAATGACCTAATTTATTAGTACATTGCTGAATTAGGTTAAGCCTCAGGCATTTTGTAAAGGAGTTCATCGAGCTTGCTCAATGCAAAATCTGGACGCAAATAGCCTCAGGCGAATTTGATTGGACAAAAAAAGGAAGGAGAGGTTACGTGACTGCTTCTGTTTCAGTTGGCGAGAAGAAAGAATTTGTCCGTTGGTTTTTGAAAAAATATCAAATGAAAAGAAGAGAGTGCGTCTGGATATTGAATTATTTAATAAGTCATGAAACATTATTAAATAATGTGCATTTCGTGGAGGAAGCTCATTATTGTCCCCGAGCAATGGTTATGTCCGTTACAACTTCTTCAGGTATACCTTTTCGATTTTATAAAGGAAGCATTATGACAGCGGACGCGGAAAAATCATTTCATGATTTGAGGCTGCATCCTGAGGAAGAAATGTACATCCAGTTAAACTTTCAGACAGTTCCACCAAGTCCAGAATACTTAGCAGTTTTAGAAGAAAATCCTTATATGCCGAAGTATTTGCATATTAGTGAAAAAGATAAGCTTATTGTAGAAGATGTATTGTCGGAGAGTTTACACTTTTTTCAAGTTGAACAGTTACAAAAACAAATAGATCAAGCAATTGATCAAAATAATAAAGAAAAATTTCTTGAACTTTCTGCCTTGTGGAAAGAACTAGTTGCTAAAGACATTTAGGAGAGATAATCATGCATTGGAACGGAAAAGATAGTGCTGTATTTCAAGCACAAAAAGAGTATATAGATACTGCAATAATTCCCCTAACATTAATCGATGGGTCTGACAGTGGATTTCAATTTGCTGCCTCTGCTGCAGACTTCGTTTTATCATTAGGAAATATAATTGAAAATCAATTTAAAGGAAGGATCGTCTTATTTCCTTCCTTCTCTTATACTAGAAATCAGGACAAGCATTTATTGTTAGAAAATTGGTTGGAAGAATTGAAAAAGGCACAATTCAAACATATATTTTTCCTTACTTCTGATCGCGATTGGATTACAATGAATGAAGAGCAAAATGTTTTTTGGATACCTTCTATACCGCTAGAATCAATGGATCAAAAAATGAAAAATTCTGTTTTAGAAGATCAACTCCGTCAACTTATACCCACTTTTGCAGAAAAATGGGCGAATTAATGACAATATCTTTCATTAATTGTTCACAAAGTTCATAATTCATGTCCCTGAAATATTGACCTTCCTTTTTTATTGATATATCATGTATATGTCCTAGTATTATTAATTTAAGCAAGTATGTCCATTGGACTGACCTTTAAGTTAGAGGGGGGAAAAGGATGAGTAACAATAAGGTTTCAAGACGTCAGTTTCTAAGTTATACATTAACAGGTGTTGGTGGATTTATGGCAGCTGGAATGCTAATGCCAATGGCACGTTTTGCAATTGATCCAGTTTTGCAAAAAAAAGCTGGTGGAAACTTCGTTCAAACTGATAAAAAGGTTTCAGAAATTACGGATGTTCCTGTACGTGTGGATTTCACTTTTGAACAAGTGGATGCATGGTACAAGTCTGATGTAACCAACACTGCATGGGTTTACAAAGAAGGAGATCAAATTATCGCTCTTTCTCCAGTATGTAAGCATTTAGGTTGTACAGTGAACTGGGATGGTGACCCAGCACACAAAAATCAATTCTACTGTCCATGTCACGGTGGTCGCTATGAGAAAAACGGAAAGAATATTCCAAAAACACCACCTCTAGGTCCGTTGGATCAGTATGAAGTTCGTGAAAAAGACGGTTTCATAGAAATTGGAAAAGCTATACCTAACACATTAGTTTAAAGTAAGGGGGTACGACATCAGTGCTGAATAAAATCTATGATTGGGTGGATGAACGGTTAGATATTACACCAATATGGCGTGATATCGCAGACCACGAAGTACCAGAACACGTAAACCCTGCACATCATTTCTCTGCATTTGTCTATTGTTTTGGAGGGTTAACATTCTTTATTACGGTTATTCAAATTTTATCGGGTATGTTTTTAACGATGTATTACGTACCGGATATTGTAAATGCGTGGGAATCTGTTTACTATCTTCAAAACGAAGTGGCATTCGGTGAAATTGTGCGAGGGATGCATCACTGGGGAGCATCACTTGTTATTGTTATGATGTTCTTACATACATTACGTGTATTCTTTACTGGTTCTTATAAAAAGCCTCGTGAACTAAACTGGATGGTCGGAGTATTAATCTTCGCTGTTATGTTAGGTTTAGGATTTACAGGTTACTTACTTCCTTGGGACATGAAAGCATTGTTCGCAACTAAAGTAGGTATTCAAATTGCAGCATCTGTTCCATTGATTGGTGGAGCTATTAAAACATTATTAGCCGGTGATGAACATATTATCGGTGCACAAACATTAACAAGATTCTTTGCGATTCATGTGTTCTTCTTACCAGCTGCATTATTCGCTTTACTTGCAGCTCACTTTATCATGATTCGTCGTCAAGGTATTTCTGGACCACTATAATGGGTAAGTGGAACAGATAATTCTTAAAAGGAGGGGACATTATGCATCGCGGAAAAGGTATGAAGTTTGTTGGGGATTCTCGTGTAACAGATCCAGCTAGCAGACCTAAAAAAATGCCGAAAGACTATTCTGAGTATCCGGGTAAAACAGAAGCTTTCTGGCCTGACTTTTTGTTAAAAGAATGGTTAGTCGGTGCGGTTTTCTTAGTGGGTTATTTGGTGTTAACTGTTGCTCATCCGTCGCCACTTGAGCGTCCGGCTGATCCATCAGACACTGCATATATTCCAATGCCAGACTGGTATTTCTTATTTCTATACCAATTATTAAAATACGAATTTGCTTCTGGTCCATATAATGTGATTGGATCAATCATTATTCCAGGATTAGCTTTTGGTGCACTTTTATTAGTTCCATTTTTAGATACTAGCAAAGAAAGAAGTCCGTGGAAACGTCCGTTACCAACTGGATTTATGCTTCTTGCTCTTGCTGCCATGATATTTTTAACTTGGGAATCAGTAGCAAACCATGACTGGGTAGCTGCTAAAGCTCAAGGGGAAATTAAAGCACCAGTTGCTAAAGTAGAATTTGATGAAAGCTCGGAAGGTTATCAAATTTATGCCAAAGCATCGTGTATCAGTTGTCATGGTAACGCTTTTGAAGGTGGAATAGGTAAGCCGTTAATCGGTTTAAAATACACAGCCGATGAGATCGTTAACATCGCACATGAAGGTTTACCAGGCGGTATGCCAGGTGGTACTTTCCAAGGTACAGATGAAGAGCTTCACAAACTTGCAGAGTTTATAACAACTCTTCAACCTGAAGGAAAATAGAAAAGCCGAAGCGTGTATTCTTGTGCAGAAGCTAAACATAAAAAAGAGTCAGGAAACTGACTCTTTTTTTACTACATATATTTATGGAGGGCTTCATGAAAGAACTGATGATGTTTTTGAAAATAGTACTCTACAATAAATCATTTATGTGGCTATTGTTTTTTGTCAATCTTTTAGGAACGATATATGGTTACTATTGGTATGGCTCTCAACTCGCTATTACAAAACCTATATTTTATATTTTTGTTCCTGATAGTCCTACCGCTAGTTTATTTTTTACTATTGCATTACTGGGATGGCTGTTAAAAAAGAATTGGAAGCTTGTTGAAGTCCTTGCTTTAATTACACTTGTGAAATATGGCTTGTGGGCAGTTGTTATGAATATTTGGACATATATAGAAACAGGATCCATTGGTTGGATGGGATGGATGTTAGTCATTTCTCACTTTGGAATGGCACTTCAAGCTATTTTATATATGCCATTCTACAAATTTAAATGGGTACATATATTGATTGCCTCTATTTGGACAGTTCATAATGATATTATTGATTATGTGTTTGATCAAATGCCTATTTACAGAAGCTTAAATATTTATGCTAATCAGATTGGTTATTTTACATTTTGGTTGTCAATTGCATGTATTCTAATCGCTATTTATAATTATCAAAAAAGGTCAAAGCTAATAAGTTGATGAAACCTAAATTTCGATTTAATATAATAGTATAGAGTGAGAGGGGGAAATTTTGTTGGGTACTTATATAGTGTATTTTGCAATAATTTTATTATTGCCTTTATATGCACAAATGAAAGTGAAAAGTACGTATAATAAATATTCAAAAGTTCGCTCTACTTCCGGAATGAGTGGCGCACAAGTAGCTAGAACTATTTTAGATGCGAATGGATTACATGATGTAAAAGTGATTGAAAGTAGAGGATTTTTAAGCGATCACTACAACCCCATGACAAAGGTTGTTGCTTTATCTTCCCATAATTATAACGAGGCATCTGTTGCTGGTGCAGCAATTGCAGCCCATGAAGTTGGACATGCGATCCAACATAAAGAAGCTTATTCGTTTTTAACATTAAGACATAAGTTAGTACCCATAGCAAATATCTCTTCCAACGCATCTTGGATTTTTGTAATGATAGGTATCTTTGCAAGCATGGGTAATATGCTGCTTTTAGGTATTGTCTTACTTGCAGTTGGGGTGGTATTTCAATTTGTAACACTTCCAGTAGAATTCAACGCTTCTAGCCGTGCAATGGATCAAATGGTTTCTTTAGGTATTATTCGTAATGAAGAAGAACGCCATGCGAAAAAAGTGTTAAGCGCCGCAGCTTTAACTTATGTTGCCGCTACTGCAGTTGCCGTTCTTGAATTATTACGTTTAGTTTTAATCTTTACAGGCATGAATAGAAATGATTAAATAAGAAGTTGAAATTAAAAAGGACCGTCCTTAGTCAGAAAAGACTAAGGACGGTCCTTTTTATCGTTGTACCCATGCTAGTAAAACAAGAACAGTATTTAAGTGAAATGCGAGAATATGTATAATATTCTCTTTATAAATCGATGTGATTTCCGCTATAGGCGGACGCTTTCCGTGGGGTGAGCGATGAGCCCTCACTGCCGCATTCGCGTTGTCCCATCTGTCTCACACAGGAACAAAGGCTAAGAGCGCCACATGATGTGGAAACGCCTTCGTGACCAACATCCTGTTGGCCACCTGTCGTTCAAATCAATAAATTAAGTATTGTTCGTTTTTTACTTAATTTAATGGTATTTATGAAATTAACTCGAGTAATTGTAAACATCTATATTCATATTTTCCAGACTCAATAATTTTGTTGGAAAGAAGAATTGAACAAAAAATGGTCACAATATTGATCTCTTTCGCTTTCTTATACTTTTATCGTATTAGACATACATGATTCATGGGGAATAATATTAGAGTTTGTGGAATCTACGTAAAAGAAGATAGCATCCATTAATAAAGAAGCGCTGAGCGGACGAAATTGTTTCTCGTCCGCTTTTAAAAGAATAGGAAAGGATTTATTCTCTCATTATCCAAACCTTATGTACCTTGTCTCTACCTATTTCAAGAGGGCGACGGACTAACAGCCGCCACAAGATTACCGAATAAAATGGATCGTGAAGTGACGCAGTCACTTCACGATCCACAAAAATTCCAACGGTAATAGTATAGCTCATGTTTTGTCCAAAGCACTCTAGAATAGTGAAGACAAGATACACCTAAAAGTCGCTTACGCTTGAATTATTATTCTATTGGTCTTTTCTCATCATCGAGTGTAAAACCTTCCCCCATTACATCATGGACTTCAGTTAAGGAAACGAAAGCATGAGGATCGACAGAAGTGATAATAGACTTCAAACGAACGATTTCATTTTTTCCAATTACACAATAGAGAACTTCCCGATCGTTTTTAGTGTAATGACCATACCCCTTTAAAACAGTGACCCCACGTTCCATTTCTAAAGAAATCCGATTAGCAATTTCATCCTGTAATTCTGAAATGATAAATGCACCTCGAGCAGCATAAGCACCTTCTTGTACAAAGTCGATTACTCTTGCACCAACAAATACAGCAACAAGGGTATACATCATAGAACGTTCATCTAAAAACGTCAGCCAAGATAAAAGTATGACTACAGCATCAAACATAAACATCGTTTTTCCCATACTCCAACCGATATACTTATGAGCAAGACGGGCAATAATATCAACCCCGCCAGTTGTTCCACCAAATCTAAAAATAATACCTAAGCCAACACCTACAAATACACCAGCGAATAACGAAACGAGCACCATATCATCTTCTAGGCCAATAGGTATTTCATAAATGCCGAATATTTTTAAAAATATTGAAACAGAAACTGTACCAATAACCGTATAAGCAAACACCTTTTTGCCTAATAGTTTCCACCCTAATATAAACATAGGAATATTCAATATAAGATTCATTAATGCTACATCCCATTTAAACACGAAATATAAGATTAATGTTATTCCAGCAAAACCACCCTCTCCAAGATGGTTTTGCATATTAAAATGCACAAAACCAAAACTATAGATAGCAGACCCAATAATAATAAAAATTATATTTTTAAGTTTTAAACCTATTCCCACAAATTCACCTCTAATATAAATATACTATAGTTAATATTATCAATCATTTGTTTGCTTTTGACAACCAGTGTATATTTTTATTAGGATGAGATAAGGAGTGTGAAAATAATGGCTGAAAATAAAACATTATCCGAACTACAAAAAGAAGTAGATTTATATATAAATCAGTTTAAGGAAGGTTATTTTCCACCAATGGAACTGTTAGCGAGATTAACAGAAGAGTTAGGGGAGCTTTCTAGAGAAGTTCAACATAAATATGGCACAAAGAAAAAAAAGAAAACGGAAGTAGAAAAAGCACTTGCGGATGAAATGGGAGATTTCTTCTTTGTATTAATTTGTATGGCAAATGCAGAAGGTATCAACTTAGAAGAATCATTACAGAATGTGTTACAAAAATACAATACAAGAGATAAAGATCGTTGGACTAAAAAGGAGGACTAGTTGTGGTTATTAAAGTAGCGATAGCAGGGCCAAGGGGAAGAATGGGGAAAGCAGCAGTAGAAACGCTTATAAAAGATAAAGCATTTTTATTAGTGAGTGTTTTAGACCATAAAAAAGAAGAAGATTTCTTGGGAGATAATATTCCTATCTACACTTCATTAAAAGAACTAATTTATCAAACGAAACCGGATGTATTAGTCGATTTGACTGTGCCTTCTTGTGTTTATGAGCATACAATCACTGCAATAGAGAATGGAGTAAGACCAGTTATTGGTACAACTGGCTTCACTGATTTACAATTAGAAGAGATTAGAAACAAAGTGGAGGAAAAAGAAGTAGGGTGTATTATCGCTCCTAATTTTTCAATTGGTGCAGTACTTATGATGAAGTTTTCACAAATGGCAGCTAGGTATTTACCGAATGTGGAAATAATTGAGATGCATCATGATCAAAAAGTAGATGCTCCTTCAGGTACGGCTATTAAAACGGCTCAAATGATTCATGAGGAAAGAAATGCTTTTGAGCAAGGACATTCAGATGAAAAAGAGTTAATAGAAGGCGCAAGAGGGGCTAATGTTAATGGAATGCATATTCATAGCGTGCGATTACCAGGTTTAGTAGCACATCAGCAAGTGCTTCTTGGAGGAGAAGGGCAGCTATTAACCCTTCGACACGATTCATTTGACCGCACTTCATTTATGTCTGGTATTGTGTTATCGATCCATGAAGTTATGAAGCAGAATACGCTAATCTATGGTTTAGAAAATCTTATTTTTTAGGAGGAGTAAAGTGAGAATTGCATTAGTGGCACATGATAAAAAAAAGGATGATTTAATCCAATTTGTAACAGCATATAAACTTATTTTAGAAGACCATGATTTATTTGCCACTGGAACTACTGGAATGCGAATAATTGAAGAAGTTGGATTATCTGTTTTTAGATATAAGTCGGGTCCTCTTGGAGGTGATCAACAAATAGGATCTGCCATTGCCAATAACGAGATGGATATGGTCATTTTCTTTCGAGATCCACTTACTTCACAACCACATGAACCAGATGTATCAGCGTTAATAAGACTTTGCGATGTATATCAAATACCGCTTGCGACGAACATGGGAACGGCTGAAATTTTGTTAAAGGGATTAGAAGAAGGTTTTTTAGATTGGCGATTATTAGAAGAGAGACGATCTCGTTAAGGAAGTGATTAAATGCGTAAACTAAAAATTGGTATTACTTGTTACCCTACAGTAGGTGGTTCGGGAGTTATTGCTACTGAACTTGGAAAAATGCTTGCTGAAAAAGGGCATGATATACATTTCATAACTTCTAGTATGCCTTTTCGGTTGAATAAAATGTATCCGAATATTACTTATCATCAAGTCGAGGTAAACAGCTATTCTGTTTTTCAATATGCACCTTATGATATTGCACTTGCAAACAAAATGGCAGAGGTTATTGAAGATGAAGGACTTGATGTTCTGCATGTGCATTATGCGATTCCTCATGCAGTCTGCGCAATACTTGCAAAAGATATGGCAAAATCGGATATTGGTATTGTTACCACATTGCATGGAACCGATATCACGGTTTTAGGAGACGATTCATCTTTATCTGGTGCAATTCGTTACGGAATAGAAAAATCAGATATAGTTACTGCAGTCTCTGATTCTTTAGTAAGTCAAACAGTGGAGTTAATAGCTCCTAAAAAAGAAATAGAAACCATTTATAATTTTGTAGATGAGGAAGAGTACTCTAAAAAAGATGTTGGTAATTTAAAGGAATTACTAGGAATTAGACCAGATGAAAAAGTAATTATTCATGTTTCAAATTTTAGAAAAGTAAAACATGTTCCAGATGTGGTGAAAAGTTTTGAACTAATTCGACAAGAGATTCCTGCGAAATTATTATTAGTAGGAGATGGACCTGAAAAACATCCTGTAATGGAATATGTTAAAGGGAAATCAATTGAAAAAGATGTATTATTTCTAGGAAAACAAGACAATCTTTCTGAGTTATATTCCATTTCTGACTTAATGTTACTGCTATCTCAAAAAGAGTCATTTGGTTTAGTTTTACTCGAGGCAATGGCTTGCGAAGTTCCTTGTATTGGAACAAATGTTGGTGGAATTCCTGAAGTAATTTCACATGGAGAAAATGGATTCTTAGTGGAACTTGGGGATATTGCAAAAGTGGCAGAATACGGTGTGAAAATTTTGCGAGACCCTTTATTACATAAAAATTTAAGCGAGACATCTATCCAAATTGTTCAAGAGCGTTTTAGTTCTTCTCAGATTGTCGAACAGTATGAAGCGATGTACGAAAGAGTGGCGAGAAAATAACATGATGAAAAATCGGTGGCCAGCTGCATATCAAGTAATTGAAAAACTTGAATATGCTGGATTTGAAGCCTATGTAGTTGGAGGAGCGGTTCGTGATTTTATTCGAGGAGTTTCTGCAAATGATGTGGACGTCACAACGAATGCAACACCGAACGAAGTCAAACAGTTATTTGAACATACGATTGATGTAGGAATTGAACACGGGACCGTATTAGTAGTTGTAAAAGAGTCAATTGAAGTGACTACTTTTCGTTCGGAAGACACGTATTCTGATTTTAGAAGACCGGATAATGTTATGTTTGTCCGATCTCTACAAGAAGATCTACAGAGACGTGATTTTACAATGAATGCTATGGCATTAACAAAAAACGATGAACTGATTGATTATTTTGATGGTAGAGCGGATATTAAACAGAAACTTATTCGGGCAGTAGGTGATCCATTTAAGCGCTTTTCTGAAGATGCACTCCGTATGTTAAGGGCTATACGTTTTTCTGCACAACTAGACTTTTCATTGCATGGAAATACATTAGAAGCTATTGAGATGCAACATAAATTAATTGACCGTGTTTCACTGGAAAGAGTAAAAGTAGAATTAGAGAAAATTTGGACAAGCAATCATGTAGGAAAAGGTATGCATTTGTTTAAGACGAGTAAGTTAGCGATAAATTTCCCTGGTGATTGGAAAACATATCTAGATAAATGGAATAGATTTTTAATGTTTGAAAATGTAGCGAATGGGTGGGCATTTTTTGCACTAATGCAGCAATCAAACGATATAAATACCTTACTAAATTTTTATAAATGCTCGAATGCAGAAAAAATGCATGTAAAGCAAGTTCTCCTTGCAGTAGAAAAGCTTAAAAAAGGACATTGGACGGCTTATGACATTTTTCAATTTAATGAAGAGATATTAATAGCAGCTGCCTATTATGCTGAAATCATTTTGGATATGAATACTCCTTATGAAAATAATGACATTCAACGTTTAAAAGCAGCGATACCAATTGCATCTTCCAGAGAAATTGCTGTCAACGGAAATGAATTAATGGAATGGAAACAAGAGAAAAGAGGACCATGGATAAAAGAAGTCTTAGAGAAGTTAACAATAGCGATTGTTAATGGACAAGTTGAAAATGAACGAGCACAGTTAAAGGAATGGTATTTTCGTGAATATGACAATTAAAGAAAAGATTCTGTCCCAACTACTATCTGCAAAAGGAGAGCCAATCTCAGGCCAAAAATTAGCAGATGAATTATCTATTTCTCGTACAATGATTTGGAAGCATCTAAAAGCTTTAGAATTAGAAGGTTATGTGATTGAGGCTGTAAAGAAAAAAGGATATATTCTACTTTCTATTCCAGATATAGTTTCCAAAGAAAGAATAACTTCTTATTTAGAGACGGCTCAGTTAGGCCATAACATTTTATATTATCCAGTTTGCGATTCTACTCAAAATATTGCTGCAGAGAAGGCTAGGGAAGGGGCTCCACATGGTACGGTTGTAATTACGGAAGAGCAAACTGCCGGTAGAGGAAGATTAGAACGAGTATGGGATTCTTCTGCAAATAATGGAATTTGGATGAGTGTCATCATTCGTCCTGAAATAAGTCCACATATGGCACCCCAATTTACGCTTGTTTCAGCAGTTGCCATTACAAAAGCAATGGAAGATTTGACTGGGAGTGCTCCAGAGATAAAATGGCCTAATGATTTATTGATGAATGGGAAAAAAGTAACTGGTATATTAACCGAGCTTCAAGCGGATATGGATCGAGTTCAATCCATTATTATTGGAATTGGGGTTAATGTAAACCAGGAACTCGAGTCATTCGAGCAATCGATTCAATCGATTGCGACTTCATTAAAAATAGAAACAGGAAATGACATTAATCGTGCTGCTTTAGTAGCTAAGATCCTATACTATTTAGAAAAGTATACAAATATGTATGTCGAAAATGGGTTTGAACCTATAAAATTACTCTGGGAAAGCTATAGTTGTACAATAGGAAAGCGAATTCGAGCAATCCTATTAAGAGAAACTTTAGAAGGAACTGCAATTGGCATTTCAAATGATGGTGTACTACAGTTAAGACTGGATGATGGAGAGATACGTGGTATATACTCTGCGGATATTCATTTAACATGATGCAGTTGCTGCAATTTTGCAAGTACACCAATGCATAACTAATAGAACAAATAATAATTTGGACTATTAAGCAGTATTCTGTTAATCTATATGCGAAGGGTAGTATCTTAATCGAACTGCACCTGTCACATTCTGTACACAAATAAATAGTCTGCCTTGATCACGCTTTGACAGGGACGGAGAAAACCTACATTAGACATTTTCTGCCCTTCTGTCCACTATCGGATTGAAGGGCTTTTACTGGTTTTCTTCTCCCAAAAAGAGGAGGAGTAAAATTGAAATCAACTAGTAATTTTGTAGACATGAAGAAGAATAACGAAAAGATTGCAATGGTAACAGCTTATGATCATCCATCTGCTAAATTTGCAGAACAAGCTGGCGTAGACATGATTTTAGTAGGAGATTCCGTTGGGATGGTTGTGCTTGGATATGATTCCACTGTACTTGTGACAATGGATGATATGATTCATCATGGAAAAGCTGCAAGAAGAGGAGCACCAAATACTTTTTTAGTGGTAGATATGCCTTTTGGGACATTTCATGGCTCACTAAATCAAACACTTGCTAACGCAGTAAATATTATGCAACAAACGAATGCTCAAGCAGTAAAAGTAGAAGGCGCAGATGAAGTAATAACTGTGATACAAAAGTTAACTTCTGCAGGTATACCAGTAGTTGCTCATCTTGGGTTACTTCCGCAATCTGCTGGAGTGATAGGTGGTTATAAAGTACAAGGTAAAACTGCAGCTGCTGCAGAGAAACTAATAGATGATGCGAAAAAATGTGAAGAAGCAGGTGCTTGTGCAGTAGTTCTAGAATGTATTCCACATCAACTGACAGAAAAAGTTTCAGCAGCATTAACAATTCCTACAATTGGAATTGGAGCTGGTGTAAGAGCGGATGGTCAAGTGTTAGTTTTTCATGACATGGTTAAATACGGAACGCATCATATTCCGAAATTTGTTCAGGAATATGCAAATGTTGGGACTTCTATTGCAGATGGAATTACACAATATGTGCAAGATGTGAAAAATGAAGAATTTCCAGCAGAAAAGCATCAATTTACCATGAAAGAAGATCAACTTCAACAATTGTACGGAGGAAATCATGAAAACAATTCAAACAATTAATGATTTACAAAACTTTTTATATAGCAATAAAGAAAAAACAATTGGGCTTGTGCCGACAATGGGATATCTACATGAAGGCCATTTAGCACTGTTAAATAGAGCCAGAAAAGAAAATGACCTAGTCGTTTCAAGCATCTTTGTAAACCCAGCACAATTTGGTCCAAATGAAGATTTGGATCGCTATCCAAGAGATATCGAACATGATACAGAACTGGCGGCAAAAGCTGGAGTAGATGTCCTTTTTGTTCCTACTGTAAATGAAATGTATCCATTCGAAAGTGGTATTACGATTCATGCAGGTGAACTTTCTACAAAGCTATGTGGGGAAAGTAGACCTGGACATTTTGATGGTGTCTTAAAAGTAATTACAAAGTTATTTCATTTGGTCCAACCAACAAAAGCTTATTTTGGCCAAAAAGATGCGCAACAACTTGCGATTATCGAGACATTCGTGAATGCTTATAACTTCCCTGTACAAATTGAACGAGTTTCCACAGTTAGAGAAGCTGATGGGTTGGCGAAAAGTTCTCGAAATGTATTTTTAAGTGAAAAGGAAAGAGCAGAATCTGTCAATATATATAAAGCAATAACGATTGCTACGGAAACTTGGAGAGAATCGAAGGATATACAGGAAGCACTTGCTAAAGGTAAGGCTTTTATCGAACAAAATACTTCTGGTAAGATAGATTATTTGGAAGCGCTAGCATACCCAAACCTACAAGCAGATTTAAATGATGCAGAACAGATCTTGTTCGCAACAGCAGTATTTTTCGAAAATGCTCGATTAATAGATAATATTATTGTTGATGTAAAAGGAGTGTAATTTATGTTACGTATGATGTTAAATAGTAAAATTCACCGTGCAGTTGTCACGGAAGCAGATTTAAATTATGTAGGAAGTATTACGATTGATCAAAATATTTTAGATGCTGTTGGAATGTTACCAAATGAAAAAGTGCATATTGTAAATAACAATAATGGGGCACGGTTTGAAACATATATTATCGCTGGAGAAAGAGGTAGCGGTGTTATTTGTGTAAATGGTGCGGCTGCCCGTCTTGTTCAACGAGGAGATATCGTCATTATTCTTTCTTATGCATATGTGATGAACGAAGAAGCGCAATCACATCAACCAACTGTTGCTATTATGAATGAAAACAATACGATTAAACAAATTATACATTATGAACCAGAAGCGACTATCATGTAGAGTTCAGTTTCTAATATGGCACATCATTACTGATAATTGACCAATTTTTTTCAACTAATATATTAGGTTAATGTACGATTAGTTACGGTCATACTGTAGATAAAATGCGTCGTAAGAAACTTGCCGCTGGGATTTTCGCTGCAGGGCGGACGCCTTCCACCGGGTGAGCGATGAGCCTTCACCGCCGCTACGCGTTCGTTGTGAAGTCTCATTTGCCCACTCATCCGGTAGGAGTCGCCGCCCTGTCGCTACAATCCCAAGTAAACTTGCTAACTATTCGGTAATGTTGCACAATGGCGAAATTATCCACTCTACTTATCCGGATATTATCCCCAATAAATAATTCGCAACATACGGAGGATTTTCAATGGAGACTTATAATCTAATGCAAAGTTTAGGCTTTATTAAGAGAAAGTAGTTGCTTTCACCTATTTATTGGATTTTATTTTAGATAATATAGTTAAGGTTAAAAAGTGAATAGTGACGCTGAATAGTTAGCAAATATGCTGGATTGCAGCGGCAGGTGGCGACTCCGAAGGGATCAGGGAGACAGATGAGACAGCACAAACGGCGCGCATGCGACGGTGCTGGCTCATCGCTCCCCCCTCGGAAAGCGCCCGCCTAGAGCGGAAATCCTAGCGGTTACTAAGACGCAGTATATCTAAAAAGCGAACTGAAACGTAAAATTGTAAACTATCATCTTGTTTTATCAAATAGTAGGAAATGGATAATTAGCATACTTGATGGCACATATTAAAAACGGAGTTAGCTTACAATGCTGCTCCTTTTTTAAATTAAAAGTACGGTTTTGGTAGTAAAATTTTAGTGAATATTAAATGGATGTGGTACAATTTTTTTAGAATATAAGAATTGTGAGTTGAGGGATGATGGAAAATCATAAATATGCAGTTGTAGATATCGAAACAACAGGCCATTCATCTTCTAGTGGTGATCGTATTATTCAACTTGCAATTGTATTTATTAATAATTATAAAGTCGTACATACTTTTTCTACATTTATTAATCCGGAAAAATCGATTCCTCTTTTCATCCAAGATCTAACAAAGATTAAGAATGAAGATGTGGTAAATGCACCTTTGTTTGAAGAAGTTGGATCCGAAATATTAGACATGCTACAAGATCACATTTTTGTTGCACATAATATTCATTTTGATCTTACTTTTTTACAAAGCGAGTTAAAAAGAGTAGGTCTGCCAAAATTAATTTGTAAAACAATGGATACGGTCGAATTTACAAAGTTAATGTTTCCTAATTTATATAGCTATAAGCTTCAAGATATAGCATCTGAATTACAAATTGACTTGCAAATGGCGCATAGAGCCGATGATGATGCACTCGCTACCGCATATTTGTTATTAAAATGTATCGAGCAGCTATCACATTTACCACTTCGCACGATTGAATTATTACATAAAAGATCGTTTCATTTGAAATCTAACTTATCGTTGCTTTTCTTTGAAGTATTATCTACTAAAAGATTGAAGTACGAACCGAATGAATATCCAATGTATCGTAAAATTCCATTAAAACAGATGGAAGAAGAGAAAGATATTGGTCCCATAAACCGAAGTTATCCGCTAGAGAAACTATCAAAGTTAAAGCTATTCCAAAATGGCTTTCCACTTTTTGAAGAGCGTCCTGCGCAATTTGAATTAATGGATACTATTCACTTTACTTTGCAAGAAAAAAAGGAAATTGTTTGTGAAGCAGAGACAGGAATAGGAAAAACTTTAGGATATTTACTTCCAGCAGCCATCTATGCAATGGAAACACAAAAACCGGTAATTATAAGTACATATACAACTCATTTAATCGATCAATTAGTGCAAGAAGAAATACCTAAACTGGATGAAGTTTTAGGCGTGAAAACGAGAGTTGCGAAGCTAAAAGGAATGCATCATTATATTGATTTGTATCGTTTTTGGCAACATCTTCAACTGGAAGATGAATCGTATGATGAAACTTTTACAATTATGCAGATTTTAGTTTGGCTAACGCTTACAGACGAAGGAGATTTAACAGAGTTAAATGTATCTGGTGGTGGGCAATTATTTGTAGAAAAGATCAGAAGAGCCGTTCCATTCAAATCAGAAGAATCGGAAGTAGTTGATTTTTATGAGCGAGCGATTCAGAAAAGTGGAAATTGTAATATTATAGTTACTAACCATGCCATGATATTGGCGGATCAAGACCGAGAATTTCGATTATTAGCTAAGGGATGCGCAACAATTATTGATGAGGCTCATCAATTTATTCATGCAAGTATGTCTAGAAAAGAACGTATTTTTTCATACACAAATTGGAAATACATTCTGGGTCAGTTTGGGACCTTAGATACAGAACAGCTACTGTATAAGTTGTCGATCATTCATATACCATTGCCTTTACGCATCCGGCTAGAAAAAGAATTTGTAGGAATAGTTAATATATTCGATGAAACGGTTTCTTATATTATCAATTCTGTTCAACACGCAAAAAATCGCTCTAAAAATACAAAAAGAACAATTTTGTTAGATGATTTACATTTAAATGAATCGCTTTTTCGTAAAGTTGCACTTTCTATCCAAACTTTTATCCTATCAGCAAAATCCATCATTCATTCCTATTCAATGAAAGAGGAAGCGGTTGCGCCAATTATTTTGAATGAATGGGAATATTGGATACGCGAGCTTGAGATAAAAGTAGCTGAGTGGGATGAAATTTTTTTACAAGAAGAGTCGATTGAAGCGAAGTGGTTAGAAATTGATACAAGAAGCATACCAGGTAGTCTTACAATTATTAAAAGACCACTCAACTATCAGAATGATATTAAGCATGCATTAAATCCTTTAAGGTCTGCGGGAGCAGTAATTTGGACTTCAGGAACTCTTTCTGTACCTTCGAATAGACATTTCATTACTTCTCAGCTTGGTTTACACGAAAAAATAGAAATTTGTTCATTTAAAACTTCGGCTGACTATTATAATGGTGCAGAACTATTAATTATTGAGGACATGCCGGAAATTCAACATGTTTCACAAAGTCATTACATTGAATCAGTGGCAGAAGCTATTGTTCAAACAGTACTTGTTACAGAAGGTAGATGTTTTGTATTGTTTACTTCTCAAGATATGCTGAGAAAAACAGTGGACTTGATTCAAGATACAAAGTTACTAGATGATTATATGCTATTTGCACAAGGCATGTCCTCGGGAAGTAGAATGCGATTATTAAAATCATTCCAACGGTTTTCGAAATCTGTCTTATTTGGTACGAATAGTTTTTGGGAAGGTGTCGATGTTCCTGGAGATGCGTTGTCTGTAATCATCATGGTGAGGCTTCCGTTCTCTTCCCCGGACGATCCTATATTCAAAAAGAGAGCTGAGTTACTTACCATGAATGGTCAAAACCCTTTTACTGCATATTCCTTACCTGAAGCAGTTCTTCGATTTAGACAGGGGTTTGGTCGTTTAATCCGTTCATCTTCCGATAAGGGGGTATTTATCGTGTTAGATAGGAGGATTGAAACTAAATCTTATGGCAGAGACTTTTTACAAGCCATTCCTAATATTCCTGTAAAGAAAGTATCGCTAGAAAATATGGTCTTAGAGCTTGAAAATTGGTATACTAAGTAAGCATAGTTTTAGAAAGTAGGTTAGAAATATGGAAAATAAAATTGAAGTGCTATCAACGGTTACAGTCAATTACCAAAATGACTTATACAAAATAGTTGATCAATTAAATCGAACATTAAAAGAGCAAGATTTAATGTTCGGATTAGCGCTAGATAAGCAACAAAAAGAAAAAGCTGTATTTACTATTTATAGGACTTAACAGATGGCTTTAAAACGATGGATTCTGTTTATTGTTACTTTTTTGATTGGTCTTACGCTTATTCTTAGCCTACTTATTTACTTTCAAGCAAAAGCGCCATTTAAAGCTGCTAGTGATGATGCCGAAACATATGTATTACATAATAATTTGTTATCCCAAATCAATGATTCGTATGTTTATAATAGCAATATTTCTTACCACACAGTCATTGGTAAGACCGCTAAAGGGGAAGCAAAAGCTTTTTTTATTCCTGAAAAGAAAACAGATGATCCGTTAATGGAAGTTAATTTCAAAGACGGAATAACAAAAGAACAGGCAATGGAATTAGCAAATAAGGATGAAAAAATCAGTAAATTATTACATGTAAAACTTGGAGTAGAAGAAGTAGGACCAGTATGGGAAATTTCGTTCATTAACAAAGATAATAAACTAAGTTATGTATACTTATTATTTGATAACGGAGACTGGTGGAAACGAATATCTAATTTATAACGAAACTTTTAAATTTTTGGAGGATAAAATGAAAAAAATTATGATTAAAGATATGGCAAAACATGTGGGCGAAACAGTGAAACTTGGTGCATGGCTTGCTAACAAGCGTTCAAGTGGTAAAATTGCATTTTTACAATTACGTGATGGATCTGGATTTGTACAAGGTGTTGTAGTAAAAGAAGAAGTTGGAGAAGAAATTTTCCAAACTGCTAAAGGGTTAACACAAGAAACATCTATGTATGTAATGGGTGAGATTATAAAGGATGAGCGTTCTTCATTTGGATATGAATTACAAATTAAAGAAATTGAAGTGATTCATGCAGCAGTGGACTTTCCAATCACACCTAAAGAACATGGTACAGAATTTTTAATGGATAATCGTCATCTATGGTTACGTTCAAGAAAACAACATGCCATTATGAAAATTCGTAATGAAATAATTCGAGCTACATATGAGTTTTTTAATGATAATGGGTTTGTTAAAATGGACCCACCAATTTTAACAGGGTCATCTCCGGAAGGTACTTCTGAACTATTTCATACTAAATATTTTGATGAGGACGCATACCTTTCTCAATCAGGTCAATTGTATATGGAAGCTTCTGCGATGGCTCTTGGAAAAGTTTTTTCATTCGGTCCTACATTCCGTGCAGAAAAGTCAAAAACACGTCGTCATTTAATCGAATTCTGGATGATCGAACCAGAGATGGCATTCGTTGAATTTGAAGAAAATCTAGAAGTTCAAGAGCAATATGTAGAATTTATTGCACAAGCAGTATTGAAAAACTGTACATTGGAATTAGAACGGTTAGGTAGAGATGTGTCAAAACTTGAAAATATTAAAGCGCCATTTCCACGTATTTCATACGATGATGCCATCAAGTTTCTTCATGAAAAAGGCTTTGATGATATCAAATGGGGAGACGATTTTGGTTCACCACATGAAACTGCGATTGCAGAAAGTTATGACAAGCCAGTTTTCATTACGCATTATCCGATAGGTATTAAGCCATTCTATATGCAACCACATCCAGACAGAGATGACGTAGTTTTATGTGCAGACTTAATTGCTCCAGAAGGATATGGTGAAATCATTGGTGGTTCAGAACGTATCCATGACTATGAATTATTAAAACAACGCCTTGCAGAACACGGTTTAGATGAATCCGCATATGCTTGGTATTTAGAGCTTCGCAAACAAGGATCAGTACCACATTCAGGATTTGGACTTGGATTAGAGAGAACAGTTGCATGGCTAAGCGGAGCGGAACATGTTCGTGAGTCCATTCCTTTCCCTCGTTTATTAAACAGATTATATCCATAATAGAAAGAGCTTTTCGCAGTAGAAATGTTTTTACTGCGAAAAAGCATGCGGCTGCTTATAGAAGGCAACTACACTGTGTAATATCATTAAGAAAGGGAGACGAGTATGCAAAAGCGAGATCGACTCCGTATTTGGACAGAGCAGGGGAATGTAACCATTTCCCAGCTTTTTTTTAACTATTATAAAATGATTGATGTAAAAGATGAAGAGGCTATTTTGCTTTTGCATTTAATCGCATTTGGAGAAGCAGGCAACCACTTTCCTACTCCGCAAAACTTAGTTGAACGTACGCATTTTGATGAAAATAAAGTAACGAACATTTTACAGCGCCTTGTGCAAAAAGGATTTGTTCAAATCGAACAGCAAATAGATGAAGAAGGTATACGATATGAATATTATAATTTTCAGTATTTGTGGAATCTACTTTTAAATTACGCGGAGCAAGAAGAGAATAGTGCAGAAGATGATGTATTGAAAGTAGAAGAAGGAACTATCTATAAATTATTTGAACAAGAATTTGGAAGGTTATTATCTCCAATGGAATATGAAACGATTGGCATGTGGTTTGATCAGGATCAACATTCTCCTGCATTAATCCGCCTAGCACTAAAAGAGGCAGTATTATCGCAAAAGCTTAGTTTACGCTACATCGATCGTATTTTGTTTGAATGGAAAAAGAAAAATATCAAAACTGTGGAAGCAGCGGAAAAACAGTCAACTAATTTTAGACAGCAAATCCCAATACAAAAACAAGTTGAACAAGCAGTAAGTGCAACAAAGGTATCCTTTTATAATTGGTTAGAAGAAAGAGAGTAGGTGGAGATATTTTGCTGACGAAAGCACAATGGCACTATTGTCTTGAAGAGATGGAGCGAATGTTCCCAGATGCTCATTGTGAGCTAGTTCATGAAAATCCATTCGAACTACTTATCGCTACATTATTATCTGCACAATGTACAGATGTCTTGGTGAATAAAGTAACGAAGAGTTTGTTTCAAAAGTATCGTAAACCAGAAGATTACTTAGCGGTTCCAATAGAAGAGTTACAGAACGATATTCGGTCGATTGGACTGTATCGAAATAAAGCCAAAAATATTCAAGCGCTAAGTAAACAATTGATTGAATTATATGAAGGAGTAGTCCCGGCAAATAGAGACTTACTTACAACTTTTCCTGGAGTAGGGCGCAAAACAGCGAACGTGGTAGTTTCAGTTGCTTTCGATATACCTGCAATTGCTGTAGATACTCATGTAGAACGTGTGTCCAAGCGTTTAGGTCTTTGCAGATGGAAAGATTCCGTACTCCAAGTGGAACAAATATTGATGAAAAAAACTCCGATTGAATTATGGTCCAAAGCTCATCACCAACTAATTTTCTTTGGTCGTTACCATTGCAAAGCACAAAATCCACAATGCCCGCAATGTCCTTTATTGTCCATTTGCCGGGAAGGGAAAAAAAGGATGAATAAAATTGTCTAAGCCCAACTCGGTCGAGTATCAGCGTTATTTTGCTGAGTGGATTCAGCTAAAGGGGCATTTGGTTTTATCGTTCAAAGTAAAAAATGATGCAAGAAACGAACTTATGGAACAAGGCATAAATCTCTTAACAGTAATTATTGACAATGCAACAGGAATTACTCCTATTAATTTTTCGGATCGAATTACATTTATTAAGCAAAACAAAAATAATTATACTGCATTTCGTCAGTTGGATGAATTATTTAAAGAAATGAAGAAGAAAATCGCAGTTATGCTAATACTCAAAAAATAGGTTTACAAAAGGGGATGACTTAATAGGTCATCCTTTTTATTTATAGATAAGTATATAAATCTTTATGCCAAGAAGAGGTTGATTTCGGCTGCCGGCGGACGATTTCCAGGGGCAAGCATCAAGCCTCTTCCGTCACTGCGTTGATTTACATGCTAATCCGCTCCAATCAAAAGTGTAAAAAAAGAGACGCAATACACTTCGTCGAAATAGTGAACTAGTGCTTATAACGAGTGTTTAGATGGAGAAGCATGCGGTAGGCGCTGATAAGTGATGCCTTTCAACTCACTAGGGCTTAATCTTTATTTTGCTTTCCTTTTATTCCTAAGTTATGAAGTGCACATAATTCATTGGGTAAATGAATAGAACTGATGGAACTTTAGAAAAATAGATAGCTTCCATTAAAAAAGAAGAGCTGAGCGAACGAAATTGTATCTTCGAACGATTTTAAAAGAGTAGGAAAGTATCTTATCTCTCATAACACATACCTTATGCATAATATGTCTACACAATTCAAGTTGGCGAGGGACAAACAACCGCCACAAGATTACCGAAAAAAGTGGATCATACAGTGACACAGTCACTGTATGATCCACAAAAATTCAAATGGTATTAGTGTAGCTGATGTTTAGTCCAAAGCACTCGAGAATAGAAAAAGATTGTATGCGCTTAAAATGTACTTGCGATTAGAAATGCCGTCCTTAAGTCGATATTTAATCAACTTAAGGACGGCATTTATTTTAAAATATTATGGGTTTGAACTGGAATTTTCTCCTGAACCAGTTGTGCCATCCGGATTATTAGTATCATCAGGGTTAGTTCCAGATTGATCTCCGCCTGAATTATTTCCATTACCATTGTTGTTATTACTGTTCCCATTACTATTTCCATTACCATTATTCCCGTTGTTTCCGTTATTCCCGTTGTTCCCATTACCATTTCCATTATTGTTTTCATTGCCATTATTATTATTATTATTATTATTATTCGAGTTGTCATCGTTTTCATCTATAATTGGTTCTTCGGGTGGCGTTATTACAGGTTCTTCTTCGACTGCTGCCTCTAGAGTCAGTGAAGTGGAAGCAGGTTCACTTCGGACATCATCTGAAATGGCGGTAACTGTGAATACATACGAACTTCCTGGAATTAAACTTTGGATAACTAAGCCCATTTGATCAGTTGTTTGAAGTACTTGACTAGCGCCATTGTTAATTGCTACGGATACTTCGTATTTAACATTAACTTCTTTATCTTTTGGTTTATCAAAATCCCATGATAATGTTGCTGATGATGATTCTTTATCATACTCTACATTTAAATTAGTCGGTGCATTTAATTCAAGTTTTTCGTATTTATCTGATACAGAAGTTGGTTCCGTACCTTTGACGAATAATTCCGTTTGCTTTAGATCATCTGGTGTGAACTCACTTGCTAATTTAAGTGGGTTAGTACCTTTTTCAATGGTTGCTTCCACTACAGAATTAGGTTTCTTGAAGCGCTCCGTATTTTTTCCTCTTGAAATATTAGTCATTACTTCTTTAAAAATATGTTGTGGTAAATAACGTTCCTCATTTGTGGTCATCGGTGTTTTTAATTGGGGATAACCGGCCCATATAGCTATAGAGTAGTCTGTCGTATACCCTGCGAACCAAACATCCGGGAATGCACTGCTTGGCAAGTTCCATTGTTTTATTTGATTTGAGTCATAGTTGGAAGTACCAGACTTACCTGCAATATCTAATCCACTGATCGCTGCTTTTGTTGCAGTTCCTTTTGTTAAAACATCTCGTAGAATATCTGTGACCATATAAGCTGTAGAATCTTTCATGACAGGTTTTTGCTCAGGTCGATAATCTTTTTCTGTCTTTCCGTCACGGTATACAATTTTATTGATCGAGTAGGGTTCTGTATGAATGCCGTTATTACCAAATGCTGCGTATGCTCCTGCCATCTGAATTGGTGACATCGACTTCGAGGTTCCACCAATTGCACTACTTTCCGTTACATTACCAATATCGATATTAAATCGATTAATAAATTCTTTGGCATTCTTTGTTCCTACTTCTTTTAATGTTTTCACAGCAGGTACATTTCGAGAGTTATAAAGTGCTTCCCGCATGGTCATAGCACCTTTGTATTTTCCATCAAAGTTTCTAACTACTTGTTCCGTACCGGTATATGTTATTTGATCATCCACAATTGTTTGTCCGGTTGACCATTTTAAAAACTCAATTGCAGGACCATAATCCAATAATGGCTTGATAGTGGAACCAGGAGATCTAAGTTTCATATCTTGTGCATAGTTAAATCCTCGATCTGCCCCATAATTTCGTCCACCACCAACTGCAGCGATTGCTCCAGTTTTCGTATCAATAACTGCGATGGCTGATTGAATTTCTTTATTCGGGAATATATCTGAGTTAAGACTAGCTTCCACTTGCTTTTGAGCATTTGGTTGAAGTGTAGTATAAATTGTAATGCCATCTGCAATAGAATCGCCGTCTCCATTTTTTTCTAATTCATCTAATACAATATCAATAAAGGCATCATACTTCGAATTCCTCTTTGCAACGCGTTGATCTTCAGGAAGTAAAGAGACTTCAATAGGAACCGCTTGTGCTTTTTTCATATCTTCTTCTGTAATTTTGCCGTGTAAGTTCATCAAATGAAGAACGACATTTCTGCGTTTTTGAGCAAGTTCAGGATTTTTAAAAGGATTATAATTATTTGGACTTTGTGGCATACCCGCAAGTACTGCAAATTGATCCAATGTTAAATCCTTTAGTTCTTTTCCGTAGAAATACTCTGCAGCAGTTCCAAAACCATAAATTCTTCCCGACATTAATACTTTGTTGAAATACATTTCAAAGATTTCTTCTTTGTCATACTTCCGTTCAAGTTGGATAGCAAGATATGCTTCTTGTGCTTTCCGTTTTAATGTCTTTTCATTTGTTAAGAAAGAGTTTTTAATCACTTGTTGTGTAAGTGTACTTGCACCTTGAGCACCGAAGCCACCCGTCACATTTGCTAGTACTGCTTTTCCTAAACGCAAGAAATCGACACCCATATGTTGATAAAACCGGGAATCCTCCGTAGCGATAATAGCATCTTCCATTTGTTGCGGTATTTCATCATAAGGTACATACTCTCGATTCTCGGAACCAACAGTTGCGAATAAGTCCCCATTTGCATCCAAAAGTTTTGGACTAATAGGATCTTTTAAGGAAGTTTCGTCCAATTCTGGTGCAGTGCTTGCATAATAAGCGAAAAGGGAACCTCCTCCAACAAGTCCAAGAACACCTAAAATGCAAACGGTAATGATAATACGTTTAAACCATAGTTTTAAGGGTTTTTTTGTGTGTTTTTTTTGTTGTAATTCTTTTCTTCGTTGTTCACGAGTTCTTTTTTGCTCACTCATAAACGTCTCCTCACTTTCACTTTATGCGTTCAAGTTATTAACTATTTTAAGATAATCAATTCTTGGCGCATATTTTGGGGTAATTTCTATCGCTTGTTCTTCAAATTCAGTTAATGCAATAGATTTTCTACCTCCTGTTTGCATTCTTTCCCAAAACAATTGTAATTGCGCAAATGGTAAATAAAAATAACGATCAAATGCGGAAAAACGAACGAGTAAAAAGCAAACACCGTTTTGTTTCAATACTCTGTTCATATGTTCCATTTGATGGAGATGAACATTTTTTAATGGAAATGCTGTTCTATTTTCCGTTTCTTTTGCTTCAAAGTCAATATATTTACCTTGGTACACACCATTAAAATCAGTTGTAGATGGTGTACGATAGTATGCTTCTTTAATAACAGCCCCACTTCTACTTGGATAGTCTACTTTAACGACTTGTATTGGTATCGGTTTTTTGTATATAACAGCAATATCATTTGATAGGTAATATTCGTTCGCTTCGTTTAGCTCATCTTCTAAAGTTTTACCCCTATTACTAAAGGAATAATCTTTTTTACTTATTTTTAACAGTTCTTTTTTTGGCGCGTACGCTTTTCCGTTTGGATAATGAATAGCCAAGTAGATCACCTCTTTATGCTATTAGTTTATCACAAGTTAAGTAGACGTTAACTATACAGAATTAGTTTCATTTTGGATCAGGTCTGTTGGTTATCTAAAAGTTACCAGTGGATTACCACTTAACTCTATCTATGCAGCATCTATATAAACTAGCATCGCCACTTATTAAGTGGGCAAAGAACGCATTGATTATATAGTGAGCATTAAATAGTTACCCCTAGGATTTAGCGCTGCGGCATCTCTCCTGGACGCTCTTTTTCTGTAGGAGTCATGCCTCCGTGCTAAATCCAACTTTATGTGGGGTATCTTAAAAAAAAATCCGATAAATCAATATATTAGATAAAATACTCTGTTAATTAGACCACTATACTATATTGCGTAAATGCCCAAGAATGTTGCAATCACCACATCGTATATTGTGCATATGCCTTTTAATATTTCGTAAAAAGAATCTTATGTTGCGCATTACTAAAGGATGATTATAACTGGATGAATAGAGTTTCCGTTGTGCGACATTACTGAATAGTTAGCAAGGCACTATGGAATTGAAGCGGAAGGGCGGCGACTCGACTCCTGCGGGATGAGCGAGACAGATGTGCCATCACAAACGACGCAAATGCGGCGGTGAGAGCTCATCGCTCGCCCTGCGGAAATCCTAGTTGTAACTATTACGCATAATAAAAAAATGCTGTCTTTTCAAATTTGCGAGTGCCTTAGCGCCATTTTTAAGTGCAAAACTTGTTAGTAGACGTTGCTAGGACGACTTCTTGGTAACAGTTTCTTTGTCGACACTTCGCTAGTTTTGTCCTTTTGAAAGAACGTTTGTCGCTCGGGAAGGTATTCTCTTAGAAAAAGGGAACATACTCTAAAAAGGGAGGAATTAATATGAATAAAATTGAACGTTTAATTGATCAATTAGAGCTATTAGAATACTTGCTTGAAAATCGTTTACACGAAGAACAAGATAAATTTGAGGAAAATTTTAGCAAAACATCTTTTCATCTACTAGCTAAAATAGAAAAAATTGAAAACAAACTATAAGGAATGTATGTTCGTTGAAGCTAGTAATATGCTTTGAAATTTGCTAAACTATTACTAGAATGCGAGGGATTACTTTGTCGTTATTAGAATTAAGTACGCAGCTATTAAAAGAGTGTGATGATTGTATCATCCGTTTTCAATCATATAGAGAAGAAGATAAGGACCCCGATTTTTTCCAAGACGTTAAACCACATGCATATAAAGTAGATGCACTATTGCATAAATGGGAAGAACTAGTACGATCGTGGATTCAAGTGAAAAGACCAAAGTATGTTCATCCAAGTCAAGTGGATTCTTTGCTTGAGTCTATGGAGCAATTTATTGTTCAATCTTATTATAAAGGAACAAGTAAAAAGCGTTTTTTAAAATCAGTACATTCTACAAAATACACATTTGAAACGATAATTCAAGCTATAAAGGAAGTGGGGGATGAGCATGCATAAGCAGAAAAGCATACGACAATTATTAGATGATTGGAAATTAGATGAAAATCGCAATTCTAACATAATGCATGTTCATTCAACAGAAGAGAAGCAAGCAAAATATGCACCTTTTCCGGATAAGATGCATATCTCCTTACGAAAAGCATTAATTAGTAGAGGAGTGGAACTATTATATGTACACCAAAGACAGGCATTTGATGCGGCAATCTCTGGTAAATCATATACGACTATCACTCCTACAGCGTCAGGAAAATCTCTCTGTTATCATCTTCCAGTACTCCAGTCTATATTAGACGATCCTACCTCGCGAGCCATTTATTTATTTCCAACAAAGGCATTGGCACAAGATCAAAAAAGTGATTTGAATGCACTTATACAAGCCAGTGAGGAAGAGATATTAAGCTACACTTATGATGGTGATACGGAGCCTGGTATTCGACAGAAAATTAGAAAGTCTGGTCATATTGTATTAACGAATCCCGATATGTTGCATTCCGGAATACTTCCACATCATACAAAATGGGTTTCTTTGTTTGAAAATTTAAAATATATTGTGATAGATGAAATTCATACATATAAAGGTGTTTTTGGTAGTCATGTTGCACACGTCATTAGACGATTGCAAAGAATTTGTACTTTTTACGGAAGTCACCCACAGTTTATTTGTACCTCCGCAACGATTAAAAACCCAAAAGAGCTTGCGGAATCATTAACGAATACTTCACATATATTAATCGATGAAAATGGTGCACCTGCCGGTAAAAAACATTTCGTCTTTTATAATCCACCAGTGATTCATCCTGTTTTTAATGTGAGAAGGAGTGCGGTATTAGAAGTTAGAGACCTAGCGCAGGAATTATATGTGAATGGAATTCAAACGATTGTATTCGCAAAAAGTAGAGTGCGAGTGGAAATGCTCGTTACTTATTTACAAGCATTGGTAAGTAAAAAGATTAATGATCAATCCATCCGTGGTTATCGGGGTGGCTATTTGCCATCCGAAAGAAGAACAATCGAAAAAGGGCTGAGAGAGGGAATCATTCGAACTGTTGTAAGTACCAATGCACTTGAGTTAGGTGTAGATATTGGACAATTACAAGCATGTATTATGACAGGATACCCTGGAAATATTGCGAGTGCTTGGCAACAAGCAGGAAGGGCGGGGAGAAGACAGGACGAAGCACTAATTATATACGTTGCGCAGTCTACAGCGCTTGATCAATATGTTGTAAATCATCCTGCGTTTTTCCTTGGGCAATCTCCAGAAGAAGTAAGAATTCACCCTGAAAATATCATTATTTTAATGGATCATTTAAAATGTGCTGCTTTTGAATTGCCTTTTACAACGCAGGATTTCTATGCGGAATTTTCTGTGCAGGAATTACTAGCATTTTTAGAGGATGAGGGCGTTTTATTACAAACTGCTGAGAAATGGCATTGGATGTCTGAAAGTTTTCCGGCTAGCAATATTAGCTTACGTTCTGCTTCCCAAGAAAACGTCGTTATTATTGATCATTCGGTACCAACAAGAACACGAGTAATTGGTGAAATGGATCAGTATAGTGCAATGACTTTACTTCATGAAGAGGCTATTTATTTGCATCAAGGAACACAATTTCAAGTAGAAAAATTAGATTGGGAAGAAAAGAAAGCGTTTGTTCGAGAAGTGGATGTGGATTATTTCACTGATGCCAATATTGCGATAGAGTTAAAAGTATTGAGTGAAGATAAAGAAAAAGAAACAAATGATGGGATATTGTCCTATGGAGATATAATTGTATTGGCTCAACCAACTATTTTCAAAAAAATTAAATTTGATACACATGATAATATTGGATCTGGGAAAATACAATTACCTCCGATAGAATTGCATACTTCTTCTACTTGGTTTAGCTTCGATAAACCAACAGGTTGGACGGATAATTTACTATCGGATGCAATGACAGGTGTTGCTTACGCATTGCATGCTTTTATCCCTTTATTTATTCATTGTGATGCAAAAGACATTCATGTAGTCCCTCAAGTAAAATCAATCAGTATGGAAAAACCAACTTTTTATATTTATGATAGTTATCCTGGAGGAATTGGGTTGTCCGAAAGAATGTTTGACTTATGGAATGATTTAGTTCCAAAAGTAACGGAGCAAGTGGAAAAATGTTCTTGTACAAATGGGTGTCCAGCATGTATTGGTGCGCAAGATGCCTCGTTAAATTTGAAAAAGGAAGTATTGAAATTACTTTACTATCTGCAGGTAAAAGAAAATGTCTTATGAAAAGAAACTAATGCAAATGAAGGGGCTAGTTAAAAAGAATCCTCCCAATGAACAAACAAAAAAGGAAGTGCGTAGTCATTCGCTTCCTTTTTATACGGACGCATGGATCAATGAAGGATTAGAGCTAGTGAAAAATGAACAAGGATTATTTTTTGTTAAAGAAACGTTTTATCCGGAGCAGTTTATACATGGAAATATTCCACTAAGTAAACTTTCAAGTGCTATAAATTATATGCAGGAGCACTATCCAAATCATCCCCTAACCATTTCTCCAGAAAGTTTATATTCATTTTATGATACAGAAACAACGGGGTTAAAGGGGACAGGTGTGCTTATCTTTTTGAATGGAATTTTAAAAAAAACGGATCAAGGTTTTCTTTTAAGGCAGTATGTTCTTGCAGATCCAGACCAAGAAGTCGCTTTTTTATATGCTACTGAGTTTTGGAGAGAAAAAGCACAAACAATTATAACCTATAATGGTAAGAGCTTTGATCTTCCTCAATTGGTTACGAGATGGATAATGAACAGAAACCTACTTCCAAAGTTAAAACAACTTGCTCAAATTGATTTGATGCACTCTTCCAAGCGAATTTGGAAAGGTGATTTGGAGAGGTTCAAGTTAAAGCAAGTAGAAGAACAAAAGTTAGGATTTATTAGAAAAGATGATATACCTGGACATCTTGCTCCTATCATATATTTTGATGCTATTAAAAGCGGTAATCCTGTTAACTTAATGAAAGTGTTAAAACACAATGAATGGGATATTCTTTCTTTAGTAACGTTATATATATTGTCCGTAGAATTATTGAAAGAAAAAGATGTGGTAGAATCTGCGGTGACATATACGAATATTGGGAAATGGTTTCAAGACTTAAAAACAAAGCAAGCAAGCTACGACTGGTTTCAATTTGTTGTGCATCAATTTTCAAATGAAGAAGCGAGCTTAGCTTATTATTATGTTGGCTTACATTTAAAAAGAAAGCAGTTATTTAATGAGAGTATTCAAGCTTTTCAAGAATCCTTAAAGAAAATAGATGGGAAATTTCGTTATGAAGTTTACGTAGAACTGGCGAAACTATATGAACATCAGAATAAAGACTTTACCTTAGCTTTAGAAATAACTTTACAATGCACAGATTACTTGGCTAATAATATTTATGATGGGTCACCAGTGAAACTGTTGAAGATAAAAGAAGATTTACAAAAAAGAAAGGAGAGAATAATTCGGAAATTAACTATTTCCCGGGAAACCGCACAAGCTAACAAAAAGCGCCTTGAAATGCCTTAAAATACTCCATTAATCGACATCGATATGCTATAATACTGTTAGCGAAATGTAGATGGAAGGAAGATACCGCATGGAAATGAAATTAAAGGCTTCGGAGATACTAGAAAAAGAATTTAAAACAGGCTTAAGAGGTTATAACCAAGAAGAAGTTGATATGTTTTTAGATGATATTATTCAAGATTATGAGGCATTTGAAAAACAAATTTCCCAACTTCAACTAGAAAACAAACAATTAAAAGAGGAATTAACAGAAGTTCCTAAAAGAGTTCAACAAGCTCCACAAACAGGAGCAACTAATTTTGATATATTAAAACGACTATCTCATTTAGAAAAACATGTTTTTGGTAGTAAATTGTACGAATAATTATATTAATTGATAAGCATTGTAACTAGGTTATACATCGTATATACTAGAAATACCACTTATATATTCGGGCAATCGCTGCAATGCTAGACATTGTAGAGGAAAGTCCATGCTCACACAATTCTGCGATGAATGTAGTGTTCGTGCTTAGTGAAAAAATAAACTAAGGCAGCTAGATTAGCTGACGGCGGGATGAAGGCCTAAGTTCTATTATGGGATATGGCTGAAAATCTCTGAAAGTGCCACAGTGACGTAGCTGTATAGGAAACTATACAGGTGGAACGAGGTAAACCCCACGAGTGAGAAACCCAAATTATGGTAGGGGCATTTTCTTGAAGGAATTGAACGGATAGAAGAACAGAAGTAATTCTGTAGATAGATGATTGCCATCTACATCGTACGAGGTAAAGCACCGTTTGAGTACCGTAGAGACAAAACATGGCTTATTGAATGTATGAGTGGCTAAAATTAAATGATTAAAAAGCTCTCCATTCATAGGAGGGCTTTTCTATTCTTATATGATATGAAAAGCAAAGAGTGGTTATAGAAGTAATCTTGATCATTAGGGAAGGTAGGCAACCAATAGTGAAAAAAGAGCAACCACCTGATCAAATTTATTTATTCCCAAATAAATTAGTGGATAAAGTTTTTCATTCAACTACTGAAGGAATTATGATTACTGACAATCAAATGAACATTTTACTTGTAAACGCTGCTTTTGAAATGGTCACCGGGTTTTCACAAGAAGAAGTTCGTGGACAAAACCCGCGTATATTACAATCGGGAAAGCAAGATGCATTATTTTATACACATTTGTGGAATACGATAAAAACTAAAGGTGCTTGGCAAGGCGAGATTTGGAATAAAAGAAAAAATGGGGACATTTATCCTGAACTCTTATCTATCTCAAGTGTTGTAAACGATCTAGGGGAAATTACCCACTTCCTCGGTGTGTTTTCTGATATATTCCGTGAAAAAGTAGTAGAAAAAGAATTAGAAGAATTGACTATTACGGACCATTTAACGAGTATTGGCAATCGTAACTCCTTTAATGAATCTTTAAATAATTTAATCAATGTTTCAAAACAAAATGAGTATAAGCATGCTGTACTTTTTATAGATTTAGATCGGTTTAAACAAATTAATGAATCGATTGGTAACGATGGTGGTGATTTAATATTAACCGAAGTCGCTAATCGTATAAATCGTATTGTTCAGCGTAAAGATATCTTTGCAAGATATGGTGGAGATGAATTTTTACTGACTCTAAATAATATTCACCATCAAAAAGAAGCGGCATATTACGCGAAAGAAATAACCAAGTTATTAAATAAACCTTTTTATATTAACTCAGATGAAATATATATAACCTCAAGTATAGGAATTAGTTTTTATCCGCAAGATGGTATAAGTGCGGAAAGACTAATACATAAAGCAGATAAAGCGATGTATTTTGCTAAACAAAATGGTCGAAATCAATATGCATTCTATTTTGAAGAATTAGAGAGTGATTCCAAAAGATTACTATTACTTGAATCTGAGCTTAGAAAAGCTATTCAGAAAAAGGAATTCACTATTTACTATCAACCAAAAGTTTCTATTGAAAAACAAGAAATAATTGGTGTGGAAGCTTTGGTTAGATGGCAAAATGAAAAATTAGGATTTGTTTCTCCAGGAGAATTTATCCCTTATGCAGAAGATGCTGGTTTAATAATCCCATTAAGTGAAGTAATTATTGAAAAGGTATGTTTGGATATTATCGATTGGCGAAATAAAGGGATACTAAATCTTTTAGTGTCTATTAATATTGCGTCTTTACATTTTCAACAAGATGACTTTATAGAAAGAATAAATTCTATATTAATGCAGTATAATTGTAGTCCAAGGCAATTGGAATTAGAGGTAACGGAACGTACGATTATGAATGATACAGAAGGTATAGTGGAAAAGCTTATTAAATTAAAAAATATGGGTTTCAAATTATCTATAGATGATTTTGGAACTGGCTATTCCTCCTTAAGTTACTTAAATCGTTTTCCATTAAATTATTTAAAAATTGATGGCAGCTTTATAAAACAAATTACTTCTTTAAAAGATAAGCAAGCTATTGTAGATTGTATTATTTTGTTGGCTCATCGTTTACATATAAAAGTAGTAGCAGAAGGTGTAGAAACAAAAGAACAGGTAAAGCTTTTAAAAGAAATGGATTGTGATATTATTCAAGGATATTATTACAGCAGGCCAATTCCTAGTAAAGAGCTATTGGATTTCTTTGAACTTTGGGAAATTCATCAGAAAGAAAGGAATGTATTATGACAAATTTCAAATTAGTAGCAACTTCAGCAATGGGCTTAGAATCAATCGTTGCAGATGAAGTGAAAGCATTAGGATACGAAACAACAACAGAAAATGGGAAAATCTATTTTGAAGGTGATGAAAGAGCAATAGCTAGAGCGAATGTGTGGTTACGAGTTGCAGATCGCGTCAAAATAGTTGCGGCTCAGTTTCCTGTTAAAACTTTTGACGAACTGTTTGAACGAACAAAAGCAGTGCAGTGGGAAAGATTTTTACCTGTAGATGCAGCTTTTCCTGTCCAAGGTAAATCTGTCAAATCTACATTATTTAGTGTTCCAGATTGCCAAGCAATTGTAAAAAAAGCTGTAGTAGAACGACTGAAATTAGCGCATAAGCGTATTGGTTTCTTGGATGAATCAGGTGCTACTTACAAACTTGAAATTAGTATATTAAAAGATATTGCTACTATCACAATCGACACAAGTGGGGCAGGTCTCCATAAACGTGGATATCGTCAAGATCAAGGGGAAGCGCCTTTAAAAGAAACACTCGCTGCCGCTCTTGTAAAAATATCTAAATGGAATCCAGATCGTCCTTTTGTAGACCCTTTTTGCGGTTCTGGTACAATCGCTATTGAAGCTGCCATGATTGGGCAAAATATTGCACCTGGTTTTAATCGAGACTTCCATAGTGAAGCGTGGTCATGGATGCCAAAGACTATATGGGAAAACGTAAGAGAAGAAGCGGAAGCCCTTGCTAACTATGATCAAGAACTACAAATTATTGGTTCAGATATTGATCATAAAATGATTCAAATTGCGGAACAAAATGCTTTTGAATCAGGGTTTGCTGATATCCTTACATTTAAACAAATGCAAGCACGGGATTTTTCTACGACTTTAACGGATGGTGTCATGATTGGTAATCCGCCATATGGAGAACGAATTGGAGAAATTGAGGAGATTGAAAAACTGATAAGTGATCTTGGATATGCGATGGAAAAATATCCTTCATGGTCTGTTTATATGTTGTCTTCGATGGAAAATTTCGAACAATTATATGGTAAAAGAACAACGAAAAAACGAAAACTATTTAATGGATTTATTCGAACTGATTTATATCAATTTTGGGGTAAGCGTTCTTAATATAAGATTATTTTTGTAAGTGGAGACATCAGTCTAAGTCTAACGGAAGGGAATTGCTCCTTTCCGTTCTTATTTTATTTTGGAGGAGTTATCATATGAAAAAAGCGTTACCTTTTCAATTATCAAAAGACCGTTCTTTCTTCGAATCATTAGGTGACTGGATGGGAGATGTTTTATACGACGAATTACCAGAGAAAGGATTTGAATGCCGTGATGAACAAATCTTTATGGCATATCAAATTGAAAAAGCTTTGAAAGAAAGAAATGTATTATTTGCGGAAGCTGGAGTAGGTACCGGAAAAACAATTGCCTATTTATTACCTGCCATTTCTTACGCAAGGTATACTGGAAAGCCTGCTTTAATTGCTTGTGCTGATGAAACATTAATAGAGCAATTAGTTAAAGAAGCAGGGGATATCTTTAAACTGCAAAATTACTTAGATATTACAATTGATGTTCGGTTAGCGAAGTCTCGAAATCAATATCTATGCTTGAAGCGTTTGGAAGATGCGCAAAAAGATTTAGACAATGAATATTTCTTAGAGGAAATAGAGGATCTAATTCCTGACTTTGTTTATGGACATTCTTCTCTTCAGCAAATTTATCCATATGGGGAACGTAGTCAATTTCCTGGTGTAAGTGATGAAGATTGGCAAAAAGTGAATTATCATCCAACTCAACAATGTATGGTATGTGACGTGAGAAATCGATGTGGTCAAACGATTCACCGACAAAATTACCGTGAGTCCTCTGATTTGATCATTTGTTCACATGAGTTTCTAATGGAACATATATGGACAAAAGAATCGAGAATAAGAGAAGGGCAGCTCCCATTGCTTCCTGAAGTTTCGATGACAGTATTAGATGAAGGCCATTTATTGGAATTTGCAGCACAAAAAGCCCTTACGTATGAAATACAAAGTGAGACGCTTGTTCGTTTACTAGAAAGAATTATGGTAGATGGTATTAGAGAAAAAACATTATACTTAATGGAGCAATTACAAGAAACACATGATGAGATATTTGGTTTAATAAGAAAAAGTAGTATAACCCAAGATACTGAACGTATGACAATTGAAAAATCAGATTTACTGATACAAACATGTAAAAAAGCAATAAGAATCACTAATGACTTATTAGAAGAGTTTGTTTTTGAATCTGAACTATTCACGATTCCAGAATATGAACTACGTATGGTCGAGGAATTTTTAGAACAATATTCTTTCTCTTTACGCTTATTCACGGAAAAAGGGGATGGAGTAGAGTGGCTAGAAATAATTGATGGACATGAAACGTTAATCATTATGCCACGTTTAGTTACAGATATTTTAAATGAAAAACTATTCACTTCTAAAATGCCTATCATTTTCTCTTCCGCTACATTATCGATCCAAAAAGATTTTACGTATATTTCGGATTCATTAGGAGTAGAAAAGTTTCAATCATTTTCTGTAGCTTCGCCTTTTGATTATGATGAAGTGATGAAAATCTATGTGAAAAAAATAGAACAAGAAAACAAAACAACGTATGTTCATAAATTACTGGAAGAAAAACAACAGACATTAATTTTGTTTAAATCGAAAGCAGCAATGGATCAATTTAGATTATCTACCTCTAAAAAAAGCGATATCGTATTTGAAGGGGAACGTGAACTTTCTACTATTGTGAAAGAATTTCAAAATGGAGACTTTGCCACACTTTGTTCCTATCATTTATGGGAAGGTCTTGATTTACCAGAAAAAGCTTTAACGAGAGTCATTATTTTTGATTTACCTTTCCCGCCTGTTGATCCATTATTCGATGCAAAACGTACGTTTTCAAATGATCCATTTGAGGAAGTAGATTTACCGTTTATGCTATTAAGACTTCAGCAAGGAATTGGAAGACTTATTAGGACCTCTAATGATTATGGTGAGATTCATATTCTGCTAAATGCTGAAGAAGCTGAAACAGAAAAACGTTTTGTGAATATTTTGCCTACATCTATTCAACAATAATACACTTATGGTAAGCTAAAGTTGAAATGGACAAAAGGGGGATGTAATTTTGACACTTGAACAGCAGTTTCTAGACTATGTAAAAAAGATTGGTGCCTACAATGAAGCGTTAGGTGTTTTGTATTGGGATATGCGCACTGGAGCTCCAAAAAAGGGGATAGATCAGCGTTCTGAAGTTGTAGGTGTCCTTGCAACAGATGTATTTAATCTTTCTACTTCGGATGAATTAAAGCAATTATTAGATGAATTAGAACCAACGATAGATTCTGCTAATAATGTAACGAAACGGGTATTTGAAGAAGTAAAAAAACAATATGAATTAAGCAAAAAAATCCCTGCTGATGAATATAAAAAGTTTGTCATTATGCAATCTAAATCAGAATCTGTTTGGGAAGAAGCAAAATCCAAAAATGATTGGGGAATGTTCAAACCTTATTTAACGGAAATGGTTGAAACGTTAAAGAAATTCGTAACTTACTGGGGAGTTAAAGATGGCAATCCGTACAATGTCCTTTTAGATCAATATGAACCAGGGATGACGACGGAAGTTTTGGATACAGTATTTGGTGATCTAAGAAACCGCATTGTACCTTTATTGAAGAAAATTTCTGAATCTCCAAATCAACCAAAAACAGATTTCTTATTTAAACATTTTGATAAGAAACAACAAGAAGCATTTAGTCTAGATATACTTAAACAATTAGGTTATGATTTTGAAGCTGGTCGACTAGATGAAACGGTTCATCCATTTGCTACTGGTTTAAATCGTGGAGACGTACGAATTACAACAAAATACGATGAATCAGACTTCCGTTCTGCTGTCTTTGGTACCATTCATGAATGTGGTCATGCCATTTACGAACAGAATGTGGGAGAAGAGTTAACAGGAACACCTTTATCTGGTGGTGCTTCTATGGGAATTCATGAGTCACAATCATTGTTTTACGAAAATTTTGTAGGACGCAATCCGAAGTTTTGGGAACAAAACTATGGAAAATTACAAAGTTATTCTCCTGAGCAATTCGGAGACGTTGCAATGGAAGACTTTTTACGTGCCATTAATGAAGTGAAGCCTTCATTAATTAGAATAGAAGCTGACGAATTAACATACGCGCTACATATTATGATTCGTTACGAAATTGAAAAAGGTTTATTCAATGGAGATTTAAAAGTAGAAGAATTACCGGAGATTTGGAATGCAAAATATGAGGAATATCTTGGTGTTCGACCAGAGACAAATGCAGAAGGAATTCTACAAGACGTCCACTGGGCAGGGGCAAGTTTTGGTTATTTCCCATCCTATGCTTTAGGATATATGTATGCATCTCAATTTAAATCTGCAATGCTTAAAGACATTCCTAATTTTGACGAGCTATTTGAAAAAGGAGATTTATCTCCAATAAAAGATTGGCTTACAAAAAATGTCCATCAATATGGCGCACTTAAAAAACCACTTGAAATATTAAAAGATACGACAGGGGAAGGGCTTAACGGCAATTACCTTGCAGATTATTTAGAAGAAAAGTATACAAAATTATATCAATTATAATAAAGAATTAGAGAACAAGGCTGATATGTAAAGTGTTCGATTGTTGTTGAGAAATATTAGAAGTAACATAAAAATATACCCAAATAAATAGCAATATCAGTGATATATTTCCCCTTTAAGTAGACTGTGTACAAACCATGTTTTTATGGAACGATACACTGCCACTGGAGGGGTTTTTATAATGGAATCATGCGTAAAGATTTTAGGGATAGGCCTCGAAAACCAAATTACCTAACCCTTGAAAATAACAACCTTCAGATTCCAAATGTCCATAATTTTTGTCCTCCACTATAATTCCTTCACACGGATGTTAACTGGTTATGAACTAATTAGGTAAAATTGAATAGAATAAATAATACTTATGTCTAAAATAGCCAAGCATTAAAATTCATTTATTTATAAAAGGATGGAAATAACAAGTGAGGCTAAATGGGGGTAAATGGCAATTCAACGGATAAATTATTATGATATTTAGAAAATAAACCTTAAACAGTATTTATGTTTCCGTTGCTCCTAAATATTATTCTATTACCAAGGTGGGGATGACAATACCAGATAAAGAAAACGTAAGACGTTTACAGTTACTCCCGATTTTCAATATAAAAACAAGGAGGGCTGTATGACACTTCCTTGGTTTAATTATGAAGCAATGAATAAAATAAATATTAACCCAAAAATGGGAATTACGTCAACTATTACTCCTGATTTTCAACCGATTGACGAGGTAATGAAAGAAGGCGGTGACAATACTTTTAATTCTGATATTACAGTAGGTACTGTTGAAGTTGTTAAAATGGATGATTTGAGTAAAAGTATCTAATGAAAGGAAAGGCTTCAAAAGTCTAAAAAGATTTATTTTTACACAAAAAGTATAGCTGAAATTTCTAGTATCAATGAACGGACAGGTTCCTTTTTCGCTATCGAAAAACAAGGAACAACTTATAAAAGTGGAAAAATATAAGTACAAAAAAACCAATCTAAATAAAAAGAGAATTCAACACGAACATACAGTAAAAACGAAGAACAAACAGATGTTACACATGAATGATTTCTAAATGTTTTTGAAACTAACTATTCTAATGTGCCAAATAAATATGCAGAAGTACATTCGAAAACGATTAAAATTCCTTTCTCTACTTTCTCGGAAATTTATAATTTCCTTCATCGTCCAATTTTAAACAGTTCGGTTGTTGCATATGAAACTATAGAAAATCGCCAAATGGAAACCGTGGAAGAGCTGAGGGCAGTTTCTCAATCTGAACAAAATCTCGAAGTGGAAAATTTTATAGAGAGTGATACTGCTGATTCCAACTTAGACGATAGTAATATGACTATCCTTGAAGTTAGTCATACAAATGAGACTACTAATTCTAGCAGCGTGATTGGCGCTGATGAAATAGATCACCCACAAATAGAAATTGTGATAGAACAGAAGGAAATGTCTCAGTCTATAAATTATCATGAAATTGAATATATATCAAAGGGTGATAATTCTTTAAATAAATTAAATAATGGAAGTATAGCTGATTTTCGTATAAATGAATCCTCTGAAATAAGAAATGTAAATGAGCCAAGTAAACATGCACAGTTAAACTCAAAAACGATAAAACTACCATTTTCCACTTTCTCGAGAATTTATAATTTCCATCATTCTCCAATAATAAGGAAAACAGCTGCTGCAGATGAAATTGAAAAAGATATTCAAATGAAAGCTGTGGTAGAACGAGGTGCAGTTTCTCACTCTGAGCATAATATTGAAGTGGAAAATATTGAGGAAAGAGATACTTTTGAAGATGATTTAGTTGATGGAATTATTATTAATTTTGAACCCAGCGACGCAAATGAGCAGATGAAATATAAACGAGAACGTTCATAAACGATAAAACTTCCGTTCTCCACTTTCTCGAAAATTTATAAATCCCTTCATCCTCCAATTCCAAGAAGCGCTGTTGCTACAGATGACTCGAAAGAAAATCATCAAATGGAAGCTGTGGTAGAACAGGGAGCAGTTTCTGAGATTGGAAAAATCGTCAAATTGGAAAATATTGAGGAAAGTGGTACTACTGATGTCAGTTTTGATGATAGAATTAACATTAATCTTGAAAGTATTCATGTGAACGAAGTTCCGCTTAATCCGCCAGCAAGTGAAATTAAGCGAGTGTTCAAGGGTGTATTTCTGACGCAATGTAAACTTGTTCCTGTACAATTTGGAGTAGAAACATGCCCAGGGGTACGTGAAGTTACTAGAGATAAATTGTTTTTAGAAGGTTTTATTCGCAAAGATATTGAATATACTACAACGAATTGCAATGGATTTATTCGTGATCGAATTGCTACTGTTCCATTTTCTGGATTTGCAGAACTGACGGCTAATGATTTTCTCCTGTTCCCTACTTTAGGAGGTTCTTCAGAAAGTAGATCCCGATTTATTTAACCCTAATAACAGTGATATTCCTCGCCTAGATAAATTCTTCTTCGAAAATAGTATGTTTTATAATGAGCAGTCATATTGGAGTTAATTAGTGCAAATTTCTTTGAACTTGATTTTTCTCCATGTCCTGTAAAAGTTGGCGAATCGTTTAGTAATCTAGGTGAAAAAATCGTAGTAGATCTTACACTTAAAGTATTACAATTAAGAAAAGTAAGATTTGCTGCATTAGGTAACTGATAAAAAATCAAATAAAGAGTAGCTTCAGTAAATAGGAAATAATCTAAATTTTATGGAAGATATTTTTCGTAATTTGGAAAAGATTCTTGTAAGCTGTAATTACAATAATATTCATTATTCAAGCCTCTATCTAGTTTATGGATAGAGGCTTTCTGTATTAACGAAGAAGAAGTATCTTTAAAAATTAATTAAGCGTTTTATATGCTAAATCATTATTGGCAAATATATCAGATAAATAATGAATAGTGCTGTTTTTTATTACCAAAATTTATAACCTTTAGATACCGGTGGGACATTTTGGATTATTTCGATAACTGGAATTGTATATGCAAATAATATTAAAGCAATACAGATAATCAGCCAAATTTTCCAGTTTTCCAGTGCCATTGGAATTTTTTCAGCATTCTCAGAAACATCATCTACAGGAAACTCTGTTTCTCCTTTAGGAGCAAATCAAAATAAGTTTGCGACAATATATAGTACTAATACTATACCGATGAAAAGAATAGAACCCCCAACAGCTTGAGCAATTTGGTAAGGAATCCATTCAGCTGCCTGTGTAGAATCACCATAAGTAGAAAAAGTAGAACGTCGTGGAGCTCCGAGTAAGCCTACAATATGCATCGCGCCAGACATGATGGACATCCCTACTGCCCATACAATCGCTTGGATAATAGCAAGGCGGTTCATTTGTTTCGTTAAAATTCTTCCAGTAAGATGTGGGATTAACCAATAGGCCGCTCCAAAGAAAGTTAACATAACTGTAGTTGCTACTGTCAGATGGAAATGACCTGTTACCCAAACTGTATTATGAATTAGTTGGTTCATTTGATGAGAAGCATTAATAATACCCCCAGCACTGGCTGCGATAAAAGCCACCATTCCGATAAAAGGAACCACAAATCGTGCATCTAACCATCCGAATAATTCTTTCCCACCTAAAGCACGACTGCGAATTTCAAATGTAGCAAATAAAGAAAAAGCAGTTAATAAAGAAGGGATAACAACCATTAAAGTTAATACAACTTGTAGGAATTTCCAAAAAGAGCTAATTCCTGGTGGAATCCTACTGGAATCGAACACAATAGGAATAACATAAATGACAATCTCGCAAGAGAATCAGAGAAAATTTTTCCGCCAATTACTTTTGAAATGACAACATACCAAATCATATAAGCAGGTAGTAGCCAAAAGTAAACAAGAGGGTTACCGAAATACCAGAACAAAGTCCGTGAAAGTAATACATCTACTTTATCAACCCAGCCTAAGGACCAAGGGATAAGTTGGAACACAACTTCAACTGCAACTCCTAATGAACATATAATCCACATTGTTAAATTCACTACAACCATAAAGGTAAGAAGGGGGCTAGGTTGCCCAGGGTATGCTTTCCGACATTCCATATATTTCAATATTTTACTAACTCCACCTATCCAAGACCCAACAACCACTTAAGCTAAGCCTACGTAGAAAATCCAGTGGGCTTGTAATGGTGCATAAAACGTATATAATACTGATGCTTTATTAAGTAAAACCATTGTGGAAGCAGCAGCAGTACCAATAGTCATTGTCCAAAAACCAATCCAACCTAATAAGCGTTGTTTGTCTGTTAATGTACCAGAAGTTCTACTCACTGCAGCAATTTGAAAACCAAAAATGAAATAAGTGGTTAATATAAGACCTAGTAAAACGCCGTGCACAGTTAAAATTTGATAATAGGTAATTCCCCAAGGGAGTGTAAATTGACCGGAACGGACTAATGTTTGTAAAAGGCCACAAAGCCCGCCTATTGCCAATGCTATAAATGCAACATAGATATGTGCAAGCGCTAATTTTCCATCTCTTTTATCAACTTTGGCAAAGTCTTTTGCTCTATCTGAAATTGTTGTCATTTTACTCTACCACCTTTAGCATAGAAGTCATGGTCGCATGCCCAAGTCCACAATATTCGTTACATAATATTAGATACTCGCCAGATTTATCAACTGTTGTTACATATTCAGATACATAACCTGGCTCAAGAATCATGTTAATATTTGTACCTGCTACTTGAAACCCATGCACTACATCTTTTGTCGTTGCAATAAACTTAACTTTTGAACCTAAAGGAACTTCAATTTCAGGAGGATTATAGTAAAATGCTAAAGCAACAAAAACAACCTCGTAATCCCAATCCTTTCCTTCCACTTTATGAACACCTGGGTTATTGAAAGGGGCAATCTCATCGACTCGCTCAGGATCAACATACACTATTGCACTTGGTGGGTGAGAACCGAAATGGAATGCACTAAAACCAACAACTATTAAAAATAAAACAAGTGATCCAATTCCAAATGTTAACCACCATTAACTCCTTATAAAATTTGTGAATACACTGAAAGCTTTCACTTATTGAAGTTAGAATCGTTCCGTAAACAAGTAAAATGCCAAGAACCATGTGACTAAAATAAATGCGCCTAAAAATCCAACGGAATACAATGTACCTTTTAAATCAGGCTCTTTTCATGCTTTTTCGACATTTGTTTTCCTCCTCCAGTAAATGATGTTCTTGTGTGCTTAATCATAAATAGAAACAAGCTGAGAAGATGTGAGAAATGTCACACTAGAAAGCGATTATGTGAAATAAATGTGAAGATTATAAAAAAAATAAAAAAATTCAATAAAAAAAGACTTTCTTATAATAGAAAGTCCAGGGAAACCATTATTCATCAATAGTTAAAATTATTAATAACTCACCAATTCCTGTTATTTCGACAGGAAGTTTAAAAGCGTGTTGGAAACCAAACAACTTAGTGGTTCCAACGATTACGGTAGGCGGAGTTATATCAATTTCAACTCCATTTCCCGCTACAGAAGTACATAAATTACCCGCAATCATATTTCCTAACTCACCAGTAAATGATTCAAGCATTTCTCCCTCTAATGGCATACCAAACATTGTTGCACCAATAGATGAAAAGCATTTTGCGGTGGAATCTATAATAATTCGTCCTTTTACATCCCCAATAATTCCTATGAGTACGGCCATTTCTTTTTGTTCAAATGGTTGAACCATTAGTGAAGGCGATTTAATTTCCATCGGAAGAGGGATTACAGATTTTAATGATTGTATTGTGCCATTCAGTACCGTTTGTATGTGTTTTGACTCACTCATTTTTTCCCTCCATCTAGTAAAGATGGCTTAATTTTAGCATAAAAGTAATCTTAAATGAATACTTTATGTAGAAAATGTCGAAATGCTGTGCTATTATTTAAATGAGAATGAATTTCAAATTCACTTGAAAGGACGATTTGTATGATAGTTTTATTAATCGGATCGACAATTCTGTTATATACTGGGGTTACAGCATATGTTTTACGTTCTACATCCCCACAAGCTAAATAAAATCATTTATCATAGATGACTACATTTGATCTTTTTAAACAAAGACAAATGGAGTCATCTTTTTTTGCTATTTTATGTTAATACGCAAGCCCGTTGTATAAAAAGATTTGTGCTCCTGCGCAGGTTCCTCGCAGAAAATATAATGAACGCTTTTGCGTATGAAAAACAGTGCTCCTGCGCGGGCTCGTCGCAGAAAATATAATGAACGCTTTTGCGTATGAGAAACAGTGCTCCTGCGCGAGCTCGTCGCAGAAAATATAATGAACGCTTTTGCGTATGAGAAACAGTGCTCCTGCGCGGGCTCGTCGCAGAAAATATAATGAACGCTATTGCGTATGAAAAACAGTGCTCCTGCGCGAGCTCGTCGCAGAAAATATAATGAACGCTATTGCGTATGAAAAACAGTGCTCCTGCGAAGGTTCCTCGCAGAAAATATAATGAACGCTTTTGCGTATGAAAAACAGTGCTCCTGCGCGAGCTCGTCGCAGAAAATATAATGAACGCTTTTGCGTATGAAAAACAGTGCTCCTGCGCGGGCTCGTCGCAGAAAATATAATGAACGCTTTTGCGTATGAAAAACAGTGCTCTTGCGCGGGCTCGTCGCAGTAAATATAATGAACGCTATTGCGTATGAAAAACAGTGCTCCTGCGAAGGTTCCTCACAGAAAATATAATGAGCGCTTTTGCGTATTAGAAACAGTGCCCCTGCGAAGGTTCCTCGCAGAAAATATAATGAACGCTTTTGCGTATGAGAAACAGTGCTCCTGCGCGAGCTTGTCGCAGAAAATATAATGAACGCTTTTGCGTATGAGAAACAGTGCTCCTGCGCGAGCTCGTCGCAGAAAATATAATGAACGCTTTTGCGTTCATTATATTTTTGCTATGATGTACATATATTGTCGAATTATAAAGGGGAATTATTTTTTAATGGTGAATATAGAAGAGCTCCATATAATAAAAGAACGAAATGCGTTACTTGCAACATTATTCCAACAAAATAAAGATGATGAACGTTTTGCAAAAGCAAAATCATTTGCAGAGAAACTAGAAAAAGGGACGTTCACAATTGCATTTGCTGGGCATTTTTCAGCAGGTAAATCTAGCATGATCAATGCTTTAGTTGATGAACAGTTGCTCCCAACAAGCCCAATTCCCACTTCTGCTAATATTGTAACTGTGCAAAAGACGGATGAAAATTATGCGCTCGTGCACTTTCTGGATAGAGCACCTGTAAAGTTTTCCGGAGAATATGATATTCAACTAGTTAAAAAATATTCGAAAGATGGGAATAACGTTTCTCAAATCGAGATTGGCCATTCCGGATCTCATTTGCCAGAAGGAATTACTGTTATGGATACTCCTGGTGTAGATTCAACAGATGATGCACATCGTGTTTCGACAGAATCTGCACTTCATCTTGCGGATATCGTGTTCTATGTTATGGATTATAATCATGTTCAGTCTGAACTTAATTTTCAATTTACGAAGCAATTACTTCATTATAATGAGAATGTATATTTAATTGTAAACCAAGTTGATAAACATAGAGAAGAAGAATTATCATTTGAAGATTTTAAACAATCAGTTGCGCGTGCATTTAAAGCATGGGCAGTCGAACCAAAAGATATTTTCTACACTTCTTTAAAAGATAAAAATTTTATTCATAATGACTTTTCAAAAGTGCAACAAATTGTCCAACATTCCATTCAAAATAAAGATGATTATTTTCTTACCGCTGCTAATGCTACTTTAAAGAAACTATCGGATGAACATCGAAATTTTTTAGAGGATGAAAAAGCACTATGCTTAGAGGCGTTTGAAGACCAATTAACAGAAGAAGAATGGGTTAATAAAGAAGAGATAAAAGAACAACTAGAAATATCACAAAAGCAAACAGAGCTTCAGGATATTAGCCTTTGGAAAAAAACTTTCGAAGATCAGCGGAAAGTTATGTTAGAAAATGCCTCGATTATGCCATATGAAATGAGGGATTTCCTTAAGTTATACGCAGAAGGCATGCAGAGTTCTTTTAAAGTTGGATTTATCGGAAGTAAAAAGAAAACGGAAGAAGAAAGACAAAGAAGGTTAGAAGAGGCAAGACAATACCTCGAAAAAGTTATTTCTACTAATATTTCTGTTCATCTAAAACAATTGATGAAAGGTATGCTAAAAGATGTTTCTCTATTAACTTCTGAACGAACGAATGAAATAGACGAAAGAGCATTTGAAATTGCATCATCACTCATTAGTGGGCCATTACATGATGGTGCAAGTACAACGGGAGATGCGCTTCAACATTTTGCTAATCGTGTTCGAGATGCTGTTATTCGATTTTTTGTTGTGGAAACTGATAGTTGGAAAGAAAAAACAATACGTTTTATGCATGAACACCCACTAGAAGAAACAGAAATGATTGAACAAAAAACGCAAATTTTGAATGGTAAGATGTTGGCAATTCATGCCATAGAAGAAATAGATCTTAAACTTCATTCGTTTGAACAAGCGATTAAAACGCCTGTCTTAGCGCTGAGAAATGACCGCGATCAATTGATGTTGGAATGGGAAAATGAACGACATATTTTCAGGAATTCTATAACAGAGTTTGATCCGTCATCAGAGGAAAAGGAACAGAAGATTGAACAAACGTCATTTACGGAAAAAGTTGAGTCAAATGAGATAATACTTCCTGCAGATGCTGTTTTAAAAAGAGCAAATAGAATTGGAGAAGTATTAAAACAATTACCAGATTTCCGGGAAGCAGCTGACATTATTAAGCGAAAAGCAAAACGGGTAGAAAACCAACAATTTACAATTGCTTTATTTGGAGCATTTAGTGCTGGTAAATCAAGCTTTTCAAATGCATTAATGGGAGCAAATGTATTGCCTGTCTCACCGAATCCAACAACTGCTGCAATAAATAAAATTCATCCGGTTTCAGAAAAACATCCACATAACACGGCAGATGTTGCATTCAAAACAAAAGAACAATTATTAGTTGATGTAGCCTTTGCTTATAGCCAGTTGGGAATTATGGTTATGTCTTTGGAAGATGCCTTTGATCAGGCGAGTATTGTCATGAATCAAGCTGTTGCAGAAGAAGTGCATAAATCTTTTATTATCGCTTTTTATAAAGGTTACCCAACTTTCCAACATCAACTAGGTAAAGTGCTTCGAGTATCAGGTGAAGAGTTTGGAAAGTATGTGGCAGAAGAATCCAGAAGTTGTTTTGTCGATTTCATTGACTTTTATTATGACTGTGAATTGACGAGACTCGGAGTCACATTAGTGGATACACCAGGAGCAGATTCTATCAATGCGCGACATACTGGGGTTGCGTTTGATTATATTCGAAATGCAGACGCCGTCCTGTTTGTTACGTATTTTAATCATGCATTTGCAAAAGCAGACCGAGAGTTTTTAATACAGCTTGGGCGCGTGAAAGATGCTTTTGAACTGGATAAAATGTTTTTTGTTGTGAATGCCATTGATCTTGCTGACACGGTAGAGGAAGCAAGTCTTGTGAAGCAATATGTGCAAGAGGAACTACAACGTTTCGGTATTCGGTTCCCAAGAGTATACGGTGTATCTAGCTTACAAGCATTAAAAGAAAAGGTTGAATCTACTACATTACATGAAGGAATGGTGCAATTTGAGAAAGAATTCCTTCGATTTTTAGATAAGGACTTGAAACAAATTGCAGTAACCTCATTAGAGGAAGAAGCAACCCGTCAGCAGACTAAATTGTTTACATTAATCGAACAAACGGAAGCAAATCTTGCGAGAAAAGATGCAAGGCTACAAGAATTGCGTGAGCAAGAGCAAAATATTCGTAAGCGCTTTGCAGGCTCCATGTCTGCTATTACAGCGAAAGAGGCAAACCAAGAGCTTGAAACCTTGTTATATTATGTTCTTCAACGTGTATATTATCGTTTCAATGAATTTTTTAAAGAAGCATATAATCCATCGCTATTTACAAATAAATCGGGTAACGTGGCATTAGAAATAGCGTTAAAGGATATGCTTGGCATGTTGCGATTTGATTTAGAGCAAGAAATGCGTGTGACTAACTTCCGTGTGCTGCAATTTATTCAAAAACAAATAAAACAGTTGGAAAAAGAAGAGTTGCGGGTATTAAAAGACTGGAATGCTAGCTTTACATTTACACCACACGAAAGTGAAAAATGGGATTTATTAGAATTCACTGGTCCATTTAAAGAAATAGCGAAATATGACAACGTCAAATCTTACTATAGAAATACGAAATCGTTTTTTGAAAAAAATGAAAAAGAAAAACTGCGGGATGCTTTATCTGAACAGACAAAAATAGAGGCACAGGCTTATATAGAAAAAGAACAGTCGAGACTTTCTAAGTGGGTAGAGCAGTGTGTGGATTTGGAAACAGAATCTGTTCGATTAAAGTGGTTAAGTGAATCTGTTGCACAAATTGAGGCCGAACGAAAATTATTGGAACAGGAAGAAATACTTGCAAAATGGAAAGAAATTTACGAACGTGTTTCTAATGAAGGGGGATAATAGGGTGAGTAACGTTTTTATAGATTTGAAAAATTTAATTGGAAAAGATGTCCGGTATATTGACACTCGCTTTGATCTTACAAATCGTGATGCAGGTCGAGATATGTATCAAATGGGGCACATAGAAGGGGCTATCTATTGGGACTTGGAAAAGGACTTGTCCGATATGGAGAGTAAGTTTGGTCGCCATCCTATGATTTCAAAAGAGAAGATGACGAAGCTTGTTCAGCAAGCTGGGCTATTTTTGGATGATTCGATTGTCATCTACGACCAAGGTGGTTCGCCTTTTGCATTACGAGCATATTTTTTATTGGAATGGGCAGGTTTTTCGGACATACATGTTCTTCGTGAAGGGTTTGAAGAAGCGAAAAAAATGCTTCCTATTTCCAATTTGGATCTGAGTTGTACGCTTTCTAACGTATCACCGATTTGGAAGGATGAACTATACGTTGATATAGAGACGGTTAAGAAAATTGTTGCAGGTGAAGTAGATGCTCAATTAGTAGATGCTCGTTCAGCTATCAGGTACCGTGGTGAAATCGAGCCAATAGACGCTGTAGCAGGGCATATTCCTACAGCTCTTAATTTTGATTGGGAGCAGCTTAAGCAGGATGGCAAATTTATGAAGCAAGAAGATTTAATAGAAAAACTAACTAATTTAACGAATAATACAAAACCGGTTATTGCGTATTGTGGTAGTGGGGTTACTGCTGCACCTCTATATGCAAGCTTAAAAGAAGCTGGTTATGAAAATGTTCAATTGTATGTGGGTAGTTATAGTGATTGGATTAGAGAAAATAAGGTAGAAAATTCATTAATGTAGTAGTATGCATTTAATTCAAAGAAAAGGAAATCCTAGTGAGTTCCTTTTCTTATCGATCAAAGAAAAATTTTTTATTTATATAAGCCCCATCTTTGTTGGCAATTATTTCTGCATATGGAACACCAAAAACAGTGTATGCAATCACTACGGACGAAATGAGCTCCCCATCATCCTCCTCTAATGATTCAATTTCGTAAGAAACAATTAGAAGTTGATCTAAAGAGTTATTAAACGTATCAGTAGTCATTTTAATTACCTGCTTAGCCATATCCCTACTATTATTGTCTTTGTAATCCAGTAGATTTGTTCCTAAGAAGCTTGAAGGTAAAAAAGCGGAAATACCAATAATTAATATAGCTAATTTAAAGAAAGCACGCCTTTTTTTTTGAGAAATAATTTTCTTGCTCGTCTTATTCATACTATACATCTCCAATTCGATATCAAAACTATATTTTTTTTAAAAGTAGTTGAGTGTATTAGTATATTATTCAATGCCTTACAAAATTAATCCACAATCCTTCTTGAAATAAATCGCATAGGTATTCAAAAACTAAATAATATCTTTTTAACTTCATTTCCGATATAATTAATTGTCGTATGTAAACATTTATAGTATAATAGGCGAATTGTATACGAATGAAATGAGGAATATGAATGAAAAAATCAATATATGGTCTCACTAAAGATCAGTTAATAGAGTGGTTACTAGAACGTGGCCAGAAAAAATTTCGAGCGGAACAGGTTTGGGATTGGTTATATATTAAAAGAGTACAGAGCTTTGAAGAAATGAATAATGTGAACAAGGACTGTCTTCAAATATTAGAGGATAATTTTGTCATTCAAACATTAAAACAGTCTGTCAAACAGGAATCGGCTGATGGAACGATTAAATTTTTATTTGAAATGTCAGATGGGAATCTAATTGAAACTGTATTGATGCGATTCAATTATGGTTTATCCGTTTGTGTAACTACACAAGTTGGCTGTAATATAGGTTGCAGTTTTTGTGCGAGTGGATTACTAAAGAAAAACCGAGATTTGGATTCTGGTGAAATCGTTGGTCAAATTATGAAAGTACAAGAACATTTAGATCAGCTTGGTAAGAGTGAACGAGTTAGTCATATAGTTGTTATGGGCATAGGAGAACCATTCGATAACTACACGAATTTAATGAGTTTCTTACGTGTTGTAAACGATCAAAAAGGACTTGCAATTGGAGCTAGACATATTACAGTTTCTACAAGTGGTCTTGCGAAAAAAATTATTGACTTTGCTAACGAAAACATTCAAGTAAATCTTGCGGTATCATTGCATGCTCCTAACGATGAACTTCGTACACGTATTATGGTGATTAATAAAGCCTTCCCGATCGAAAAAGTTATGGCTGCGGTAGATTATTATTTAGAAAAAACAAACCGACGAATTACGTTTGAATATATATTACTAAGAGATGTCAATGACCATGTAGAAGAAGCGCACCAACTTGCTAAACTTCTTGAAAACAAACGTCATTTGTCCTATGTAAACTTGATTCCTTATAACCCGGTAGATGAGCACGGTCAATATCAACGTAGCTCAGAAGAATCCATCAGCGCATTCTTCCAAACACTGAAAAACAAAGGGATTAACTGCGGAGTTCGCATGGAACAAGGGACAGATATAGACGCTGCATGTGGACAACTTCGAAGTAAACAAATTAAAAAAGAAAAAACAACAGTATAAGAAGAGAACATAAAAAAAGTATTAAAATCAGCGGAACTTGCGAAAAAAAGTAACCATTGATAAAGAAGCATAGAGCATCCGAAATTGTATCTTCGGATGCTTTTTTGTGTGTAGAATTGAATTAATTGTTCAAACAAACATGAAAGTTCGAACTTTCACGTTTGTTTTGGTGCCAGGCACCTGAAATATACCTGTAATAAATGTTATTGACTATCTTTCGAATGCAGTGTAACATATCTTTAAAGTTGACACTTTAGCGAGTTGAATCGTTAGTGTAAGGGGTTTTACTAGGGGGCATGGAAGAAGATGAGAAAAAGTATAAAAAGATTAATGTTTATGGTAATTGGTGCAGTGCTTTTATTAGCTGCCTGCGGAGGAAAAGAAAATTCAAGTTTATCTACTGAGACAGATGGAGGAGCAAGTTCAAGTGGAGAAACGAAGAAATTCAAAATAGGAGTTACACAAATTGTGGAACATCCGTCTTTAAACGCAGCATACGATGGATTTAGAAAGGCTTTGGAAGATGCTGGAATTGATGTGGAATACAAAGTGGAAAATGCTCAAAATGATAATAGTGCAAATACGACGATTGCAAATAATCTAGTAAGTTCTGGTGTTGATTTAATATTTGCTAACTCCACTCCAAGTGCTCAAGCAGTTTCGAGCGTAACGAAAGATATTCCAATTGTTTTTACATCTGTTACAGATGCAGTTAGTGCTGAACTCGTTCAATCTATGGAGAAACCGGGTGGAAATGTAACGGGTACTGTGGATACACAACCAGATGCAATACCAAGTACGATTAAATTTTTGAAAGAAGAACTAGGTGCAAAAAATGTTGGAATGGTATTTAATGCCGGAGAACAAAATTCTCGTGCACAAGTGGATGCGGTTAAAAAGCAAATGAACGCAGTAGGGTTAAATGTGGTGGAAGCTTCTGTTTCTACTTCCGCTGAAGTAAAACAAGCAACTGAATCTTTAATTGGAAAAGTAGATTCATTGTATATAATTACGGATAACACGGTTGTATCGGCTCTTGAATCAGTTGTGTCTGTTGCTAATGATCATAAGCTGCCAATGATGGTCGGTGAATTTGACTCTGTTAAACGGGGGGGATTAGGGGCTTACGGATTTGAATATTTTGATATAGGCTACGAAGCTGGACAAATGGCAGTGAAAATTTTAAAAGGGGAGAGTACACCGGCAGAGTTACCTGTCCAATATCCTCAAAATTTAAGATTTGTCATCAATAAAGAAACCGCTGATATACTAGGTCTAAAAGTAAAAGATGAATGGAAAGCGGAATTTGTAAAATAGATAGGAGATCGATTCTTTATGTTTTCAGCTATATTTGGCTCTGTTGAGCAAGGAATCATCTATGCAATTATGGCACTCGGAGTATATCTTACATTCCGAGTGCTAGATTTTCCAGACTTAACAGTAGATGGAAGTTTCGTAACGGGTGCTGGAACAGCAGCTACGATGATTGTATTAGGATATCATCCGTTAATCGCAACGTTGGCTGCAATTGTGGTTGGATTTGTAGCAGGATGCATGACAGGCTTATTACATACAAAAGGTAAAATAAATCCTTTACTTTCAGGAATATTAATGATGATTGCTTTATATTCTATTAATCTTCGAATAATGGGTTTAACAGCGGAAAACTCAATTGGCCGGCCTAATATTCCCCTATTAAACTCGGAAACATTGTTTAGTTTGTTTTATGGATGGTGGGGTAATTTAGGAATTGATGACTCTATAAATAGCTTTCTGAAAAGTATTGGTGTTCAGTATGTTCCTGGAACTTGGGGAACGATTGTAGTAGTTGCAATTGTAGTTTTGGTTATTAAATTTATTGTAGATTGGTTTTTGAAAACCGAAATTGGTCTTGCAATTCGTGCAACTGGTGACAATAAAAAAATGATAAGAAGTTTTTCTGCAAATACAGATAATCTAGTTATTATTGGTTTAGGTATTTCAAATGCACTTGTTGCTCTTTCTGGGGCTTTAATTGCACAATACGCAAAGTTCGCAGATATTGGAATGGGTATCGGTATGATTGTAATTGGATTAGCATCGGTTATTATTGGTGAAGCCATTTTTGGTACCAAAACGATTGTGAGAACAACTCTAGCCGTAATATCCGGTGCGATTATTTACAGAATTGTGTTAGCTTTAGCTCTACGAGTAGATTTATTAGATACAGGTGATATGAAGTTAATCACAGCCATAATTGTTATTGCTGCTTTAATATTGCCTCAATACTTTGAAAAGCGCCGAGAAAAAAGAAGAAAAGTAAAACGTCATATGGAGCGAACGATTACGGAAATTCAAGTCTTAAAGCAGGAGGGGAATGATCTTGCTTAAACTTCAATCGATCAATAAAATCTTTAATGAAGCAACTGCTGATGAGAAAATTGCCTTAGATCAAATTAATCTAGAACTAAAAGTTGGGGATTTTGTCACAGTCATCGGTAGTAATGGAGCAGGGAAGTCTACTATGATGAATATGATTTCAGGAGCAATCACACCTGACTTCGGAAAAATAGTAATAGATGGTCAAGATGTTTCGAAACTCCCCGAATATAAACGATCTCAGTATATTGGACGTGTTTTCCAAGATCCTATGGCGGGAACTGCACCTACGATGACAATAGAAGAGAACCTTGCAATTGCTTATTCAAGAAATAAAAAGCGCGGATTAAAAATTGGTGTGGATAAAAAGAGACGAGAGTTCTTCATCCAATCATTGGAAACACTACATTTGAATTTAGAAAATCGATTAAACGCTAAAGTAGGTATGTTATCTGGAGGGGAAAGACAAGCACTTTCACTATTAATGGCGACATTTACGAATCCGTCCATATTGCTTTTGGATGAACATACTGCTGCATTAGATCCCTCTCGAGCAGCGTTGATTACCAATTTGACCAAACAGCTAGTGGAAAAAGACCAACTCACAACCCTTATGGTCACGCATAATATGCAACAAGCTCTCGATTTAGGAAACCGATTGATCATGATGGATAAAGGCCAAATTATTTTAGAAGTAGATGAAGAAGCAAAAAAATCACTTACGATTGAAAAACTCATGGATGAGTTCCAACGAATTCGTGGTGAAAAGTTGACAAGTGATCGAGCTCTTTTATCTGTATAAAACATATGCTACCGCTCCAAAAAGTCATTTATTGGCTGATGGAGCGGTTCTTTTTTTGATTCGTTAAGAAAAGAAGCTATCCTATTCAAAGGATAGCTTACGGTAAATACTATTAAGCCATTGCAGCTTCCACATTACCCCAAGGGATTTCCATTGCATCCGCAAGACCTTTTCCATAAGCCGGGTCTGCTTTGTAACAATGAATGATGTGACGGACTTTAATATGTTCTTCTACGCCATCCATATTACGAGCAGTGTTTTCAAATAATATTTGTTGTTGCTCACTACTCATTAAATTGAACAGTTTACCCGGTTGTTCATAGTAGTTATCATCGTCTTCACGGAAGTCCCAAATGGATGCTGCACCATTAATCGCAAGAGCAGGCTCTTTGAATTCAGGTTGTGCTTTCCATTGTCCGTAGCTGTTTGGTTCATAGTGAAGCGTTCCACCTAAATTACCATCTGTTCGCATTGCTCCATCTCTATGGAAGGAATGTACAGGACATTTTGGTTGGTTAACTGGAATTTGGTGATGGTTTACACCTAGACGGTAACGTTGTGCATCACCATATGAGAATAAACGACCTTGTAACATTTTGTCAGGAGAGAAGCTAATTCCTGGTACTACATTTGCTGGAGTAAAGGCTGCTTGTTCCACTTCTGCAAAATAGTTTTCAGGGTTGCGATTTAGTTCCCATTCGCCAACTTCGATTAATGGGAAATCTTTTTTATACCAAACTTTTGTTAAATCGAATGGATTATATGGCATATTATTTGCTTGTTCTTCTGTCATCACTTGAATATACATTTTCCATTTAGGGAAATCACCTTGATCGATACTATCTAAAAGATCACGCTGATGACTTTCACGGTCTTTACCGACAAGTACTTCTGCTTCTTGATCTGTTAAGTTTTTAATAGGCTGCTGTGAGCGCATGTGGAATTTAACCCAAACTCTTTCGTTGTTAGCGTTAATCATACTAAATGTATGGCTTCCGAAACCATGCATATTACGGTATGTTTCAGGAATACCACGATCACTCATCACGATAGTTACTTGGTGAAGTGCTTCCGGTAATGAAGTCCAGAAATCCCAGTTGTTATTTGCACTACGCATATTTGTACGTGGGTCGCGTTTTACAGCATGGTTTAAATCAGGAAAGTTAAGTGGATCACGGAAGAAGAATACTGGTGTGTTATTACCAACTAGGTCCCAGTTCCCTTGTTCTGTGTAAAATCGCATCGAAAATCCACGAATATCTCGTTCTGCATCAGCAGCTCCTCGTTCGCCAGCTACAGTGGAGAAACGTACAAACATTTCAGTTTCTTTTCCAATTTCGGAGAAAATACTCGCTTTTGTATATTTAGTAATATCATTAGTAACAGTAAATTTACCATAAGCTGCAGAACCTTTTGCATGCATACGACGTTCTGGAATAACTTCCCTATCAAAGTGTGCTAGTTTTTCTAATAACCAAATGTCTTGTAATAGTAGCGGTCCTCTTGGTCCAGCAGACATGGAGTTTTGATTGTCCACTACAGGTGCACCAGCTGCAGTTGTCAATTTGTTGTTGTTTTGATTCTCTGTCATTGACGATTTCCCCCTAGATTAGAATATTTATAATACAAGAATGATTATATCAAAAGAATGATTTTTTTACTAGGAATGAAGAATAATATATTTTCGACAATTGCGTCAAAATATGTAGAAAAAAAGTAAAAACACTTGTGAAAGTATTGATGTCACAAGTGTTTGTATGAAATATACTTAAATTAAAAGTTCGAAAAGAGTACTATCTTTGTTTACTTCTTTATAAGAAAAACCATTCTCAGTCATTCGAGAAATAAGTGCCAAATAATCATTACTATGTTTCAATTCAATACCTACTAATGCAGGACCACTTTCTTTATTATTTTTCTTGGTGTACTCAAATGTTGTAATATCATCGTTTGGACCTAATACTTTATCTAGAAATTCTCGTAACGCCCCAGCTCTTTGAGGGAAGTTTACGATGAAGTAGTAGAGGAGACCTTCATGCATTAAAGACTTTTCTTTAATTTCTTGCATTCTACCGATATCATTATTTCCACCACTAATAACACATACTACTGTATTTCCTACTATCTGGTTTTGATAAAAATCAAGCGCTGCAATAGAGAGTGCACCAGCTGGCTCAGCGATAATTGCATGTTTATTGTACAAGTCTAAGATGGTTGTACATACTTTTCCTTCTGGAACGAGTACAATTTCATCTATATATTTCTTGCAAACTTCATAGGTGAGATTCCCTGCGCATTTTACTGCTGCTCCATCTACAAATTTATCGATAGTTTCTAAAACAATTGGGCCATTATTTTCTAAAGCTGCTTTCATACTAGCAGCACCCGATGGTTCTACACCAATAATTTTTGTTTGAGGTGAGAGATTTTTTATATAAGTAGAAATCCCAGATATTAATCCGCCGCCACCAATACTACCAAATACAAAATCAATTGGTTCTTCAATATCATTCATAATTTCTACTGCAACTGTTCCTTGTCCAGCGATGATATCCCGATCATCAAAAGGATGGATGAACATTCGATCTTCTGCTTCTGCATAAGCTGTCGCGCTTTGTGCTGAATCATCAAATGTATCTCCAGAAAGTATAATTTCAACAAACTCACGACCAAACATTCTCACTTGATCAATTTTTTGATTTGGTGTAGTGAGGGGCATAAATATCTTGGCTGTTATTCCTAAATGTGCGCAAGCATAAGCAACGCCTTGTGCATGATTACCAGCACTAGCACATACTACTCCTTTCTTAATTGCATCATTCTCAATTGACTTGATTTTGTAATATGCACCTCTCAGTTTAAAAGAGCGGACATGTTGTAAATCTTCTCTCTTAAAATAAACAGTACAATTGTACTTTTCAGATAAATATTCGTTTTTTTGCAATGGTGTGTGGACTACTACATCTTTTAAAAACTGATGCGCAATTAGCACATCTTCTACTTGAATTAATTTCATATCTGCTACTTGCATCATAATATTGCTAACCTCCAATATATTAAATATTCATACATTTTAACACACCACAGTGGTAAACTACCATATCTATTTAGATAATTCTAAAATATGTAACAAATCAGAAGTCTAGAATTGTTACAAAGTTGTTACTGGTGCCTGGCACCAGTAACGCTTTTGTAACAATCGATTCTATTAAAATACTCGATTTTTTTGTTGAAATTTTTCTGAGCAATGTATAAGCATAATTTTTAGACTTAGTGGTATACTACCAAATGTGATATTTTGTTAAAATTTATTAGTATTTTATTAATTAAATGGAATTGGAAAGAGGAGAAATTACATATGGCAATTAAAGTAGCTGCAATAATTGGAAGCAACAGAAAAGAATCTTATAACTTAAAGCTTGTAAAATACATGAAAGATCGTTATGCGGAACAATTAGATATCGAAATCGTATCGATTAATGACGTAGAAATGTTTAGTGCAGATACTGAAGAAAATCCTCCAAAAGGTGCTATGGATTTTAAAATAAAGGTTCGCAATGCAGATGCAGTTTTATTTGCAGTACCAGAATACAACTTCTCTATTCCTGGTGCTTTGAAAAATGCGATTGACTGGATGTCTCGTAGTGGTCATGACATGAAGGACAAGCCAACTTTTATCGTTGGTTCTTCAATGGGCGTACTAGGAAGCGTTCGTGCACAAATGCATTTAAGAGAAATCATTTCAAACCCAACACTACAACCAAAATTGCTTCCAAATAATGAAGTTTATATTGGTGCAATTCATACAAAAATGAATGAGCAAAACGAACTAACAGACGAAGGTACAATCGGTTTTCTGGATTCAGTAGTAAATAATTTCGTCGAATTTTATAACAAAATAAAATAATTTATTGTTTTTAAACAAACAAACATGAAAAACGTGAAATTCACGATTTTCATGTTTGTTTTAATTTTCGTGAATATCACGAATAACACGTTTGTTTTGGTGCCTGGCACCTGTAATATACATGTAAAATAATCAATAGATGATTTTAATGTGCTAGTGTACTAAAGTTTTTGTTTTGTTTTTTACTTTTAGATGGCATAATAAAATCATACTAAAAATGGAGGCAAGAGCATGATTGGCATAATAGATTATGGAGCAGGAAATTTACATAGTGTGTTGAAAGCAATTGCTCGTTTAGGTTATGAAACTAAACTCATAACGAAATCAACAGATCATGATGAGTCGATTACAAAATTAATATTACCTGGTGTTGGGAATGCAAAAGTCGCCATGGATGTGTTAAATGAATCCGGTTTAAGCGATTATTTAAGAGATCAGGTTGCAAAAGGAACCTCTCTATTAGGTATTTGTTTAGGGATGCAGCTACTTTTGGAATCAAGTGAAGAAGGCAATGTGGATTGTTTAGGTTTTCTGAGAGGAACGGTACCAGAGTTTAAAGAGTACTCAGAAAAAATACCACATATGGGTTGGAATCAAGTGAATGATGTTCAACGGCATTTTTTGTTTAATGATATACCTGACAATACAGATTTCTATTTTGTTCATTCTTATTTTGCAAAAACAAGGGATGAAAAAGATGTATTGGGTTCGACCAATTATGGTATTGACTTTGCAAGTGCAATTGGTAATCAACAAGTAATGGGCGTGCAGTTTCACCCAGAAAAAAGTGGGAAGTATGGTATTCAATTATTAGAAAATTACTGTAAATGAGGAGTAATATAAATGCTTAGAAAAAGAATAGTTCCAGCAATTGATGTGTTGAATGATAAAGCGGTGAAATACATACAGTTTAGAAATCCAACTATTATTGGGGATCCTGCAGAGCTGGGTAAAAAGTATACGGAAGATGGAGCAGACGAATTAATTTATTTAGACACAACTGCTTCATTGAAAAATCAAGATTTAAAAATTGAGTGGATTCGCAAAGTGGCAGAACAGGTATTTATCCCATTTTCAGTTATAGGGGGTGTACGAACAATTGATGATTTTAAACGTTTACTTCGAGCGGGGGCTGACAAAGTAGGTGTAAATTCTGCGGCAGTTCAGAGACCAGAGTTACTTCGAGAAGCTGCTGAAATTTATGGTAAGCAATGCGTTGTGTTAGGATTAGATGCTATGCCTATTTACAATGATGAAAACGAAATTATTCGTTGGGAAGTATACACACATTCCGGCCATGAAAAAACTGGAATGGATGTTGTCGAATGGGCACAACAAGCAACAGAACTTGGCGCAGGAGAAATCATTTGTACAAGCATCCATAAAGACGGTATGAAAAATGGTTATGATGTAGAGTTGATCAAATTACTTTCTGAAAAAACAAATGTTCCAATCATCGCTTCAGGTGGAGCAGGCAAGCTTGAGCATATCGAAGAAGTATTTACAGATGGAAAAGCAGATGCAGCGCTTGTTGCTTCCATGATTCATTATGGTGATTACACAATTTCTGAGATCAAATCTTATTTACAAAATAAAAACATTAATGTTCGATTCTAAACTTTATAGTAGATAAAAGGATTTGCCGAAAAGTTACTATTAACTTTTTAGATCACACGATCTTATGAATATTTTGAAGGTGATTATTCATTGAATGTAGAATATAGTGTCACAATAATTCCTAAGGAGAACTTTATGACAAATTGGGATGAAACATTATTACCTACTTCTCGTGGTATCTTTAAAATTTTCATAAAAGGAGTGGGTGATCCTGTTTGTGTGACTCATAACTATTCAGAAATTAATGAGACTGGTGATTATTTTACAGATAGCTTTACTAAAACACATAAAGTATATTTAGTGAATTGAAGAGAATGTGGAAATCGGAAAAAGCTTATGAGCGTTACGAGCTTAGTATGAGAAACAATTTTTTTATTTAGAAGCAATACGTACTGCGCTAGGTTTTGGATAACTGGTTTTGCAGGACATTCAACCGGAGGTATGCTTGGGAAAATATATGGTATATAACTTTGTTGTAATTTAAGATACAAAGTTATCGTTGGAGCAGCGGTAAGAAAATATATGACTTTTTCAGATAATTGCATATATAATTATATCACCTTCAATTTACCTGGATGAGCTTTTGGAAATCTTGAAATGTCCGGATCTCTCGGAGAAGAATAGAAAAGAACTTCACTTTCTTTAAACAATCCAAGCAAATATAATAAATTATTCTCGAAGAATACCCATAAAAAAATGTCTGCAATTAGAATGGATTTTTTTTGCTCGAGAATTGCATATATTTGATGTTACAAAGAAATTGCAGCTTATTTCCACGCCAACGTTAACTATTTGTGGAAAACATGATGTAAAATCATCACTACCCGTTTTTAGAAGAGGCAGAAATGTTTAATGCGGAAGTAAACATATTTTTGAAAAGCAAATGATAATTAACATTAACTTATCGAGATGAGGTCTATCAAAATTTTCACCTACAACATTGATTAACAAATAGAAGAACAAAGTTGTAGGTGAAGGTATGAAAAGGTATCAATTGTGTGATATTGAGGTACTAATCACTATCTAGGTTTATTTTATATTAAAAATAGAGTTGCGATTAAGAAGACAGGCAAAAATATTCTTCTAAAACGATTGCGTATAAACATACTTCTTCCCGGAACAATGCCATTTATCATTCCGATATGTCTTCTACCCATTCTTTCTCTTACGACAACCCGACTTCCCATATTTCTCATTACAAACGAATCCATTGGATCCGCGCAAAAACTACAACCTTATATTGATAATCGAATATTTCTTCATTCAAAGTTCCATAATAAAAAGCAGATTGCTTGAACCTGCCCTTTATCCTTACTATTCGTGGTGGTAGTATTCAATGAAGTAAAAAATCAAATATTATTTAACACATAAAGATTAGTAAGTCTTCATAAAAGAAGCACCTACGATGATAAGGAGAATAAACAATACGACAATCAATACAAAGCTAGATCCTGTGTTGCTATAGGATCCACCGCCATAGCCACCTTCATTTCCATAGTTCATATATTTCCACCTCCTATATTGAGTTTAAGGATTACTAGATTACATCCTTAATATTAATTTATGTTACAAGTTTGAATTGACTTGTACTAATGTGTTAGGAATTGAGAATTTGTTTGACTTATTAATTGAGATAATTAAAGTAAAAGGAAAGCATAAGATGAAATGTTATTTGGCTAATTTGAAGATAATGTCCAAAAGAGAGAAGAGTAAACGGAAAAACATGTGGAGAGTGGATCCCGACAGGTTTTGTGATGAGTTTGAATCTAACATTGTATGGAACTCTAGAACTAAATAGTAACTTCATTTTTCCTTGTGGTTAACTAATAAAGACCTCATAGAAAAAAATGATGCTCATCACAAAATATTCCAGATCTTATTTGAAGCATACAAATTAGTAAACACATATAGAAGGATTGCCAATATTGATGAAGTAAATTGATTCCATCAACTATCCTAATCCTCTAAGAAAATCAACTTCCAACTTTGATTAATAGTATTTTTGAAAGAATTCTTTTACTATTCTTCTTAACTATTCCACATTGTTGCTCCTACAATGATAAGGAGAATAAACAATACAACGATTAATACAAAAGATGAACCCATGCCATTATAACCAGGGCTATAGTTTTCGCCACAGCTACCGCCATATCCATTACCCATATATTTTCACCTCCTATAATAAATAGTAAGGATTACTAGATTACATCCTTAATATTATGTTATGTCAAAAATATGAATGGCTATAGACGAATCGGATAAATTTCAAAAAATATTTTCATGTTTAATAAAAGCGATAAAATGTTTTGATATTCATTAGAAAATTTGAAGAATGCATTATCTGAGAAATCTAATTTCTAGTAATAGAGCCTTTTCTAACTGGTGATGGAAAAATATCTTAACTAAAGTGGAATGGCTTATATATTTAATCGAAAAAACCTGTGTTGAGAAAGTCTCGGCAGGTTTTTTGGTTGGAGTTTAGTTTAATATGGTATCCTGAATCTTAAACCAGGCTTCAATATTTTGAGTTTAGACTAATAAAGAACTTGTTGTAATAATAGGGTGGAGCTCACCGTCCATAGCAAAAGAAACTCTTCCAGTTTCTTCAGAAACAACGATAACAAGAGCGTCACTTTTTTCAGATAAACCTAATGCAGCACGATGACGTGTGCCGAGTTTTTTTTCGCCGACAACTACGTTCGATAAAGGGAGGACATTTGCTGCAGAAAATATATGATTACTACGCACTAAAACAGCCCCATCATGAAGAGGATTTCCGGGATAGAAGATGGATTCTAATAATGAATGTGTTAACATAGCTCCTATTGGAGTACCGGGGCGTATGAAAGAGTCCAGATAGTTTTCACGTTCAATCACAATTAGAGCTCCATGTCTTTGATTAGAAAGATGTTGGACAGAAGTAGAGATATCAAAATATTTATCAGTAAATGGAGACAAATAACAGTTTAAATAAAATGATGCTGCAATAGCTTCTGCTTTTTCAAATTGTTCTTTGATGATAGCAAGTTTTCCTAATAGACAAAAGTTATCTTCTTCCAATGTTTTTAAGCCAATATTAACCTCAATCGAAATGCTTTCTAACCCTTTTTTTAATTTTTCTTTTAATGGTGAAAAATCACAATTACTCTTATCCACACAAATACACCTCGTTCCAATAGTTTGTATTATGGTAACAAATGCATCCAGACATATAATTCTCTTTGAAATATAGTTTACCCTGAACTTAGTAATTGATTCTTTTTGTATTTTTAAGAGAAAAGTTGAAAAAGAACCTACTCATATTAATTTTGAGCGGTATTACTTTCTTCACATGTGTTTAATATAATAAAGTTAATCAGAACGTAAGGGGAAATCTTGCATTGCATTAATTTTAATGTAACGTTAAAAACAAATAAATTTCCAGTAATCAAAATTTACACAAAGAAAAATTCCTTTATAATGGATAAGTTCAGGTGTAAACCTGTCCAAATCCACTAATAAAGGAACTAATCATGGACATTAATATACGAAAAACATTTATTGTGCAATGGTTTTCACCGATAAATGTTCAACTTTTTTAAGAAAAAGTGAAAATAATCTTCAAAAGTTATTATTCAAAGTGAACTAGTTATTGGGGGAAAAAGTGCACATTACATATACAATATTGATCCAAGTGCAGTCATTGATACAATCAAAACTTTGATTAATAAATGAATATAAGGTTTACCAATTATCTCGGTTCTAAAGTTCGACTTGGAAGGGGACCCCATATTATTTGGAGTTCCCTATTTTATTGTATAAATTTCAACATGAAAATGTAATAACACCTTTTGATTAAATAATCTCCCAACCACGGTCTTTTGCGACACTTCTCAGTTTATCTTCTGGTTTTACTGCAATGGGATTTCCAACTAGATTCAGTACTGGTAAATCAGAGTAACTATCCCCATAAGCATAACTGTTTTCCCAATCAATTTGTTTACCGTCTAAAGCTTCTATAATATTTTTAGATTTTTGTGTACCATTCACATGGATAATACGAGTTTGCGTATCCACTCTATTTTCTTTATAAGGTATATCTGTGCCAATAATATGATCAAAAGAAATTCCTGTTGTAACACGATTTAAAAATTGTGTATAAGCACCTGAAACAAGTAATATATGTATGTTTTCGGATTGATGCTTTTTAAGTCTTGAAAGAATCTCTTGATTAAAATGTTGTTGCATTTTCTCTTTTAGTTCCTCAAAATAAGCATCCATTTCAGATGTTGATAATCCTTCAAAAGCTTTTAAGTATAATTGCATCGAAAGTTCTTTCATTTTTGAAGTTGGATAAAGCTTTAGTTTATTCGCAATATAAGGTGGAACGATTGCTCTGTAAAAACGATTGTAATTTGAACGGTAAATGGGATGTTCTTTCAAATGATTCATGAGCAGTTTGAATGTTTCTTTTTCATACAATGTTCCATCAAAATCGAAAATTGCTACTCGCATGTCTATCACCTTTTCTTTCAATAAGTACTTAGGTCAAATTATACGTTAATTTGTGGAAGAAACAATAAAAACTCGTCCCTATTGATTAGGGACGAGAAAAGTTTATTGTACTTTATTCATCGTTTGTCCTTGAACAGGAGTGAAAGAATTGAGCAATGCCTGCATGGTTTGCTGATCTAGTTGTGGAACTTGGTAGTAGTGGTGTTTGTTTTGATAAATTGAAAGTTCATAAGCCATTTCAATGCAGTTTGGTATGGAATCTGCAAGAACTCTACGAACGACTGGATTTGTAGTTTCTAAAGCTGCAGAAGTTTTAGTTGTTGCAGAAGTTTTAGCTGAACCAAGTAAATAACCGGAAATCATTTCATCTGAAATTTCATTAGCGTTTTGCATTGGCTTTTTAGGTTGTGAAGCTTTAATCCCGTAAATAAAGTCATTACCCGTTTGCATTTTATAGCTTGAAGTTGGGTGAGAAGGGTCTTTTCCTGTTTTGAAAGATTCGACAATAATATTGTATTCATCTACTCCAAATGTGTATTGACGATCTAACATACTAAGTAATTCTTGGTCTTTAACATGAGGACGAAGTATCGTTTTTAAATTTAAACCAGCTACCACACAAGATAAAACTTCGTGAACATCAAATAATTCGTGCCCACCATGATTCATTTGTTGAGCAACATTTCCCGTTTGCATATTTTGATGCGTTTGACCTTGAGCTTGACCAAATGGGTTTTGAGTCATTTCAAATTTTCCTCCTTATAGAAAATGTGATGAAACATCCTCGTTAGTTTGGCAAGTTTAAGTGAAGTTATGCATGATGATTACAAGTGCCAGGCACCAAAACATACAATATAATCGTGAAATTAAAAACAATCATAAATGTTTTATTATTCATGATTGTTTCTATAATTGTATTAATTTTCGGTTGCTTCGACCAAAGAAAAGGTGAAGGAGAATAAATGATGCAAAGTTTCTTCCAACGTAAAATCTTCGCTAAAGTCTTTCAAATAATTTAAAGGAAGATTAACTTCCCATAATCCGTCTTCTCCCGAAAACATTAAGCTATAGTTCATGAGTTCAGTGTGAAAGTGTTCGTTTAGATAGTCGCGTAAAGATGGTCCAAATTTCTTTTGAAGTGCTAAGCCAAACATAGCAGTGTATACTTCAAATACTTCATCAAATTCTAATGCTATAGCATCCACATTAATGACATCAAAATTATCAGATTCCAAATACAAATACTCATTTTGTTTTTCTTTAAAGTAAGCTATTGGAGATTTCAAAAATTCTACTGTATCTTTAGAAACAAGCTCATCTGTTTCTTTATTGAATCGTTCGATATTTGCCTTTGAAAATTGCTTGTTTTTATCTATCAAAACGATATTTTGTCCATCTGCAAGTAACGAGTGTTTTTCAGCATATTGTTTTTCTTCTACTAATAATTCCACATCATGACCATTTGCTTCTTCGATCTTTTTAATTATTTTTTTTAATATCATAAATAATTATTCCTCTCTTCTTCTGCGATTTCCTCCGCCATTAGTTGAAGGTCATATGCATCGATGATAAAAATTGAGTAATTTTCTTTTTCAGCATATTGTTCTGCGAGTTTTTTCGTGTATTTCGGAGAACCATCATTTTCTTCATCATATACGATAAGAATACCATCCGAATTTCGGAGAAAAAACTTGTTTTTCTCAATGAATTGCCAAGGTGCCTCGTAAACTTTTTTCGTGAGACTTGTTTGATAATTAGCATGAGATAGTAAAGCCCGATATTTTTCTTGTTTCAGCTCATTCCAATTTTTCTCCTGTTCTAAAAATGGAGTAATAATCGCATATTTTAAATTAGGATATTCTTCTTTCATTTCCAAAACAAGCTCTGCTGTCCATGTTTCGATACCTTGTTGCCCGCTTAATATAATCCATTCTAATCCTTCATTGATCAAAGCAAGTAATTGATTTTTAATTGCTTTTTTTATGATGGGTATTCCTGGATGAGAATCGTTAAATATACCTAACTCATGTGCTTTATAACCAGTTACTACTAATCGTTTTACCATTTATTATACCTACTTTGTTTAACAACTACAGTTTATCATAACACTTTTCCGTCACTATATAAATATACATCACATTAGCCCCCGATAGAGCTAGGAGAATTAAGAAGAGTTTCCATAATAGTAAAGACCGAACGCTTTTGCATTCGGCCTAATTATTAAACACATTATTTGCGAACAAATCATTTATTTCTTTTTCTGAATAGCCTAGCTCTGTTAACACATCTCTATTATGTTGACCAAGAAGAGGGGCAGGGTTTTTAAATTGAGCAGGTGTTTCTGAAAGTTTAGCAGGAAAACCAAGTGTTTTCATTGCACCAGCAACTGGGTGGTCGTATGCTAAGATCATGTCTCGAGAAAGAATATGTTCATCGGATAATGTCTGATCGTAAGAATAGATAGGACCAGATGGAATACCATGTCTATCTAGTAGATCAAGCCAGTATAAGGAATTTTGCTCTTTCAAGACACTTTCTATCTCTATTTCCAATTCATCCACATGATGTGCGCGAATAGAATTTGTTAAAAAACGCTCGTCGACTACCCATTTAGGTTTATTTACAACATGTATGCAGAATTTTTCCCAAAGTTTCTGATTTGCTGCTCCGATTAAAATAAAACCATCTTTCGTTTTGTAGCCTTGATATGGAGCGGATACTCTATGAGCAGTTCCATTTCGACGAGGCACTTCTTCTTTACCAAAATAGGCTGCCGCTTCCCATACCGTCCACGCAAGTCCAGAATCCACTAAAGACACATCAATATACTGGCCAATTCCTGATTTTAGCCGATGAATATAGGCAGCTAAAATAGATTGAATAGCCGTTTGAGCTGCAGCAATGTCATGAATAGCGATACCCACTTTCACCGGTTTACCTTCACGCTCTCCGGTCATATCGATTATACCTGAAAGGCCTTGTGCCATTATATCAAATCCACCTTTTTTCTTGTAAGGACCGGTTTGACCATAACCAGAGATAGAGCAATATATTAGACTAGGATTAATCGCTTTCACCGTCTCGTAATCTATTCGGAGTTTCTTCGTTACCCCAGGACGATAATTTTCAATAAAAACATCTGCATCTTTTATCAGTTTATATAGAATTTGAATGCCTTGGTCCTTCTTTAAATTTAGGCAGATACCACGTTTATTGCGATTGACCATCATATACATATAGCTTTCTTCATTAATATATGGACCCATAGAACGTGTATCATCGCCTTTTGGAAACTTTTCTACTTTGATCACATCTGCACCCATATCACCGAGTACCATCGTACAATAGGGACCAGCAAGAACTTGCGATAAATCGATTACTTTTAATCCTTTAAGTGCTTGTTCCATTTCAAAAATACCACCTTTAATTTACCTTTAGTTTCGAACTATTTTCAGTTTGCGAACTTCAGCAAGATTTCTGGCACCACTTAAAGAAATAGAAACTTTTGTTTCTTGCAAGAAATTTTCCAATACTCTTTCAACTCCGTCTTGCCCGCCATTTGCCAGACCCCAAACAAATGGGCGTCCTATGCATACGGCGGTAGCACCTAAAGCTAAAGCTTTCACTGCATCTGAACCCCGACGAACACCACTATCAAATAAAACAGGGATTTTTCCTTTTACTACTTCTACAATTTCAGGAAGCGCATCGATGCTTGCAATAACTCCATCAAGTTGGCGACCACCATGGTTTGATACGATAATCCCATCTAGTCCTTTTTCGATTGCAATTTTTGCATCTTCCGGATGAAGTATTCCTTTTAATAAAATGGGTAAATCTGTTCTTTCTCTTAACTCTTCAATATCGGTCCAATTTAAAGTTGGATGATAGATGTTTTCTATCATACTTTTTATAATAGAACCTTCCGTTTGATCTGGAAGAGCAGCCATAAAAACAGGGTCAGTTGAGTAATTACCTTGGCCTAAACCACGCTTGAGAGGAGAGAACTGATTTCGAACATCTTCTTCACGCCAGCCAAGCATCACCGTATCGACGGTTAATACAATTGCCTCATATCCAGCAGTTTCGGCTCTTTTCACCATGCTAAATGCAATTTCCTTGTTTTGAGACCAGTATAATTGGAACCACTTAGAGCTTCCTTCCGTTGCTGATGCAATTTCTTCGATAGAGTAACTAGAAACAGTACTTTGAATATACGGATAGCCAAACTTTGATGCAGCTTTTGCAACAGCTATTTCACCATCTGCATGTGCAATTTTATTTACCCCAACTGGCGCTATAAAAAGGGGGTGAGGGTATGTATGACCAAGAATAGTAACTTCCGTATTTAATGTTGAAACATCCGTTAAAAAACGAGGGACAATGGAATATTTTTGAAATGAGTTTGTGTTCTTTCGATACGTTTCTTCTCCTCCAGCAGAAGAGCGAATATATCCGAAAGAGCCAGCATCTAAGTTTTCTTTAGCGGTTTGTTCTAATTCCTCATAATTTAAGGGGTATTTATCATTTGAATCAATATTTTTTAACAGTAAATCATTCGCTGACATGTTGTTCACCCCTTAAGAAAAGTTAGGCTTTCTTTTTTCTAAAAATGCTTGGATTCCTTCTTTATAATCTTCTGAGCTAAACGAGTCTAAGATAAGTTGTTCCATTTCATTTGTTTCTTCGTTTTCACCGTCGATGATTGAATGAATGACTTGTTTAATCCCGTTGTTTGCTACAGATGACTTGCTAATTATTGCTTCTGCAAATGCTAGACATTTCTCTTCAATCTCTTCTATTGAATATACGTAATCGATTAAACCTATCTCTTTTCCTTCTTCTGCAGAAATAAGCTTGGCGGTATATAATAATTCTTTTGCTTTTGACGGACCAATCAAGTTAACCAAACGCTTAGTGCTTGTTAAGTTGTATATAATTCCTATATTAGATGCAGTTATCCCAAGTTTGCTTCCAGTAGTAGCGAATCGGAAATCACAGGAATTAGCTAATTCTAATCCACCTCCAATTGCTAGCGTCTTGATAATTGCAATGGTCGGTTTTGGAAAACGATATAACTTCTCAATCGCTTCCAGGGTTGCATCATTATAAGTTTTTGCTTTTTGTGCTGAGAAGCGATTTTCGAGAAACTCCGAAATATCAGCTCCTGAAGAGAAGGCAGATTCATCTATGCCTTTTACTAGTAACAGTTTTACTTGTTGATCTGTTTCTAATTCCTCTAAAATTGTACCAAGCTGTTTAAACATAGCTAGAGTAAATGAATTCTTCTTTTCTACCCGATTAATAATGATGGTAGCGACGGAACCGCTTCGCTTCACATATAATTCTTTTGTCATTTGTAAACCTCCTATTAATCTTTCTTCAGTCTTGCAGCTAATCTGTTTCCTATGGATTGAATGCTTTGAACGAGGACAATTAATATAATCACAGTTGCATACATTACATCGACTTCATACCGTAGATGTCCAAAACGGTATGCTAAATCCCCAAGTCCTCCTGCTCCAACCATACCTGCCATAGCTGTTGCCCCTATCAAACTGACTGTAGAGATCGTTAAGCCTAGAATAATAGAAGGACGAGCTTCTCGCAGTAAGACGTGCCAGATAATGGATCTTGTTTTGATTCCCATTGCAGTATAAGCTTCGATAACTCCATTTTCCACTTCGAGTAAAGCTGATTCCATTAATCTAGCAATATAAGGAGCAGTATAGATGACTAATGGAACAATAACTCCTTTGACTCCGATAGTAGTGCCAACAATCAATTTAGTAAACGGAAGAATGAAAAATAGTAAGATAATAAACGGGATCGAACGAAGGATATTTATCAATAGATTACTAAGTTGATATAAAAACTTGTTTTGTAATGACTGACCGGGTCTTGTTAATACGATTAAAATTCCAAGAGGAATACCTATTAATATCGAGAAAAATAAGGAAATTCCAACCATTTGAAATGTTTCTATAACCGATTTTCCGATGATAGGTAACCATTGGTCTGTAAACTGCTCGAATCTACTCATGATTGACCCTCCAATTCCTCAGTGCCTACGCCATGTTCTTCAAGGAAATTAAGTGCATTTTTCACTTGTATTTTATCTCCAATTAAATGAATAACAATGTTTCCAATTATGCCGTTTTTTAGTTCAATAATATTGGCTGTTAATATATTAGGTTGCACATTAAATCTTTGACTAACTTCTGCAAGCAATGGTTTACCAGTACTTTCCCCGACAAATGTTAAACGGGTAACAGCACCAGTTACATTTAATTGTGAAATTAAAGTAGATGATAAATTACGCTGACTAATTGTATTTAAAAACTTTTTAGTAGTAGGGTGAGTGGGCTTAGTAAATAGATTAACAGCAGTATTTTGCTCTACAACTTCACCATTTTCCATTACATATACATGATCACAAATTTTTTGAATAACATTCATTTCATGCGTGATGAGTAATATAGTTATTCCTAATTCTTTATTGATTTTTAATAGTAAATCTAAAATGGAATCAGTTGTTTCAGGATCAAGCGCACTAGTTGCTTCATCACTCAATAATATTTCCGGTTCTTGTGCAAGTGCTCTAGCTATAGCAACACGTTGCTTTTGACCGCCAGATAATTGAGTTGGATAGTTTTGATGTTTGTCTGTAAGACCAACAATCTCTAGATATTTTTCCACTCTTTTTTTTACTTCGGCCTTATTATATCCAAGAAGTTTTAAAGGGATTGCGATGTTATCGTATACAGTAGCGGTTTTCAAAAGATTGAATCCTTGAAAGATCATTCCTATTTTATTGCGTATTTCACGTAATTTCGGAAGGGGAAGAGAAGTTGCTTCGATGCCATTGATAAGTACTTTTCCTTCTGATGGTTTTTCCAGTAAATTTACACAGCGTATTAGTGTACTTTTACCGGCACCGCTATATCCAATTACACCGTGAATTTCACCTTTTTTTACATGTATATTTACTTTGTTTACTGCTTTCACAATTCTATTTTTGCTGTTAAATTCTTTCGATATATTTTCTAAAATAATCATGATTTGACTTCCTTTCTAAAGAAAACGCTACCGAAATCGGTAACGTTTTCAATTCATTTACTAATCCCAGCTAGGTATTATAGAGCCTTTAAATTCTTCTTCAATTAATTTTTTTACATCTTCTGATTGATAAGCTTTTACAAACTTCTTAATCGTCGGATCATCTTTATTTTCAGCACGAACGACAATATAGTTTACATATGGTGAGTTAGTTGATTCTAGTAGAATGGAATCTTCTTTAGGATTTATGCCAGCAGCTAATGCAAAGTTTGTGTTAATCGCAGCGGCATCTACTTCACTTAATTGATTTGGAATTTGTGCAGCATCTAATTCAATAAACTTTAGATGTTTTGGATTTTCTTCAATATCGTAAATAGAAGCTGTTTCTTTTTTATCACCTTTAATTTTGATAAAGCCATTTTCCTCTAAAATATACAATGCGCGTGATCCATTTGAGGGGTCATTTGGTAGACCAAAAGTAGCGCCATCAGGAAGTTCATCAAAAGACTTATATTTGTCAGAATAAACGCCCATTGGGTTTAATACTGTTTTTCCTACCGGAACAAGATTCGTACCATGGTCCTTATTAAATGCAACTAAGAATGGTTCATGTTGATAGCTATTTGCATCTAAATCGCCTTCTGAAAGCGCCGTGTTTGGTAAGATATAGTCGGAGAAAACTTTTAATTCAATTTCCAGTCCGTCTTTTGCGGCAACTTCTTTTACCTTTTCCATGATTTGTTCTTGAGGACCTGCTGTAACTCCAACTACCAATTTTTTTTCGTTCAATGCTTTATCACTCGCACTAGAACTGTCACCACATGCTGCAAGGGCACCAGTTAAAAGTATGGTAGATAAAAGTAAACCAATTTTTTTCATTTTCATTCCTCCTAATAGTTATAAGAAATGTTGAATAAATATAAAAGCCTCTCCTTCAAAAGAAAGAGAGGCACATAAAGTTTCTATTAGTCCTCTCTTATCTTCCAAAACATAATGTTTTGCTGGATTTAGCACCTTTCTACATAAAAACATGTAGGTGGTTGCCGAGCTTCAACGGGCCAGTCCCTCAGCTACTCTTGATAAGAGATATAAGCTATTAAATTGTCTTCAGCAGTTCATGAAATTTAATTTACTACACCAACTCACTAAAGTCAACATATTTTTTCTAATTGAAATTTTCTATTTTTGTTGTCTATAGTTAAGAACAATAAATAAATATACGAGGATGATAGATTCATATGACTCATATAAGGGTGAATTATGCAACTGGGCAGGTTGGAAAAACAATTGGTGCAAGATTAATTTACGGAACGGATTTACTTGAAGGAATCGAGGAGTTATGTAAGGAGAATGACATTAAATATGCAAGTATTATTAGCTGTTTTGGAAGCTTTCAGCGAAGTGTTTTTGTCTACTTCATTCCTACTGAAAGCTCAAAAATTGGAGTCGTATATAATGATTTAGTAGTCAAGGAAGGACCAATTTAATTTTTGCAAGGAACCGGAGTAGTGTGCTGGAGAGGAGGGAAGTACTAAACGAATATTTACGGTACTATATGTGACCAACAAGGTAACATATTTGGAGGACATTTTGTGAAAGGGGAAAATCCTGTTATCACTGTAGATCTAATATTTGCAGAAGTGATAGGGATGGAATTTCATCGAAAGTTTGATGATGAAAATGGGGCAAATCAATTTTATCCTGTGGAATCTACTAAACATTCACCAAATAAAATGGATAAGTAAATAAACGGCTTATGAATAATGTAAGTCGGGCTTGACTATCGTTTTGAGTAGACACCATTTATGCGGAAAAATCTAATTGTAGCAAATAACTAAAAGATTGTTACTATCAGTTAAATTAGTCGGACAACAAGACATTAGATTATATTATATAAAGTTGGTTCAAGAGAAATAGTAGGTAGTACATTGAAAAAGAATCGCTTTTAAAATAGTAGGAAAGTATCTAAAATCTCATTAACCAAACCTAATGTACCATGTCTCTACATATTTCAAGAGGGCGAGGGAGAGACGTCCGCCACAAGATTAACGAAAAAAATGGATTGTGAAGTGACACAGTAACTTCACAATCCACAAAAAATCCACCGGTAATAGTGTTGCAAATGTTTAGTTCAAAGCACTCGGTAATTGGTGATGACCAGGTGCACTTAAATGGCGCTTTCGTTTTTCTTAAAACAACTGCAGTTTTTCTATTCGGTTGATCGCTTCAACCAAACGATCCTCATCTACTAATAAACCAACACGAATATAACCTTCTCCGTATGTACCAAAACCATTTCCAGCTGCAACTGCAACATCTACCTTCTCCAGTAATAAGTCCGCGAACTCTTCACTTGTGTATCCTTTTGCGACAGGAAGCCATGTAAAAAACGAGCCTTGAGGAGCTTTCACATCCCATCCGATTTTGGAACAAGCTTCCACTAATGCGTTTCTTCTTCCTTCATATAACGCGACCAATTCATCTACACATTGCTGGCTTTCGTTTAGGGCGGAAGCAGCCGCAGATTGAATAGCAGGGAATAGACTTACAAATAAATGATCCTGAATCATATTAATTGCCTCTATCATTTTAGGATTACCGACTGCAAAACCAATTCGCCATCCAGCCATATTATAAGTTTTTGAAAGGGTATACATTTCAATGCCCACGTCTTTTGCACCTTCTGATTGTAGAAAACTAACTGGTTTGTTATCATCAAAACCGATTCCTCCATATGCAAAGTCATGAACAATAGCAATGTCGGATTCCTTTGCAAGGGCAACTGTTTCTTCAAAAAATTCTTTCGTAGCAGCGGCCCCTGTTGGGTTATTTGGATAATTTAAATACATTAATTTAGCATCGATTTTTTGTTCTGCTGTCAATTTGCTGTAATCTGGTAAATAATTGTTTTCTTCCAAAAGAGGCATTGTATCGAAACGAACATTTGCTAGTGCTACACCTGATAAATAATCCGGATAACCTGGATCTGGAAGTAACATTAAATCGTTTTCATTCATCATCGCGAGTGGTAATTCCACAAGTCCAATTTTTGTTCCAAACATAATCGCTACTTCTGTATCTGGGTCAATTTTTACATCATATTCTCTTTTATAAAATTCTGCGGCTGCCTGTTTTAATTCGTTAATTCCTCGAAAAGGGGAGTACTTATGTGACAGCGGATTTAAAGCAGCATCTTGTAATGCTTTTACGATATGTTCTGGCGTCGGTTGATCTGGATTTCCTTGACCTAGATTAATCACATCTCTTCCTTCCGCGACAGCACCAGATACCTTTTGAACTAATGTCGCAAAAAACTGAGTAGGTAAACTTTTTAATCGATTTGAAAATTCCATGTACAATACCTCATTTTCATAATAGTTGCATAGATTAGACAAATTTTTGTTCTTGTAAAAATACTATAGACCTTAAAACGTTGATTAAACAGGCTTTTCAATGACATTTTAAGGTCTTTTAGGACCTATTAGTATTGAACTGAATACCAAATTGAATACCAAATATTAAAAGTTGACGTATTTAGCGAATTTTTCAGCAGTATTATCTTTCATTTTTTGAGTGACATGTGTATACACATTCATGGTTGTTTTTATATCAGTGTGTCCTAAGCGATCCTGGACATCTTTTATACTTGCTTCAGCTTCAAATAATAATGATGCATGAGTATGTCTAAAACCATGGACAGTGATTGAAGGGAGGTCATATTTTTTTATTATGCTTTTAAGCTGATAATTTGGATAGATTGTCGAATGAAAATCATTCATGGCTCTTTTATCTGTGGATGCTAGTATAGGTTGGTTCTTTTGGAATGTCGTATTAATACCATACATTAATAACAGTTTAGCTTGCGTTTTCTTCCATTTTTCCAGCACATCAAGGGTATTATCATCCACACTAATTACACGCTTAGAATGTACTGTTTTTGGTGTTTGAACGTTCCTAGTAGAATGTTCCGTTTTAGCAAGTGTTTTATTGAATCGAATAGTTTTTTCCTTGAAATTAACATCATCCCAAGTTAAAGCTAAAACTTCGCCTTTTCTACCGCCAGTAAAAGCGAGCAACCTAAATAATACATAAATTTTCATTTTCTCGTTTTTTTGAATGATGTTTAAAAAATGTTCTAATTGCTGTTTATCGTAATAATTTTCGAGTGGTTCTTCCTCTTCAACTTTTTGCACTGGCTTAGGCATAATTATTTTAGTCATAGGATTTTCGGTTATGACTTGTAATGTAGTAGCATAGTCCAGCACCATTTTTACATAGTTTCGATAGCTTCGATAATTTTTGTATTGCTTGGACCATTCATTTACGACCTTTTGACAATGAGAAGTTGTAATTTTATCAATTAAAAGAGATTCGAACTTAGGGAGAATAGCAGTCCTAAAATACGTAACTGTAGTATTCACGGTGGAAAGTTTTACGGTGTGTCGATAGTTCTCTAGCCACAATTCATACAACTCTTTAAATAGCATCTTTTTATGTGTTTTAAAGCCGTTTGCTTCTATATCAACTTCTAGCCTAGCTAATGCAAGTTTCGCTTCTTTGGTGGAGTTAAAACCACGTCTAGTTGTTCGTTTAGGTTTACCAGTAAGAGGGTCGGTACCAAGATATACGTTAAACATATAGGCGGTAGATCCGTCTTTTTTTGTGTATTTTTTTATAGTTGTCATTATGTTCTCTCCTTGTATGTCCGGGCAAGGGCAATTATAAGGGAGAATAAACGTGTTTTTATTAATTCTATATCTAAGAATTGTTTTCCGAATCATTAAAAACGAGTTGTAATATTTGCAGGGCTTTTTGTTTTTCTTTTTCTGTAAGTAAACGATTATTTATTGATATGTTTTTATTAATAAATAAAAGGTTTTCTATACTAAAAAAATTATTAGATACCTTCTCCCAAATTTGAGAGTCATCATTGCTATGGTCCAAGCTTATTTTTGTTTCGTTATCCATTAGGTAATCAATGCAAAAAGTCCACTTTTTTTCCTTTCTATCCTCTTTCATTAAGATCCCATTTGAAAATGATTTGACAGTTTTAACAAGCCCTTCTCTTTGCATCTTGGATACTTGTTGCTTTGAATACCAACTTACTAATTCTCCTACGTTTAAAAGAAATCCAATTTGTTCACTTTTTTCAGTTAGTAAAGGGTAGCCTTGAATTAAACTATTCTCATTTTTTAAATATTCATCTTTATCAACATCTAAATCGTGGGCCATTTCATCTATTGAAATACCTCTGTGAAGTCTAAGTAATTTTAGATAGTCACCTATTGATCCAAACGTATAGAAATTTTCAATCAAGAAATCAGTGATTGTATCTTCTTCAAGCGTTTTAATATCACCTATTTTGCTAATTTCCTCAATACTTTCTTTTCTTAACTTCACTAAGTCATTACTTCGAGAGATATATTTCCTATCCGAATTACAAATAAAATCCAAAATAAACTCTTTTTTATCATTGAAAGATAATTGTTTAATCATTGTCGTAATAAAGTTTTCATCTAATCCATTTTCTTTACTCTCTTTTGTCATATATCCAGCCTTGACCATTAATTCAAAAAAATCGGCTCTTAAGGATTTAGATAACTTTCCTAACACATCTGCAGAGGGTTTAAAATGTCCATTTTCTATTTGTGAAATATATCCTTTTGAAACACCACTTTGTTTTACTAATTCATTTATTGATATTCCTTTTTCATTTCTAATTCTTCTTATATAATCACCGATATTTTCAGGCACATTGTTTTTCATCAAGGGACCTCCTTTTTTCTTAGATTAAACCATATAGTTCAATAAATCAAACCGAAATACAAATTTTATTTGCAAAAAGGTTTGATTTATTGAACTTCCGGTGGTAATATGTGGTTAAGGGTTCGATAAACCAAACCTAAAGGATGCGAGGTGATATGAATGATTAGTTACACTCCTAAGAAAATAAATATATATGTACAAATGGCAAAGAAAGGTTTGAATCAAAAAACTCTTAGTAAAAAGTCAAAAGTTCATCCTTCAACTATTTCAAATTTTATGAACGATAGGTATTGTATTTCTCCAACAACAGCTACGAAACTTGCAGAAATTTTGGAATCAAAAATTGAAGATTTGTTTGAAATACAAATAAATCCAAAAGAGGTGAGTAGCAAATGACTAGTATTTTTTCTGCGGAAACTCAACAACAAATGAAAAATGAAATAGTAGAACAAATCATGAAGACAGTTGCGGTCTTGGTTCAAGAAAAGAGTCAAAAGAGGTATTTAAAGTTTTCAGAAGCTTGTAAATATGCTTCGGTTTCTCCTGGTACATTGCAAAAATGGGTTGAGAAATATGGCTTACCTGTTTCTATAATTGAAGGCAGAAAAATCATAGATACAAGAGATTTAGATGCATTAATCGCTAAACACAAAATATAAAGCTCAGGGCAAGGGCAATTTATCATATAAAAACGAAGGAAGTGTAAGGGGAAGGAGGCGAGGATTTGGCCATAATTGTAAAAGAGGAAATACTAGAACCGGTAATGGAAAACATACCAGAAGAGTTGCAAATGATACCAAATTGGGTCTTGTGGCGTGCTGAATGGAATGAGAAACGTCAGCAATTCGATAAAGTACCATATCAAACAAATGGTATAGATAAAGCGGATTCTACAAGAAATCATACTTGGGGATCTTTTAAAGATATTGAAGAAGCGTATTTAAATGGAAATGTCGAGGGAATTGGATTTGTGTTATCTGAAGACGATCCATATTGTGTGATTGATATTGATGGACTTGAAAATGTGGAAGTACTGCCTGCATTAGCACAAGAAATTACAGATCTATCTTATGCAGAATTAAGTCCAAGTGGTTCCGGCATCCATATTTGGTTGAAAGGCTTTTATCACGACAAAGAAAAATTCAAAAATAAAAACACCAAATTAGGATATGAGATTTATTCAAATGAAAGATTCATGACTTTTACTGGAGAAACATTGAATAATCTGCCTATCAGTGAAGGAACTAAAATTAATAGTTTCATAGAAAAAATATTCAAGCGAGAGGAACAAGTTCAATCTTTCATAACTAAAAGGAATGACAATTTCGGACGAGCAGCATTATCAGAAGAAGAAGTTATTCATATAGCTTGCAATAACCCTAAAACAGGTGAGAGGTTTAAGAGTTTTTTACGTGGCGGCTGGGAACAAAATTATAATAGTGATTTTTCAAGTGGGGATTTAGCATTTCTAAATGACTTAGCTTTTTGGACTAATTGTGATTATGGGATGATGGATAGCATTTATCGAAAATCAACTCTAATGCGAGAAAAATTTGATAGACCTCAAAATGGCACGACATATGGAAATGAACAAATAATGAAAGCAATTAGTGAATGTGCTAATACATTTAATCCACCAAAGGGTGAGGATGAAAAAATAAAAGGCCCGTGGTGGAGAACTAATGGTAATGGATCTATTTCATTTCTACATCAGGTCTTAGCTAAAGAAGTATTAAAGAAATATCATATTGTTCGTTATCCAAGTCCACATAGCGATTTATATTATTTCAATCCTAAAAAAGGGATATATGAGCAAGATAAATCGGGACGTCAAATTAACGGTATTATTCGCAAGTTTGATGAAGATTTAAAAAGTGGACAAATAAAAGAGGTTCACAATTATATAACAGACTTGTCACCAATTATTAATAAAGTAAATGAAAATTATATTGCATTAAAAAACGGGATTTTGAATTTCACAACCTTTGAAATAGAACCGTTTAATCCAGGAGTTTTTATTTTACAAAAAGTATCCGTTGAATATAAGCCTAATGCTTATGATTCGTTTGTTGAATCCACTTTAAAAAAGGTAACGAAAGGCCATGCAGCTAGTATCGAAAACATTAAAGAAATTTTTGCATGTGTTCTGTACCCAGGTGTATTAGTTCCAAAAATTCATTATTTGCTTGGTCGAAGTGCTCATAATGGAAAATCATCTATTTTAAATTTGATTCACGAAACATTCAACAAAGATGGAGGAAACATTTCAGCAGTAACACCGCAGAAATTAGCGAGCAGTACATTTGCCGGATCTTCTATATATGGCAAGTTAGCAAATATTGTGGACGATAACCCTACATCGTTGATTGAAGATAGCGGACTATTAAAAACCATTGTCACAGGGGGATTTGCTGAAATCGAGAAAAAGGGGCGTGATTCCGAAACAGTCCGCCTAAGCGCAACATTCATTATTGCTAGTAACCATTTTCCGAATCTTAACGAGAGCGGTAATGCGATTAATCGGAGATTGAACATTATACCTTTTGACCATAACTTTTCACTGGATGATGATTGTTTACCGGATGAGGAAAGTATGCGATTAACAAAAAGTGATTCCGCAAGTGAATATGTTTTGAAACTAGCGATAGATGCACTAAAAAGAATGATGAATAATCCATCATCAGACAAATTAACTGTAAATGATAGAGCACAAGAAGCAATAAGTGCATTTGCAGAACACAATGATCCGCTTGCTGACTTCTTTCATGAATTTGATGAACAGTACTTTAATGATGTGCGAGGCGCAAGAGCTCTAGAAGACTATGAACAATATTGTAGAGAGAATCGCATTCCACCAATGGAAACAAAAAAGTTTAAAGAAGTTGTTAACACTAAATTTAATATGGAATGGAAAGATAAAACCATAAACGAAAGCGGATTTTGGAAAACGGTGAAGGGTTTTAAGTCGAAAAGTAAAAAATAGCAATATAGCAATAAGAAAGCAATAAGTACAGCAATAAGAAAAAGGTAGTGTTATCAAGTGTTCATGACAGTTCTTATTGCTATATTGCCATATTGCCGAAATTTACTCCATTTCTTTTATATAGGGGTGTTAAGGCAAATAGACATACCCCTTTTTATTTATTTCTTTTTTATTAGCAATAAAGCAATAAATAGAATAATAGTGCTAAAAAACACAGTAACATCAACAGTTTTTCTTTATTGCCGATTCAGCAATAAGTCAGCAATAAGGGCAATAAAAGGAGGAATAGGAAAATGCCAAAACAAAACATCGTCCAACTTAAAGAAACAACATACGCAAAACCAACAGAATTATATTCACTGGTTGAGAAGTGCGTAATTTGTGGGAGTAAACATACTCATTCACCTTCAGAGGGAAACAGAGTTGCTCACTGCATCAATTTGCCAGTACCAACAACTTACGATTTGGAAATAGATCGTAATAATGCCGAAAACCTACGTTTGGCCGAAAAGTACGGTATTCAACTATGAACTGGTTGAAAGGTTATTGGGAATTAGAAGAAGAAATTGCCACTTCAGAAAAGAAACTGAAGCAATTGCAAGGAGATCCATCAATTCAAATACTAGAAAGTTTCATAGAAGAAAAAAAGAACACTAAAACAGAATTAGTGGAATTAGTAAGTACCTTCAAATGGCTTGGAAACGTAATTCTAAAGCTGAAATACATTGACGGTATGACTTTAGAAAACATTGCTGCTCATTTAGGTTTCAGTGCCAGTTACATCTATAAAAAACATGCTGAATTGATGAATACCATGAAAGGCGAGGTGAATTAAGTGAGCTTATGGTTAGGGGACTATTTAAAGTTACGTAATGAAATTCATTATTTGGAATTTAAATTGACCGATAATCAGCTTTCCAGTGAAGAATATGAAGAAACGAAAATTCAACTTAATGACCGTCTTCAACGTGAAGGTGAATTTAAAATAATTCTCAATAATTTTGAAGATGTAGAAAATCGAATTCTAAAGTTGAAATATATAGAAGGAATGACATTGGACAAGATAGCAATGGAAATTGGATATAGTCCCAATTACATTAGGAACCAACATGCAAAAATTATGGTTGTCCTTTCGAAATTCGAAAAGTTTTATATGGAGCTCGAATTGTTTAAAAAGAATTTTCCTTATAAAAAAAGAAATGAGGTGTGACACATATGACTGTTCTTTCGAAATTAGACATACAGAGCTTAGAAAAACTATGGATAAACCAAGATTTCAATAAGGAAAGGTTAAAAATACTAAAACAGAAATCATCCTTACCAACAGACTCTAAGCATCTTAAACGTAATTTAGAAACGATTACTATTGCGATTGATACATTATCCTCTGAAATAGATTCTGATTTAAAAACAATAGTAGAAATGCGTTATTGGGATAAAAAAGGGGTTTGTTACGAATGGGAGGAAATAGCGGACCATCTTTTCATGTCCAGAAGCAAAGTCTTCCGCAAACGTAATGTGCTGCTAAGAAAGACGGCTGACCTTATCGGTTGGGTTTCAGTATGAAAGAAGGGGTGTGACAGCGTGAATAAATCTATATTAGCTGAAGAGTTTGGCGAACAATTAGAAGCTGTTACAATTGGCACTCCATATGCTGTAGATCCAGATAGCGATAACTTTATAAGTGAGCTAGAACAACGAATAAGAAGGGTGATGTATAACTTGTGGATGGATGCTCAGTCCCAAAGGTTGGCCAAACATTTACAACGAAAACAGGTAGCACACTTTGAAGAGTTATATGAATTTAGTTATGGAGTGCCTATGTACGACAAGGAATACGCTGGTATACCAAGAGATACAGAGTCCCTTGCAATTAGGATTATCGATGAGAAACAAGCATTCATAAAACGTAATGAGCATTTGTATTTACGATATGAAAGGTTTAAAGAAATCACTAACAATCTTCCGGCTTCATCTAAACAAATCTTGGTGGATTACTTTGAGTATCGTAAGAAGATTGACTATGAACTATTACGCAACACATTAAAGAAGCATCTGAAAGCAATTGAGCGCATCTATAAAGCCGATGAGGAATCGAAAGAAGCTGAAGCAGAAAACCAGGAAGATGAACGTCAAGCTAAGCTAGGTTGCAAAGCATATCTAATAAACCGTAGGAAGGTTTATATGATACCAGAAGACTATGCAGCGCATGTTGAGAGAGATAGAACTGAACGTCTTAAAGTATATGAACAACTGGGACTAGCTATGCCATGAAAACACAAAAGTATTTAGGGAAGAGGATGCATTTACTGTGGAAGACAAGCGATGGATTGAACTGCATGGAAAGTTAAAGAAGATTTTAAATAGAGATGCAAATAATATTACGGTTCTCTTCAATGACATGAGTATCGGAAATTTAACACTAACAATTCCTAAGTCGAATGTGTTCTCTCTTTCATTAAAGGTACACAAGTATTACAACCTATTTGCAGAACTAAAGGGGGTGACACATGTTAACAATGGAAGAGTTTATACAAATAATATATTGAAAGTGGTTAGGGTTGTTAATGAAAAATAAGATATACCCCCCTCTAAACAATTTCTATTAATTTGGAAAAGTACAGGGACCGGGGAGGGGGTGTTCTGTCCAGATTTTTATAGAAAAAACGATTCCACGCGAGAGGGGGGGGAGGGGATCGCTAAGGTACAAGAAATGTTGGATGAAAGTAGGTGAAAAAATGATTGAAAGAACTTCAAATGAAAATAGCATCCTTATTCGTTCCGACGGCTCTGAAACTAAACTTGAAGCACCATCAAGTGGACATGGTGAACATCGAATAATCTGGAAAGATGGAAAGATATTAGATGTGGTAAAGGAAGAAAGAATTAGGATTCAAGAAAAAAAAATATAAATAAGTCTTACGGAAAAACCGAGGACACTTAGTCGCTTCATTGCGGATAGGTGTCCTCTTTTTATTTTACAAAAGGAGTGTGAAGTGAATGGCAGAACAAGAAGTTGGTAGATTAAAAGTTAGTCTCTCCATTGATAGTGCAAACTTCGAGAAATCTATTTCCAGTATAGACCGTAACTTAAAAGCAATGGGTCAAGAAATGGCTTCGGCTCGAAACAAAGGTAAGGACTGGGGTAGCTCTATTTCCGGTTTAACAACTAAACAAGATACATTATCTCGTATGTTATCAGGACAAGAAACAAAAGTTAGTAGATTACGGGATGCATATGAGAAAAGCAAAATCGAAACTGGTGAAAACTCGAAAGCTACTGAAAACTTAGCTATCAAATTAAATAAAGCAGTTGCTGAATATGACAAGACGGAAACTGAGTTAAAACAAGTAACAGATGCACTTAAAGTTCAACAGGATGAGTTAAAACGCTCTCTAAGTCCATGGCAACAGTTGAGCGATAAAATGGATACTTTGGGTTCGAAAATGAAAGATGTTGGAGGAAAAATGAAGGATGTCGGTAAGAACCTTTCATTAAAATTGACAGCCCCATTATTAGCTTTAGGTACTGGAGCAGTAAAAGCTGCAGTCGATTTTGAATCCGGAATGGCAGGAGTTCGTAAAACCACGGATTTAACAGACGCAGAATTTGCGACACTTACACAAGGAATTCGTGATATGGCAAAAGAAATGCCAGCAGCGGCAACTGAAATAGCAGGAATTACAGAACAGGCCGGACAGTTGGGAATTAAGAAAGAAGCGTTGCTTAGCTTTACTCGTACAATGGCCGACCTGGGAGTTTCGACGAATATGTCGTCTGAACAGGCATCTAATGCGCTTGCTCGTCTTGCTAATATCACAAAAATGAATCAACAAGACTTTGATAAATTAGGCTCTTCAGTAGTTGCTCTAGGAAATAATTTCGCAACAACAGAAGGTGAAATTGTGGATATGGCATTACGTTTAGCTGGTGCTGGTTCGCAAATTGGTATGTCCGAAGCAGATATTTTAGGATTATCTGCTGCTTTAAGTTCTGTTGGTATTGAAGCTGAAATGGGTGGTTCCGCAATGAGCCGTGTAATGGTTCGTATGCAGATTGCCGCAACGACTGGACTAGGAAAAGTGATGGACTTATCCAAGAAGACAGGAATGTCTTTAAGGGATATGCAGTTGATGGCTGCAAACGATGGTAAAGGTTTTAAAGAATTAGCTGGTTCTTTAAAAATGACGCAAGATGAAATGAAAAGCATCATTAATGCTGGTGTAGATTTAGAGAACTTTGCAAAAGTAGCTGGTATGACTGGCGAACAATTTAAGAAAGCGTTCCAAGAAGATGCAGTAGGGGCTATCGCTTCATTTGTCGAAGGATTAGGTACTGCAGAAGAAAAAGGCGATTCAGCCATCAACATATTGGAAGAAATGGGTATCAAAGAGGTACGTTTGCGTGATAGTTTATTACGTTCAGGCGGAGCACATAAATTAGTAGCAGACGCAATAGAGTTGTCGAATAAAGGATGGACTGAAAATGTAGCATTAACAAATGAAGCTGAGCAACGTTATGCAACAACAGCCTCTAAAATGACGGTTTTTTTGAACAAAATAAAAGATTTAGGAATTACCATCGGAGATATTTTGATTCCAAAAGTAATTGCATTAATGGATTTTATTGCACCATTAATTGAAAAATTCCAAGGGATGTCTACCGCAACACAAAACGTTATTTTAGTCTTTGCTGGAATAGCAGCTGCAATAGGTCCTGTACTCGTAATTGTTGGTACATTAATAAGTTCCATTGGCACAATAGTAACCGCATTCGGTACTGTATCAGCGGCCATAGCAGTTGTCACCACAGGAGTAGCAGCGGCTACACCAGCTGTTGGCGCTTTAGCAGCAGTCTTCACTGCTTTAACGGGTCCAGTCGGATTAATAATACTAAGCATTGCTGCATTAACAGTGGGTACAGTTGCATTAGTTAAACATCTTAGCAAAGATGCATTACCTGCAGTCGATAGATTTGGAGATAGCTTAGAAGGTGTTTCAGATTCGACGAAAGTTGCATTAGAAGGATTCTTTGAATTATCTGATGGAGTTAGTCAATCACTATCACAGTTAAGTTTAACATCTTCAAAAGTTACGCAAGAAATGGCTACAGACATGACCACTAAATATAACGAAATGAACAAGCAGATTGTGGATGGCTTAAATACTAGACATGCTCAAGAAATGGATAGTATGAAAAATTTCTTCTTAAATTCGTCCGTTTTAAATGATGAAGAAGAAGCGAAGATTTTAGAGAAAAAACAACAGGCTCATGATAAAGAAATTGAGCGTGAAGAATATAACAGAAAACGCATTGGTGAAATACTACAACAAGCTGCTGATGATAATAGAGCACTTACTGAGCGAGAACAAAAAGTTGTTGAGAACATTAATAAACATGCTCAAGATCAAGCGGTTAAAATTCTTAGTGAAAGTGAAATGGAACAGAAAATCATCATGGAACGATTGAAAGAAACTGCTAGCATTGCATCTGCACAACAAGCAGCGGAAGTCGTCAAAAATAGTGCTAAACAACGTGATAAATCAGTTAAAGAAGTAAATGCTCAATATGATGAAACAGTTGCTAGTATTATTCGTATGCGTGATGAAACTGGAGATATTTCAGCGGAACAAGCAGACAAATTAATTGCCGAAGCAAAAAAGCAACGTGATGGATCTGTAATGTATGCCGAAAATATGCATCAAGATATTGTATCAGAAGCAAAGAAACAAGCTGGAGAACACGCTAACGAAGTTGATTGGGAAACAGGCGAGATTCTATCCAAATGGGCAGTATTTAAAGATAAGATGGCAGATACATGGCAACGAACTAACGAGGCAATTAGCAAAAAAGTTTCTGAGTTGGTAACACTCATATCCACTAAATTTACGGAATTTCACAAGAAAATTTTCGACAAAATGGCAGAAACGGAAGCGGATATTAAATCTAGATGGAACGTCATTATTGAGTTTTTTAAAGCGATTGACCTCAAGCAAATCGGCAAAGACATTATCCTTGGATTAATTAATGGTATCGGATCTAAGTTTACGGCAGTTGGAGAAGCAATAAAAGGAATAGCTGATAATATCAAGGATACATTTACAAAGCTATTTGATATCCATTCACCTTCTCGCGTAATGGAAAAACTCGGCGGACATGTCGGTCAAGGTTTAAAGAAAGGGATAGATGGAACAAAAGACGATATTTTAGAAAGCATGAAAAATATCGCTGATGGAATTATGTCCATGGCGTCGCCAAGGATCAAAAGTAGTGAAAAGACCAAGGTGGCGGCAATGATACTGAAGGGAATTCTAAATAGGCCAAAACACGATAGGAGGTTAGTATTTTTATAATGACACTATTAATGCACGTTGGTTTTCAGGACGATTTTGTACTCGTAACATCTGATACCGCTAGAAGAAAAAAGTATTTTAACCCGATTAATCTAGAGGGAAATGGGCTTTTTGGAGAGCTCCAAGAGACAAGAGAAAAGCTTTTTAAAGTGACTGATACTGTTTTCGGCACCCTGGGAGGGTTGCTATTTATAGGTCACGCTTATATGAGCCGACTCTTAGCCCGTGTGAAACCTGATGATTGTTTAGACATTTGCGAAGAGTATCTGTCAGAGATTGCTGATGAAATTAACGAGGAAAAGCATGATCGCTTGTTCAAAAAATATCGTGTTTCTAAGGAATATCAAGTAACTTTGATGGGTTATTACAAAGATGGAACACCTGGCATAGTAGGAATAATAGGCGGGAAATTAGAAAAAGCCAGTGGAGGGATACTTTCAAATGCATTTACGCCAACGGCCGAGGTAGGAGAGTTGACTGGTGACATCATGACAGATGCTGTATTTAAATACTTGATTAAACTCGACGTGAATGAGGTTATAAGTAATTTAGCGCACTTCCAAGCTGCAGTATCATTTACTCATCCAGAAATAGTTTCCTCCACAATGATGTATATGGGAATAAAGAAAAGTTTGAGTGGAGAGTTGGTTTCCTTTGAAGGTGAAATTGATTTGAAGGATCTGATTGCTTCATTTGAGATTGAGGAAGGGTGAAAACATGATAGGATTCAAGGATAGTCTAAAACTAGACCACGAGAAAAGTATGCGCCTGTTTAATATCTCGGCAGAAGCTGAGAAAATGAAAGTCATGGCAAAGAACCAATTGAAAAAAAGTAAGGGGCAGATTACACCAATACAACGTGAAGAATTGAAAGCCCAGGCGAAGTATTTGACGGATGGCGCTAACGTGGTGCTGAAGGAAGCTAGGGAGATGCATTTCAAGGGCGCTACTACTGAACTAATTGGACAGTTGGATGAAATATTGGAGATTGTAAAGAGTGAGCGTAAAAGCTTAGAGTTGATGATTAAAGTTTAGTGAAGGAGGGGCTTAGGCTCCTTCTTTTTTTGTGCGAAAAAAAACAGGATTATAAATATTAATTGTCGAAATATTTTAAGAGCATATAATCCCCCAAAAAACTAAGGAGGTCCACTAATGACGCTACGAATTGCTAAAGGTGTTCCTGATTTGCTGAAGTACCTCGAAGATAACGGGGTAGAACTTAGTCTATCCACGATATATCGACTTATACGCAAACAGGAAATACCATTTAAGCGGATTAATACACAAACTCTTTTATTTGATTTAAACAAGATTGATAGATGGATAGTAGGGGATGATGAGTGAGTAATCAGCGGTTGAAAGTGGAACTAGAGATTACTATTCCATCGGATCTAGTTGTAATATCTAAAGTGGAACTAGATGAGTTAAAGCAACAATCTTTAAAAGGTGTCTACTGGAACATGAAAGATGTTGAACAACGTACAGGAAGAAAAATTGATTGGTTGAAGGCGAATTTATTATACCTCCCACACTTTAGAAAAACCCTAGACGTTGAAAATGGTGGCTTTGTGTATTATCCATCTGCTAAGGGGCAAGCCTGGTCCTTTCAAGCAAATAAGATGGCTGATTTTCTAGATAAGAACTTTCATCAGATATTTAGAAAATAGGTTTGCTTTATAGTGCAAATTAAAAACGCCACCCTATTTCAAGGAGAGCGTTTTTGTCTAATTATACTGCTTTTCCAACTTGTCAAAGATTGAAGGGTAAAAGAAGGAAGAAGTCGAATGTTATCAGTTACCTACAATTTTTACTATAAGGAGGAACTGAATGAAACATTTCTACAATTCAAAAGAAGTAATGGAATTACTAACTCTTAATTCATCAAGAACCGCACTATCACGAATTAAGGCATTGAACGAAGAATTAATAGAAAAAGGTTATTGGATAGAGCGTGGAAAAGTTCCTATTCAATACTTTCATGAAAAATATCCTTATATTGAAAGAAAAAAAGATGAATAAAAGAGGAGTGATAAAATTGTCGCACCGAATTATAGTGCCTTATCTCGAAATTGGTGAATTTAAAGTCGCGACACCTATTGGCTTTTCTGAATTATTGGAACCGGCTTGGACTAAGAAAATAGAGAATGATGAAATTGACGTTTTCGCATCCTCATATCATCGGACAGTGTTTCGTAATCCAGAAGGTAGATTGGTAACTAGATATGAAAAGAAGTAAATCATTGGGTTTGAAAATGGATTAATAAAAAAAGGCTTGCACAGAATCGTGTAAGCCATTAATTTATATTAAATTAAACCGCTTTTCCAACTTGGCGTAGAATCTCAAGAAATAATGGCGACAACTGAATTAATACATAGCCTAGACCAGCATTCATAATCATATTCCAAGCTTTTTCGGAATTACCGAACATAAAGAAGAAACACGCCCCTACCATGATAACGCTAGCTATTGGAAAGCTAATTGCGACTAATATTTGAATTACGGGATCTAATACGTTAGCAAGCATTGTTAACGAAGTATCTGCGATGAAGCCTGTTGGAATCATTTCAGGTGAAGCCATATTTGTAGGGAAAATAGTAGGTGCTTGTGCAAGCACATGGATAGGTTCTAGCACTGCTGTTGGTTCGATTATTGGTGCAGATACGGGGAGAGTGGTTGGTATGTGTTCGATAGTAGGAGAAGTGTTAAAGTGATAGATTGATAATCCGATAGCAGCAGTAATAGGAACACTTGCAGCGCCTATTATTGTTTTGTTAGTAGCATAAGCATCACCTGGTACACGATGACTATAATCCGTATATTCACTTTCTGGAACAACCTCAATTTTATGTTTGCGTTTAAACACTCTTTTTCCTCCCTCTATTTGATTTCATTGATTGTGTATACTTTTGTTAGCGGTAACTCTCTACAAGCTTCTTGTAGTTGATTTCGCCTTAATTCAGATGTAGTGAGCCACACAATCGTTGGAAAATGTTCTAATTTTTGTGCTAACAATTCATTATCATGCAATTCTTTATATCTTGCTATTTTCGTACGATTCTCTGACATTGGTTGAGTATGGTCCACCTCTAAAAAGTGATAACGAAGACTTTTAGTGAATAAAGCATCGCAAATAATAGTTGCTTTGCCATCTGATACTTTCACCTCGTTTCGCCAGTCGTGAGGGCATCCGTAAAATAGATAGAATTCATTCCGCATAATCGTATGCTCAACGTGAGAGCCCTTTTTACGTATCTTGGTACATTCAACATAAGCTCTACCGGTTGCGTTTAAATAGTAAATAAATTGATGTCCGTCGCGTACATACGTGAGGTAATCCGATAATGCGCTGATAACTCGATTCGTATTGCGTTTGGATCCTAGTCGGAAATAACGGTTAAGCTGATTGCGAGTCATGAAATCAAATTTCTTCAATAATAATAGTATCGATTCCTCTCGGTTGTTCAACTTCCGCTTGTTCAAGTACGATAACCTCCTTTTCGACTTTTTCTACGACGTAAGGTGCTAATGTCTTTTGAATTATTTCAGATGTAATTAATGGGGTTTGAAGGATTTCTCGTTTATCTGCAGTTTGATAGATGGCTCTACCTTTAATTTGTGGAAGTAATTCAGCACCAGTTTCATCTAAAACAACCTTAGATGCAGTTGCAGATTGAACTCTGAATGATAATTTAGCGTCACTATTTTGTTTGCATTGTCTAGGGATCACATCGCCAGTAGGATATTGAGTGGCCAAGATTTGACGAAAGCCTAAACCTCTACCCAACCTACTTATTTGACTCATTAACTTCTGGCATTCTTCTTTTAACTTCCTATCCGGAGTTCCTACAGCTTCAGCAGGGTTCAACTCGCCAACCTCATCAATTATTACGAAGTAACGCTCTTTAATACCGGCTTCCTGGACGTTCTTCTTTCCAAGGAATCTAAGACGGTTCTGTATCGTTCGCATTTGGTCGTATGCTGCTTGTAATGTCGTTAGAGCTTCTTCCGGTTCATACGCAATACTTACTGTCTGCTTAATAGATTCGTAGTCGCATAACTCCACACCGCCTTTTAAATCGATTAAATAGAAGCTCACGTAATCAGGTTGACTCTGTAGCAAACTTGTAATCATCGAATTTATAAACGTAGATTTCCCATATCCTGATGATCCTCCGGTAACGAGGTGCGGTATTTTTTCGAAATCATGGTATCTGAATGTGTTTTTATCGCGTGTAACACCCACAGGGACGCTCCAATTAACACCAGGCTCAAACGGTACTTGTAACGGTAAAGGCTCGTTATAGACACGTATTTTCAGTAATCCATCGAATATTATTTCGATTTCTTTACGCTCCGTAAGTTTGTTAGTCCATAGCGTTTTAAGGTTGTCAATGATATTTTCATCGAGTTGCAACGACTTTAAATCTGCAATGCTGATACGTTGACGACGATTGTTTAATCCGTCCTCTAATACACGTTGTTTCGCTAAATAGTCGTCATAACTGCGCCCTAGCGGTATTCGATAGGCGTATTCCATGCCCCATTCATATGATTTCTTGCGGATTAGCTGCGTCGTAAGCGTTTCTTTGCCATCTTTTACGTTTAATCCGGATAGCGATATGATTCGCTGTATTTTTCCGCTATCATTCGTGGCTAAACCTTTCTTTTTCACGAATGCTTTTAATGCAATTCCACCCATAAAAGTTGTTGTTAAAATTTCAAATATCATCGGACCGCACCTACCTTAACTCCCAACGCCACAGGGGTTCTATTTAGTATAAATAGTTGTGGCAATTGGGAAGTTTTTAAAAAGTAGATAAACCGTTCACCTATAAGGGAAGACAAGCTTCCCACTTTACGTCTTAGGTTAGACACTAAATGGGACTTCAAACGGGCAGTGTTAAAACTCAATCATTTACCTCCGTTTTTATATTTTTTCTCCATCTTTCAAATAAAAATTCCCTTCATATTTCACTTCCAAAGCATTCGCGATCTCCATTAATTCCTTTTCGGAAAAATTGTCACGCTTGAATTTGTTGTACAGATTTTGTGGTTTTGTATCTAATAATTCCGCGAGTTGAACTGCTGTCATTCCTTTCTTTATTAATAGGATTTTAATTTTTTCACTCATTGCCATAGTTACAACCTCCTCTATGTGAAAGATTATACACTATAGCATATAACTTTAATAGTGAAAACGAAAGAAATAACACTTTTAAGTGTTGACAATGTAACTATAACGTTATATTATGTAACTAATAAGTGTTATAGAACTGAGGGGAAGGAGAAAAAATGAAAAAAATTAATCTTTATTTTTTCGGAGAAGAACTTGTCCATTGGTCAGATGCATGTTGGTTTTACGGAGTTATAACGGTATGTAGCATTATTACAACATACGTGCTATTCAATTAAAAAAATGGGGGGATGGGAAAATGACAACAGTTAAAGAAAGTTACGGATTGAAGGACCTTGCACGCGAATTAGACAATGATTTAAGCAGCATCGCAGTAAAAGTAGACACACTGAAAGACCTCAAAACATCAATAACAAACCTTAGAATCGAAATGGATGGCATAAATGAGAGAGACGCTCGAGTTTACTTTATGGATTTTCACAGAAGCATTCGATTAATCGACGATTTATTTCAGCACACAGTAAATTCATTAAGCGATGAATTTGAAGAAGTCGAGGTTACGAAAGATTTTTTGTTCAACAAAATTGTAAAGGAGCAATAAAATGCAACCAGACTTAGTGACAAAATTAATATTCAATACTACCGTTTTAGTGGAATTTTCATCTGATTATGTAGATACAGTCATGGTTAAAGTTTACGATCACGATGACGAAGAACAACAAGAAAGAGTGTTTCAATTAGAAATAGACGAAATCGACTTATTTATTGCAACGTTGAATTTGTACAAAAATAGAATAGCTGGAGGAAGAAAAAATGAATATTGAGAAAATGAATTGGAGAAAATGGAAAATAGTATAGGAGGCATGAAAACATGGCAAAACCAAAGATAGTAATTGACCTGAAAGATCTTATTTCGGAACTTAAAAAAATGTATGTTGCACAAGGTGGCAACTTGGAAACATTTGAAAAGGAAACACTAACATTGAAGGAAACACTAAGATTGAAGGAGGAAGTGCAATGACAACAGTAAAAGGAAAAAACTCACTAACAGACGAAGAATTAGAAATAATAGTAAGGTTTGTAGAAATGTTTAGCATACTGACTCGAGACACAAAAAAAGCCCCTGCAGCAACAGGAGCAATTGAGAAAACATATTCGGAAATATTATAACATGAATTGATGGTAGCTCAAAAGGCTACCTCTTTCTAGTTATTAAATATCGTTATTTATATACTTACACATTCCATTACGTAAGTGACGGTTTATCGATGGAAGTTAAATTACATAATAAAAAGGCAGCCATTTATTGACTACCTTCCTCATCGTTTTCTGCTTTTTGTTTTTCAAGTCGTTCTTCTTCTAATATCCTCGGAAGTGAATGCTTTACAAAAAAATCGAACATTGCTTGTTTTGTTTCTTGTGAAATGTTAGGTGGTTTAACAATACTATTTTTCATAATAATACTCCTTTGAACCTCAATTACCCTTGCCCTATTTTTGAATCCCAAAAGCTTAGTATTCATTGAATTACATTTTTTATACTTCAATTATGAAACTTGACTTAACGATGTTTTATTAATAGTTGATGTGTATTTTTTTATATGTTGCAAAAACAAACATTCGTTCGTATAATGGAATAAAAGAGGAGAGAACAAGTGTGCGTATAAATATTTTGAAGTATTTGTATCGTGGGCAATTAGCCGATATGATTTACATGAAAAATAGAGGCGAAATGACGAAAAGAAGAGTGAAAATAGTAAGTGTGGAAGATACTACATTCAAGGTTTATTGCTTTTTAAGAAATACAAAAAGGACTTTTAAAATAGAGAATATACTCGCATTTGTTCCTATCGCAAATCATGAAAGGGATGTTATCTGATGGCTTACTTCGATGAAATGATGGATACTCCAGATTTATCAAAATTACGTGATAGAGGCTCAAAGAAATGGGTAGCAATGATGTTACCAGAACACTTGAAACTAGTCCGTGAATACATCGCAGACCAAAAGAAATCACCACGTCCTGAACTGGACGAATGGGATATAGACATCATTCAAGAAAACATTCAAATTTCTATGCAACGTAATGTAGAAGTTGAAATAAAAACTTGGAAAGATGGAGCTTTTACTTATAGTGTTGGAAAATTAACATGGGTAGATTTAAAAAATAGAGTCATCGAAGTCGAAGACGTATTCAAATCATTTGTGATTCGATTAGACGAAATAGTTGACGTAACAGTATTAGAATAAAGCATAGAGGTGTATTAATGTGGAGGATAAGGAACAAATATTGAGGGAATCAGTAGATAATTTGTTTAAAGTGTTACCTCGAGAAAAAGTATTGAATCTGATTCACCAGATCATTGAGATGCCAGAAGAGGACTTAGAAGAGTTGATAGAGTATGGACGAATACTAGATGAAAGAGAAACCACTAACCAGTAATAATTCCTAAGGTGCTTTTCATTTATTTCAAATACAGTTAGTATTCGTTTACATAAATAAACTAATATATTGACGTGTAAATAAAATCCATGTATTATGAATACAATATAGTATGCAGGCCATCGATTGGCTAGGAAAAACCTCTAACTTGTTTAGGGGTTTTTTTCTGCCCGCTTCTAGAGTATCATATAGATATTGCGAGTGAATCGGGGTGCGAAATGAGTGGAATGGGAAAACCATTTTTATCATTGGAAAAACAAATAGAAAAACTTTCTTCGCGTGGTTTGGAAATTAAATCAGTTAGTGATGCCAAACAACAACTATTAAGAACTACCTATTATGATTTAATTAATGGATATAAAGATGTATTTTTAGTAGAGAAAATAGATCCAGAAGAAGAGGATCAGTATATTAGAGGTACAACTTTTGAAGATATTCTTGATCTATATAATCTAGATAGAGAGATAAGACATGTAACATTAGAGGTTTTACTAGACATTGAGTGTACTTTCTACTCAAGCTTGGCTTATTGCTTGTCAGAAATATATGGGGAAAAACAGGAAGACTATTTAAAGAAAGAAAATTTTAGACTTGGACGAAAGCAGAGACATAACAATCGTTTTGAACGAGATAACCTACTTTGGAAAATTGGAAAGAAAATTAATGAACCTGATGAACAACCACTTAAATACTATAAAGAACAGTACGGAAATATACCACCATGGATATTGGTTAAAGGATTATCATTCGGTGAATTGGTGATGCTATACAAGTTATCATCTGATGTAGTTAAATCAAATGTTATTATGAATATAATTGGCAGGGAAGCCTCGGATCATGACAAAGAATTTTTCCTGAAAAGTATGGAAATATTTAATAGATATAGAAATCTTGCCGCCCATGGTGGTCGTATTTATAATAATTGGACAAACTTTGAACTTCCTTACAAGCCGGAACTGTTTAGGATCCTAGGCATTGAAAAGGCTGCGCACAATAAAGGAAAGGGAAGAAATGATTACGCTGCATTTACAATTGGTCTCTTATTTTTCTTTCAAAATAATCATAGAGGGATGCTTGAATTCATTATATATTTAGAAGGTTCGATGAGTGAATATCAGAAAAAGCAGCCATCTCATTACGAGTGGACCTTAGCTTCATTAGGTATCCCTAGTAATTACCATCGCTCATTTTTAGATCATATTGGATTATAAGCATTGGTATTATTTTCACATGAAATGAAGAGCTTAGGCTCTTCTTTTTTTGTATGAATAACTGGAGTGTTACCTGAATGTTACAGCTCAATTTTGAGCCGTCAAACTATACCACTGCTAGAGTTAGTTGGTGTTAAAATGGTGTTAAAAATGATATAAAACCGTAATAAACACTATAAAATCATATCAATAAACACCGTCAAAACAGTTATTTATAAAGTTTTTTATGCTTTTTCCACCACATTTGAGGAGTGGTGGTTCATCAAAACTAGAAATGTGATTGGTTTTACACAAAGTATAACTCCATTCACCCAAGAAGGTCGAGCACAAATAACCACACGGTTGAGTAAAGACATAAGACATGAAATAGTATTGTTAATGGAATCAAAAATACCGACACGAAGTGTCGAATATATGGATAATCGGATCAGTAGATACAGTATGAAGAAAGGGAAATGTGAAATTACTGGCATGTTCCTAACGGCACAAAACGTGTACTGCCACCATTATATATCTAAGCATCTTGGTGGAAGCGACAAATTCAATAATTTACGTATCCTCCAAAAAGAGGTACATGAGTTAATCCATATAACCGACAAAATTAAGGCGAATACTCTCATAAGAATTTTGGGTATTACTGAATCGATGTTAGAAAAACAAAAATGTGAGCTAGAAATAATCAAATAACCCAAATCAACATGAGTAACTTGAAACTTATAATGACTAAAACCATCGCTAGATGGAACGTGGAATAATGGGAAACTATCACGATCCGTGCGGAGTAGGGGAAAAGCTGGAGATAACTTCAAACGCTTACCTATTACTAACTTTAGTTTAATAAGTATAATTAAAGTCAACAGTGATCAGTTGGCTTTTTCTGACGCATCCGGAACATTATGCGTCGTAAAAAAATTAAAAACTTAGAAGGATTCCCGTCCTATTTTGTCGAATAAAATTTAATGGGAGAGGATGAGATGAGTTGGAAAATTTAACTTCGAACATCATAGCTGCTGTTGGGGTTTTAGTTACAGGAACTTTTAGTTACTTTGTATGGAAAGCAACTAATGCAACAGCTCAAGTTGCAAACGCAACATTTGAATTAAGTAAAGAATTAGCTCAAAAGGAAGATAATAGAAGAGAAGAATATAAAAGAATAATGAGAAGACAATTACTATCTGTTATTTCAAAAGAATCAAAAATCGTATATGATGCGGTTGTGGATATTGACCCAATGAATATTCTTATGAAGCTAAGAGATGCTCCTGTATATTTGAGTATCAATAAAACAGAATTAGCGGAATATTTTAGTGTCGATGAAGTTGCTACAATAATTAAAGCATGGGAAACATATGAAAGCTATAGGACGAAATATTACAAAGAGACATATAGAGGTAATGAGTTAAAACTTTTGTTAGAGAAAAATCAACCTGTTATCATTCATTTCGAGGAATTAAAAGACAAGTTAAACAATATTGAAATTTGAGATAAGAGCGTTCCAATAGGAGCGTTCTTTTATTATTCAAAAAATTAAGGGGTGGAATGATGGAAGTAGTTGAAAGAACAGTTATTTTAATTGGCAGTGCAGTAATGAAAATTCAGTAAAACGAAAATTGAATGATATTCAAAAAGATGAAACATTAACCGATGGAAAACGTAAGGAAGGAATAGGAAAAGTATTTAAATTATTAGAATTAAAACAATAACGGAGCGTGATTAAATGAAAGAAATAAAATCGTCTTTATTTTATTTTCATTGGAAAACTCATATTCTCTTTATTAGCGTAATGCTTATTTTGTACTCGTTCGTTGTCTTCGAAAATATCTTTATCTATCTAATAATGATATTGACACCTTACATTATTTTTATTTATTATCCATATTACAAGGAAACTGTTATTGATACTCATATAGAAGATGATGATGAGTATTGGCGACAACATTACGAAGCATTACATCAAGCTGAAAACATGGAATTCACTAAATTTGAATTAATAATGGAAATCTTAACACATGTATTTTATTGGTTATTATTAGGGTTTACAAGTTTCACCTTGTATAACGGCGGATACCCTACAATATCTACAATTCTAGGAATTATATTAATCTGTTATTGTTTATGGTTTTTAGCTCCTTTGATCAGCAGAAAATAATTATAATATTAGATTATCGGGAATGTCCACACGGGCGTTCTTTTTCTTTTGTAAAAAAAATTAGGGGTGAAATGATGGATTTTATAGAACGTATTTTGATTTTAACTGGTTCAGCAACGTTTCATATTTTTTAGGCGGTTGGACAATTTTGTTGTCTACCCTAATAATTTTAAATGGATTTGATTTCGTAATCGGCATTACTGCAAATTGGAAAGAGCGATCATCGTTGAAAGCGTTCCGGGGGGGAATAAAAAAAGGTATCATGTGGATGTGGATTGGTATTGCTAATTTAGTCTATTTACTTCTATCTGAATTAGGATATGAAGCTAGTGAGGTCTTACCTAATCTAGCAGCTCTATATTATATAATCATGGAAATTATATCGTTAGAAGAAAACTCGAAGAAGCTTGGTATGAATATGCCGGCACCTTTGGTTTTTTTTATTCAAAAATTAAAGGATATTTTCAATTCTAAAACTGGAGGCGAACAATAGTGGCTAACTTTATCAAACCATGCGAGGGAAGAGTCACGAGTCCTTTTGGATATCGCATTCATCCAATAACGAGTTTAAAAACTATGCACTGGTGTGGATTGGGGTAACACTCCATCGAACAATAATATTATTGCTTCGGCAGATGGTGCGGTCACTTATGTAGGGATAATGGGCGGATACGGAAATATTGTGATGATCGTCCACACTGTTGCAGGAGTGGTATATGAGACTGTCTACGCACATTTAGCATCCATTGCAGTAAAAGTTGGACAAGTTGTAAAACAAGTAGAAAAGATTGGTGTTAAAGGTACAACTGGAAATTCCACTGGCGTACATCTTCACTTCGAAATTCATATAGGTGGACGTAGAAATAGCGACTATACGTTTGCAAAGGACCCAGTTCGATATGTATGTGATCCTGAGGTTAAAACTCTACAGGAATTATTAAATAAAATAGACTACAAATTAGTTGTGGATGGAATAGAAGGCAATGCAACAACTAATGCAGTTAAAGAGTTTCAAAAGGTTAATTGCTTAACTGTGGACGGTATAGCCGGAAGTGCAACCTTATCAGCATTAAATAAAGCTATTGCATTAAAAAAGGAGGAAGTTAAAGTGCCATCTACAAGCGAGAAGTATCGACTTCAGACTGGGACTTTTAATAGCAAAGTGGAAGCTGAAAAAGCTGCAGAAGAATTAAAGGGAAAATACGGATGGATTATTTACATTAAAGAAGCATAATAACTAGCCTTGTTCTCTTATTTGAGGATGGGGCTTTTTTTATTTTCTGATAATTATATAGACTTCTAAACTTCCAAATTGTACTATATTAGTAAAGTATAAAGGAGGGAAATGGATGACTGATATAGCAAATATAGTTGCAGAATCATTTAATAAGATGGCCTTGCAAATGCTCGCGTTTGCAATTTGCGGAGTATTAGGTTTCGTGGTTGTTTATTTTATCGTAAAAGCGTTTAGCAGATCGCATCAATTCGCTAAATTCGTTGGATTGATGGCAATGCTCGCTTCTTTTTATTTTTCTTGGAAAGTAATATTTTTGCAATAAAAAAGAGGGGGCTTATGCCTCCTCAATTTTTACGATAAAATTGCCATTCCGATAATGCTCAAAAATACAACGTTAAATATCCAGATTGTCGTCACTATAGAATTAACAACACTTTCTGATTTTCTAATATTGCATATTAAAACTACATGAGATCCCATAGTCCAACCTAACATTAAAAGGACAATAACTTCTACTATAAATATCTTCATTGCTTTCACCTCCTCTCAAAACAAAAAAACGGAAGCACCAATTTCCACGCATGAATGCGCAAGAAACGGTGCTTCCGTTTTTTTTCGTACATATAAGATTTATATAAGCATATTAAATAATTATTTTATTTACAAGCCCTGCTCACATAATATTTTGAGTGAGGCATTTTTATTTGTCCAAAAATGAAATATTAGATACTCTACAATTACATTCAACCGCTGGTATGGGTCCAAATATGTTAATGGCTAAACTAGCACTAAGACTACTAAAAATAATTATGTACATGAATGAAAAGTGTTTAAAAAAGTGAGTTATTTCTATGTTTTCAAGTGTACATTATTGTGTACATAAATATTAGACGACATTCGCCTGTTCGAGCCAAAAAATAAAGTTTGATAATAAATAATCTCTTAAGTACGATATCCTTAAGAGTTTTTTGTATTTTTCGGAGATAGGGTTATTGAATGAAGAAAGAAGTTGAGAGTCATTATGGTAAATGCTAGTGAAAAATTTATGATGGAGCCTGCCGAGAAAGGCAAAGAATTATTGAAAACATATGCTTTTGAGAATCCGGAAATAATAAGAAGTAAGCATAGTTATGAGAAGGATTATTACCTTCCGCTGAATCTCGGTAACCGAAAAATAATTATTCATTATACTCATAGGAGGAATCTTTATATTGATAACTGTCTCGACCGTTTCGCATTGTTGGAAAACCATGAGATTCGTGTTACAGAAAAGAAAAATCTCTATCGACTAAAGGGAGTTGAGAATATCACGCGATTAAATAGATATCCTGTTTCTTCACTTGGCATCGAAAGTTTTTCTTACTTGATTCAGAATAGCAAACATCTAGCGGATGGTTACTGTCTTTTTAGATTAGATAGTTCAGAAGTCTTTTATAAATATCTTTATAAGTTATATTTGAACAACAAAGATTTATTTATTAGCCGCTGAGAGCCTAAACTTATATTAAAGAAGTAAGGTAAAAGTGTAAAAGAGGCTACTTAAACGGGGGTTACTCCAAAAGGATTAATGCTCTTTTTGTTGAAGTTATGTTCCTTTTGGATGCAAAATATATTAGATTCTACGAATTCGGTAGCTCTAGAGATGTTTTAAGTGTTTGTATCACCAAAAAACAATTATGTAAGCTGTTCGAATGTTAGCTCGCTTTTCAATCCTTCTGATTTAATAGCGCCAAAAAAGTAACCTCTCTACCCTAATCAAACTAGGGGAGGGTTACTTTTTTAATGTACTCTAACTATGTCAAACGTATTTTTGTTTATTCTGCCTCAGTATAGAATAATCGTTAGGACGTTTTATTCAAAATCAACTAATAACTTGAATTATAAGCAAAATACAGCTTATATAGGACGTATTAAAGCCGATATAAAATTTATAAACGGCTATATAAAAGAAATTTTGACCGAATTATATAAGAGAAAAGATGAGGGATAAGTAATGACGTATTGTTTTGCATGGAAGGCTGATGATGAAATTTACATTGTTGCAGATTCATTAACTTCTTCTGAAAATAATGATTTAGAAGTTGAAGCTGATTATTCAAGTATGGGGGAAAAGTATGGAGAATATAATTCACGCTTTGTTGCAGAAACGGATATAAAAATTTATATAAAAGATAATTATGTTATTGCATTTTCAGGTTATTTGGATACCTATGAGGAAATAAAAAGTAAATTAAATTTAATGGTTGGATTGCCAGATGATCAAATCATTTCTTATCTTATGGAAATTGTATCAGATGGAGAATTGATACTTGCAATTCATCAGAAAGATAATAATAAATTATTTGTATTAAATAAAAGAGAAGTTAAAGAAATAACTAATTATATAAGTATAGGAAGTGGTAGAGCAATAGGAATGTTAGATGATCTAATGAAGAGGTTTTCAAAAACATTCCCAGACTTTAAAGATGAAACTATAGACGATAAGCCTAGGAAAAAAATAAGTGCTGCTACTGCATATCTTCAAATGATATCTTTGAAAAATAATTTTTTAGAACATGGAGTAGGTGGGACTATATGTGGTGTCTGCATTTATGATAATAAAATAGAGTGGAATGATGATTTACTTTATTTTTTTTATGATGAAAATTTTAAGAATAAAAAGCTCATAAACATGATTATTAGAAATAATAATATTTTGACCGGTTCAGATTTTACTGGATTAACTAAGCTATTTAGATTTCCAGAAGTAGATGACAAATTGGATGAAGTAAGTATGAGGAAACTTGTTCGTTCTATGCATAAAAATATGTCCTCACATATACCAAGATATATTGTATTTTATAGTACCGATTTAAATAATATTTATTTTTATGACACACATAGAAAAACACAAACTAGCTTAGTAAGAATGTTTCAACGCAGAAGTAGTGGGAAAATTAAGTGGGAAATATTCACTATACCATTTTTAATATCTAACTTTTTATTGCAAAACAACAATAAAGAAGAATTGGCGCCCCCTTTTCATTATTTAGAGGGACTTCCAGTTCCGTATGAATCGAGAGATTATTTAATAGAAAACACAGAAAACATTGAGGATATAGAATTTGAATATGATTATTTCGATCAACCGTTAGAAAATATTCAAATTAATATTGATATAGAAAAGTACTTTAAATTTGGATTAGAAGACTATGAAAATTTAATTATTGTTAATTTCGAATATCTGGAAGAAAAAATTATTGAATTAAGAAATTTTTATAAAGGACTAAATATTCAATTTGATAGCTCTAAAATATTAAAAAAACTTTGTGAATTTTTGAAGAAGGAATGGGGTGTAGATAAATTTGAAATTCTAGTATTTAGCAAGAATTATCAATTCTTCTACGAAAAAATAGATGATTTAGAATTAAATTTAATAAAAAACAAGAATGAATACTCAGGTTTTTTAATTAAATTATTACATAATTACTATGTAGATCATAGATATTTTCATTTGAATAAAATTTTCATAATTGACGATAGTTCAGATTTCAATGATTTATTCGAAATTTTGCCTGATTATAATAAAAATAGAGAAGAAGCAGATATTTTTATTATAAAAAATCAAAACGGTGAGTCAGAAGTATTGTATTCCCCATATCATTATAATGCTGATATATTATTTTCACAGTTATCGGGACTAAGTTATGAAGCTCTAGGATTGTGGAGTCCACTAGAGTATTCCGAAGATGAACTCGAGGGAATAAGGAAATATATAAATGAACAAATAGATAACTCGAAAATATAGGAGTGTTTCAGGTTGCTAACTTTTCACAAATCCATATCCAGATGAGTTGTTGTATTCGGCCAATACGTACTACCATCTTTATAGTGGAAATCTTGATACCTAGTGTGGATATTGGTATATAGAGAAGACTACTCTGAATGTGAAGAAGGTTCTCTCGTTCCACACATTAAAACCTACCAATCACACTTCAATGAGTTTCAGTATGGGGACAAGAAAACAGCCATTAGGGATGATTAGTGTATCCGATTATAGCACCTTATTTAGATACCAATACAGACGACTGGGCATTTGAGGAAGCAATAAAAGAATTATTTAATAAACATTCTCATCTTGATATAGTGTTTATCTACAATAAAGAAATTCATCTTCAACAATCGGCTGAGATTGTGGAACAACAGAAGTAGAATTTGATCGGACTTTAAAAACAAATATAAATCCTCTGTAGAGGGAATCTATTTTGATTAATTTCAAAATGGATTCTTTTTATTTATCGTAAACTATTGGTTTCTCAAGTATTTTTAATCTAAACTTATTTCAAAACTACATTTTGAATACTGAAAACGATTACTTGCCAATTGGCACTTCTACCACTACCTGCATCCTCCTACTAGATGACCTCCTGGAAAAAGCCAAATACTCATGCGAGACTATAACAAAATAGAAGAAGTTAAAGTCGTAATTCTTGAAATGTGTGAGGATGTTGCGAAGAGGGCTAGAGATTCACATCAAGCAGCTAGAACTATTTCATTAGGAATTGGCTATAGCAAAAATGCTTTGGTGGAGGATTTCAGCGGGCTAGAACAATACATGAAGCTACTAACGATACAATTAATATATACAATGTTTGCTTAGATTTATTAAAAGAAAATTATACTAGAAATCCTGTAAGGCAAATAGCAATTTCCATAACAAAATTAGAAGATGAACACTCAATGCAGCTTAACCTTTTTGAAAAACAAAATTGGAAGAAAAGAAAACTCGCAACTGCAATGGACAGCATAAGAAATCGATATGGCTCCGCAGCATTATTGAGAGCAGTATCTTACACTCCTGCAGGAACCGCAGTAAAACGTTCAAAAATGGTTGGTGGACAGAAAGGATAGGAGGAAATCATGTGATAAAAGATCGAGGTATGAAAAAATGGCAAGGCATGATGTTACCAGAGCATGTTAGATTACTAGGAGATCGTCGACGAAGTTTAATGAAGACTGGACGTCCAGAGTTAGATGAGCAAGAGTTACAATCGATCCAGGAGATACTAGAAAAACTTATGAAGTATAGTGCAGAAGCTGATTATAAACTGTGGGAAAATGGTGAATTCCAAACATATCGAGGCACTATTACTAAAATCGATGAATACAACAGACAAATTCACTATATTGATTCTTTCAGTAATCGGTGTGAACCACTTAGCATCGATAATATCGTAGATATTTCACCTTTATAATTGAAGGACTTTTCAATATCACCTCGAATAGTATCCAAAAGGGGTGAATAAATTGAAAAAGAAATATGCAGTAGAAATAACTTTTTAAAATGGTCAGAGCTATGAATTTGAAACAAATTCAGATGTGCGTAAATTAGAACCTGAAGAGATTAATGGGGCACGTATTATCACAACAGAAGAAGAAACCGTTATAAATATAATTCACATTAAAGAAATGAAGGTAACTGAACTAAGATGAAAAGAAACCACCAACCATTATATTTGGAAGGTGGTTTTTATGTTATTTAGCTACAGTAAACACAAATGGCTCGATATCAATGTCGTAATTATCGCTATATCCTTCTGCGTAAATCTGTAATTCAGCAGTTGCAGGATCCATTGCAGGGAATGTTACAACACCTGTAGTTGTGATACCTGGTAGTAAATCGCTTTGAACTTCTGGATATCCAGTGTCATATTCATATATTCCTTCAAATTGAGAACCACCAGAAACTATCTTCATATTGTGTGTATAAAATGAAATTTTATCTTTTGTATTATTTGTCACGCTTACATATACACGAGTATGCTTTTTAGCAAATTCAATTTTCTCTAAAGTAACGACAAAACCATGCTGATCAATTGGTTTATTTATTTCAATTGTTGCTAACGTAGGTGCAATCGCAGAAATGTAATCGGTAACTTCTATTGAAGATGCTTTGACCATAGGAGCAAGGATAGTGCCACCTAACATATTTTCACCTTCGAATACGTCTTTAACTACGCCTTTTACTTTTATGTAATCCCCATCGGAAACTACTAATTCTGGATCATCAATACCAACGATTGTATTATATTCATTGTTTTCTGGGTCAGCATAAACTTGAAGATATGTCCCGTCTTTATCCTTTTCTGGCGTAGTAAATACTTGACCGATAAATTCATAATTAAAGTTTTTATAATCCTTTGGTGAAGTATATAATTTTGCGATATCACTCTCTTCAATTGTCTTTCCAGTTACATCACTTGAAGTTTCAACTTTTTTCTCCTTATCAGTACTTTTTTCCTCTTCTGAACCACATGCAACTAGGATTAAAGTCGTAATAATAGTTGCAATAAAAAATAGATTTTTCTTCATATTTTCAAACTCTCCCTTCATTTCCCATTTTATTAGATTTGTAATTGAAAGTACACATAAAAAAACAGATAACTACGATCAGTTATCTGTCTTCACAAATTTAATTTCTATTTTCATATCTAAAGCTACCGGAATCAAAGGTGCGAGCATTTATAGAATTTTGCCTTATGATGACACATCGAGTGTGACACAACGAATCGGAGTCGAAGAAGCTAGTAATGACGTGGCTTGTCCTCCACAATTCGAAGACCTAAGCATTTAATCTTTTAATCTTTTAAGTTCTAAACAAGCAAAAAATATATATAACCTTTCAGAAGAATTATCTTTGCAAGCTGAAAACAAAAAAATATACATGAATGAGTACCAAACAATGCTATTCGATTTCATGAATAGTTTACCAATGCAAGATAATCTAAAAGATGAATTGCATAAAGTTGCTCTAGTTACAGAGATTGATAGTGTAAAAGATTTCATAATAGCGAAAAACATCATTTTCAATCTTATAAGAGATATTGCGGATGGTACATTGACGATTACTAAGACTTTAGAAACGTGTTTGTAGGAGCTTATAACAAAGCGAGTGAGTGTTCGAAGGATAAGGCCTCTTCTACATCATCTGTGGAGGAAGAACCTCGTGTGAGCAAGCCGGTACCATTTTATAATTGGTTAGAAGAGGGAGAGGAACGAACTGTAAATGAGAGTAACCTCAATATAGATAATTGGTTATTATGGTAAAATATTATAACTAATAGTTTTGGAGGATAAATGAATGTTTGGATTTGGTATATATAAAAAAAGAGATGTTGAATTATATAGGGAGTTGTATGAAAGTGATGAAATAATGATCCACAAATTAAGGAAGGATATTATGAATTTAGAAGAATCACGTGATTTAGTTGATTATATTAAAGCTATCAAAGATGATTCTATCGTTGGTATAGTGCAAAATAAAGACCGAGAATTATTTGCACTTACAAAAAGAGAAGATTATAACAATCTAACGATAACAATGAAAAACTCATATAGAAATGAATATCCATATGTGAATGTAACTTTATATAAGAATGTTAAAGTAGATGAACTTGGAGTAATTTGGACAGCGAATCAAGAATTATTTGTTGAAGGGATTTTTGCAAAAAATAAAAGAAAAGGTAACGGCAGAATATTAATTAATGCGGTTATATCATATGCTAAAGCCAATCAATACAATTCGATTGCTGGTAGAATAATAGATGAGGATAAAAATGCTACTCCTGGTTTACCAGACTTTTATGAAGAAATGGGATTTACTTTAAACGAAGAAGGATCCTATTTTAAAATGAAACTATAAATGAGAAAAAGACTACCCTTAATGAGTGGTAAATATCATCTGTTTTCAGCTTTGGTCATTTGCAGAGCATGACTCTAATTAATTACAGATTATATGAATTGAAAGGAATTATGATGTGGAAAAAACAAAGTATACATTTCATCATTTCGTTATCGTAGATGGTCAAAGAAAGGAAATTGATCCAACTAAAGTCGACTTTATTGCTGATCAATGAAAGCTTTTATGGGCGAATCTATCGACAGGAAAAGAACACATGATTGTAAAAAAGTTGACCCAATTCGTCAATACTCACGCATTTTACCCAGCGCTGATTTGCGCTCGTCGGATTTCTTTATTTCGAGTTCTTACTTTTGTGTGATTGGGGGTGTAAAAATGCATGAGTTGTTAAAAGTTGCAGAAGTAGAAAATACTTAAGTGCGATAAAGGCTTCGTATATAAACTTATCAAAAGTGGTCAATTAATTGGATTGAAACTAGGACGTATGAAAGTTTCTACTATTGAATTAGAAGAATTCATGAGACGTAATGCTGGAAAAGATTTGACTGATCCGTGCAATGTTAAAGAATTAAAGGTTACAACGAGTGAGGAGAAATAAGCATGCAGCAATTAAAGGTAGAACTATTCGTCCCTATTCCAACAAATAAGTACTTATTTCTAAAGTGGAACTGGAAGAGTTAAAGAAGCAAATCCTGAATGATGTTTATTAGACTATCAAGGACGCGGAAAAATGTACTGGACAAAACACGAGTGGATAAAAGGAAATATTTTGTATCCATCAAAGTTCAAAAAAATATTAGATGTTCATAATGGGGGATTCGTTTACTATCCACAAGTGAAAGAAGTAAAAACCAATCACTAGAATAAAGAACACTAGATCAGGCGGACATATAGCCAAGTTAGTTGAGCGGAAAAAAGCTAAATGACTATACGTTTTTTCAAGTGCTTTCTATAAGTTACTAATGTATCAATGATTACAAAAGTTAATAATGCTTCAGTTATAAATTTACTTCCATTAAGTAAAAATGTTAATGAGATTAATAAGTCATCAACAAAACGATAAACTAAACCATCACTTAAATTAAACAATGATATTAAGTGGAATGTTGATTCAGTTATTTTGTCAATTACCTTCTGATTTGAAAAACCTAAAAAGTCAATAACATTAAAAAATATATACGTGGTAAGTAATAGTATATATATGTGTATACTAAGTAAATTTTGATGGATTTTGGCTTGTTCTTTTTCAATAGCTTTAGTGGTAGGTTCTGTGTTCAATATCTTATTTAGTCCAAATAAACTCAATATGTATATCTTTTTAAAAAGTGGTAAATGAGCATATGTAAAAAAGAAAAGCGTAAAGACCAAATAACCAACTGTTTTAAAATAATAATCATTCTGAATGTATTGTCGTGTAATTTCAAACTGGTTTAGCGCAATGAAAATAAAAATATAAAGTAATAGTCCTAAAACTATTGGGGTTATAATACGTGTCGAAACAATAGCAATAAGTTGCATTAATAATACTATAACTATAGTTACTAATAACAATAAAACTCTAAGTAAATATTTTAATGAATCAAATATTATTTTTAAAACTTTATTCCATGAGTAGAATGAAGCTATTATGGGCAAACAGATTAATAAACAGATGAAATTCAAATATATAATGAAAAACACCATAATCACACCTTTTTTATTTCAATAGTTATCTAGGAATATATCGGTTGAGAAATTGATGTTTTAAATATACGTCAAAGAAAAAAGTAGGTGAGTAAAATTTATAAGGGTTACTTAAAGGGAAATGGGAAACATGTTGCAACTGCTTTTAAGGATGGCAGCATGTTATCTCGTTTGGATGATACTTAATGGCAAACAAATTAAATGTCCATAATGCAATCACGAAATAGATAGTGAAGTAATTAGGGATATACCGAGTAACAATTAATAAGGAGGCCAGATCCATTTGATCTTGGGTGCTCTTTTTGTATTACGATAATTTTTGTTGTATTGTAATTTAAAGGGGTGGTATTCATGGAAGACTGGGTAACTATAGACGAAGAAGTAATAGATGAAATGCCTTGTGTATGCAGCGAAGGAATGCAATATAAGGTGAGATTGGTAGAAATGGACTTAATAAATAATAAAAGAAGAAACCGAATCTTAGTAAAGATCGAATGTCCTAATCCAGGTTGCTCTTCGAATTTAAAATAGGAATGTTAGTTACAATCATTTCCATTCACATTATGATTAGTGTGGGAGGAGGTGGGAACATGGATACAGAAAAGTGGTTACAAAAATTTATAGATGAATTGCCAATAGGTACTGAACTAGAGGTAAACTCTGTAGACAATGAAATTGATTTTAAAGTGAGAAGAGAAGAGTTATTCGAAATTATTAAACCGTATGGTTTAGATATATTGAATTCAGAAGAAACTTCTCCTGAAATACTCGAAGATATTAAAAAACAAATCATTGAAAAATTACAATCAAAATAATACATAAAGGTCACATCTAACACAGGTGTGGCTTTATATTATGCATTGAAGACTACATATCATATAGTCACAAAACAATCTTTTTAAATGCATTGGTGGACTTCCTTGTGATTTTGAAGGGTTCTCCCCTTTTTTGTCGAATAATGATATATAGAAGGGGGAGAATGTAAAATGGAAAAACGAGAAGTTATGTTTTGTTACCATTGCGGAAACAAGACCTCAATGGATTTGGCGGTAGAGCATCTCCATCGAATGAGCGACACAATTAAAATAGGTCCTGATGATTATTATCCTGTGACATTCGATGATAACTACTGTATTTTCATTTGTCCTGTTTGCTATAATTCCACAATCAAAAAAGTGCATTCGAATAGTGAGGATTATGATTATGATGGATCTCCACTTGTTACCGAAGAAATACTCTATCCAAAAGTAGAATTGAGTATGGACTATTTGCCACAGGGTATACAAAAATCATATGAAGCTGCTTTGAAAGTTAAACACATCGATAATGCTATTTCGGCACTTTCATTGAGAAGGACACTTGAAATGGTTTGCAAAGACAAAGGAGTTACTAAGGGTAATCTGTATACTAAATTAAAAAAACTTTCTGAATTGGGTATTCTGCCAGCTATTTTAGATGAAATGGCAAATGTGCTGAAGGATGTTGGGAACGCTGCAGCTCACGCAGATGATATAGAGTTCAGTGATATCATGGTAGAATCTCTCTTAGAGTTTACGGAGACAATCTTAGAATATATTTATAAACTACCAGTTAAGCTGAAACGAGTTCAAAGTCAATGGTTAGCTGAGACAACTTCTGAAGAGGTTGTAACAGAAAAATAGGCATTTCTCTGAAGATGCTTTCTATGCCATAAAATTTGAGTTGCGTAAAGGTCACATCTAACCAGGTGTGACTTTTATTAAGTCTTAAAAGCCTGTTGCATGATGAGATTGGTGTGAAGTGCAAAGCAAAGGGGCTAATAGCAAGATTCATACAAAGATGCGTAATAAATCTAGGAAGATGCATTTCAAAGGTGCTACAGTTGAATTAATTAAGTTTTTAGAGGGAGTATTAGTAGAGGTGAAGAGTGAAAGTAAAGGCTTGGAATTAATGATGAATATATTAAAGTAAAAGGAGGAGCTTAGGCTCTTCTTTTTTTTATTTGAACAGGATTATAAGTATCATATAGCGAATTACCTAATTGGAGGTGATATCTTTGGAGAAAATTACACTGACAGTTATTGAAGTTGCTGAATTAATCGGCGTATCTACTGGAACAATTTATACAATGACCAGACTAAACGAAATTCCTCATAAAAAGGTACGTGGAAAGATTTTATTTCATAGAGGAACTATTGAAAAGTGGCTTAGCGATGATGCTGATCAAGTAACTGATTAACAATTCAAAGGGAGAAAGCAAATTAAAGATATCAAATTAAATGGTCCGAGAAGTAGCTGAAATGGTTGGGGTGAGCATAAGGAAGTACTACGCGACGTTCACACAGATTAGTGAGTTTGGGCTATTACTATATTAGAAGGGAGTTGTGATGATAAATTGTAAGTGGTATTCATTAAATACTTTCAGGAGGCTATTTAAATGAGTTCTTATACTAAACACTTTATTGACGAAGCAAAAATAGTATTGCAACTAGCGTTGGCTAGAAAAGTAGCATTTAATGAAAATGATGGAAATAAAAAGTCGCTAAAATATATAGAGGCTGAGCAAGTTCTATATAATTATCTTGTCAAAATGGATACATCAGAATTGAAATATCTCGAATATTTTATCCATAATGGTTCAAACGTAGAAAAGACTGCAAATGACTTTGATATCTCACTCATTTCAGAAATCTTTAAAACCCCAATAGAACCATCAATTCCAATCAGATATAGTAGGAACGATATTATAAGAGTAAATCATATAATGAAACAAGAAAACTTACATATTTATTTAAATGCAGCGATAAAAAACTTTTAGCAAGTATTGAGAGGAATTTCTTCTCTTTTGTCGAATCTAGTTGAATAGAAAGAGGTGGATTTTTATGAATGAATATGTAAACAATAGTCTTGAACCCCTACAACAATGGTATTGTGATAATTGTGGTGAAGTTATCGAAAAAGCTGAAGAAGGTTGGCTTGAGTGGTATCGAGATATTGACAAAGGTAATGCATTCAGAAAAGGAAAAGGGTTTAGAATTGTTCATCATAATCAACGTTGTATGTACAATGAAAAAGAGTTATTTAAACAGAATAAATTAACAGCAGACATGCATCTGGACCATTATGTTGGACCTGATGGTTTGGTTTATCTATTATCTAAAATTCAATACGACCAGGTCGAGGATAATGCAGAGATAGTAGAAATAATTAGAAGATTGCATGTACCATATTATGAAGAAGCTTTGAAGTATCATAACATTGCAGAAGAAAAAGGGTATTTTGATGGAGAAAATGAAGTTACTAGATATACTACAAGTACCTCAAAATATATTTTAAATCATTATAAGAAATAATTTTAAACGCACTCTCAAACTCGAGAGTGTTTTTTATTTAAAGGATAAAGAATAAACAAGTCGAAATATAAGTATTGGAGGTCGTGAGAACTGATTAATCTAGAAGTACATGTAGATCATGAGGAACTTCGAGCTTATATTAATGAAAAATTAGATGTCTCTATAAGGCAAACTTTATTCACTTGGGACATAAATGAAATGTCAAAGCGTACTTGTATGGGTAAGACTTTTTTAGAGCAAGAGTTTCTACATGATCCACGAATGCGTTTATTGGAACGACGCAAGGAAAAAGGTAAACGTTTTTGGTTTTATGAAGATAGTTTGAAAGCAATGTGAGAAATAATGGACGAATAGTAATAAAAAAATAAAACGTTGACAGGCGTATAATTAAGGGATTGGAGTAACGGTTAAATGTTACTTTATCTCTTTATGATGAGGAGCGTAGAAATAATGATTGATAAATATTTAGTCTCGAACTGTTTATTTATTATAGACGATTTTAATGAAAGATATAAAAATGTTTCTAATGAAGAGTTAAAAATTATTTCTAATACGGAATATTCTGAAGCGGACATGGTAGTCAGACTAGGTTATCCTTTTCGTCAAATGGCTACCTTTAATATGCAAGGTAAATCAAAAGAAGCTGGTAACGACATAGTTGTAAAATCAAAAGATTTTAAAATAGAGGTAAAGTTGCTTCGTAACTACAAAAGTTCCACAGGGGTTGCTAATAGTTCTGTATGGAGTGAAATAGAAAGAGACTTTTCATGGTTATCAGAAGAAATCGAGCGAGGTTTTAAAGGAAAAAGAGCATTTGTAGTTGGTTGGTTCAATGTAGTAGAAAGGTTTAGTCAAATTGTACAATTAGGTAAAGGTAGAGGTAGTACCCCTGATATAGACCATAGAAGAATGGGATTTTTCCCTTTTCTTTATAACATAAGCGAAAAGACGAAAGATATAAAGTATAAATATATATCGGCTTATGAGGAACTTGAAGTTAACTCTTTATATTTAAATTCTGGTAGTGTAAAATGCATGTTTTTTGGAGCTCCAACAGATGTGTTTCATATAGCGGTATTTTGGTAATTTGTTCATATATACATATTAAGTGAGGGAAAAATATGAAAGCATTAGATAATGTTTGTGTGGAAAAGATATCACGAATTTTAGGAGAACTAATATCGGGTACAGAATTAACAAGGATACTTTCTAAAAATAATTGGAAAGACCATGATACGGAAACAGGTATTAAATCTATTAGTACCAAATGGAAACGCATCAATGCATCAATGCTTTATGAAATTAATAAAGTAAAATCTCCAAAGCCTTTTTTTCAGTTCGTTGAAGAGGTTATGACTCCAGTAAGTTTTGTAAATAGTGAAGAAGGTTGGTATTACAATTTAAAAGAAATAAATTTAATACTTCGATTTTATGGATATGAAATAACTGATGCTGGGAAGATAAAAATAGTAAAGGCAACTGAAACTCTTTCGGAAGCTATCAAACGTTCTAAAAGTTTAATAGAGAAACTAGAAGCTCATAATATACATACAAAGGTAACTGAGTACTGCACTCCTGAGCTTTTGAATGAAAACTATTTTCATGCTATTTTAGAGGCAAGTAAAAGTGTTTTCGAAAGAATAAGAGTTTTAACATTCTCGAATCTAGATGGTAATCAATTAATTAACGAAGCTTTTAAAATAAATAACCCTTCCATAATTATTAATGGAAATAAGTTGGAGAATAATGATGAAAAGAGCCAGTATTTAGGATTAAAATCACTTCTTAATACCATTTGTTACATTTATAGAAATCCAACTGCTCATTCTCCAAAATTATTTAATGAAAAAAATGAAAATGACGCTATCATAGCTTTCATTATGATGTCGATGGCCCATCAACAGCTAGATCATTGTAGTTGTGTAAGATTTATAAATTGAGGTTTTGTTTATTTTTCTATAAAAGTAAATAAGAAGAATTATGTATTTCATATAAGCGTATGAAAAGATTAGTGGGGAGGGTAAACATAATCCAAGTTGATTTTTTCTATACCTAATAGCAATAAAAAAACAGCACCTCTAAAAAAGATGCTGCTTACATTTTTATATAACTACCCATGCCCGGTTATTGAATACCATTTTGAATACCAATCACTTAGTACTCATTAATATTTATTTTATTTTTATGTTCCTTGAACGTTGATTTAACAGGGGATTGATACTAGTTGATATGTTATTTTAATTGAATGAATAGTTGCATAGATTAGACAAATCTTATAATCTTTTTAGTAATATGTCTATAGGGGGTGGCGAAATGAAAGTTGCATGTGTTCAATTAGATATTGCATTTGGTAAGCCAAAAGAAAATTTTCACAACGTAGAGGAAAAGGTGAGACAGGCGGCATCTTTAGGTGCGAAAATTGTCGTATTACCTGAAATGTGGAATACAGGGTACGATTTAACAAGACTCGATGAAATAGCCGATGTGGAAGGACAAGACACAAAAAAGCTTTTTACCGAGTTATCCAAGGAACTAAGTATTTATATTATTGGAGGATCAGTTTCTACTAAAAAAGGAAACAAGTTTTATAATACAATGTATGTAACGAATGATTACGGGGACATAATTGCTGAATATAACAAAGCGCACTTATTCAAATTAATGGATGAACATCTTTATTTGGAAGAAGGTAATGAAAAGAACTTATTTACGGTAGATGGCACGGAAATGAGTGGAATCATTTGTTATGATTTACGTTTTCCTGAATGGACTAGAGTTCATGCATTAAATGGTGCCAAGGTCATGTTTATTCCAGCTCAATGGCCAGATAAACGAATTGATCATTGGAAAATTCTACTACAAGCACGAGCAATTGAAAATCAAATTTTTATTGTCGCAGTCAACCGAGTCGGCAGTGATCCGAACAATTTCTTTAATGGGAATTCGATGGTGATAGCGCCTTGGGGAGAAATTTTATGGACAGGTGGAAATGAAGAAGCAGTTCAAATTGTAAATATTAATTTAACGGAAGTAGAGGAAGTACGAGATAGAATTCCTGTTTTTCTTGATAGAAGAGAAGTATTATATAATTAATCCAACAAACAAGGGGGAATGCTTGATGGAAGAAAATATTCGTGCAATTCAAGATGAATATCCAGATGACTTTGCATGGTGTTATGGTTGTGGAAGATTGAATGAAGAGGGTTATCATTTTCAGACCTATTGGAATGGAGACCGAACGGAAACAGTTTACGAACCGAGAGAAGAACATATTGCTATTCCTGGATTTGTATATGGTGGACTGATAGGTGCACTCGTTGATTGCCATGGGACAGGTTCAGCTTCTCTTGCTCTACATCGCAAAAATGGATATGAGCCAGGTAGTGGAGAGAGTCCACCTCGTTTTGTAACTGGTTCACTACATGTTGATTTCTTAAAACCGACTCCTCAAAAAGTGTCTTTAAAAGCTATAGGAACAGTTGAAGAAATTCATCCGAAGAAATGGAAAGTGACAACAGAAGTTTTTGCAGGAGATACCCTTTGTGCAAAAGGAGAAGTTATAGCTGTAGTGATGCCTGCTACATTTGCTCAACCAAAATAATTTACATGATTTCTAATTTGTAAAACACAGGATCAATTTTCCTGTGTTTTTTTCTTCCTCTAAACATATATATGAATAAGCAGGAAGGTGGGAAGCATGTATTTTAAGAAGACTCTTATTATATTATTAGCAAGTATTTTAGTTGCAGTTGGCATAAACTTCTTTTTAGTTCCTTTTCATCTATTAGATGGTGGGGGTATTGGATTAGGATTAATCATTCATTATTTATTGGATGTAAAAGTGGGACTTGCAATTATATGTATAAGCGCACCAATTTTTCTTGTTGCTTGGACGAATTATCGTTCCTTTTTTTATAATGGGATTCATGGCTTACTGATTTCCTCCTTAATTATTGATTTTTTATATCCTTTACATATTTTGGGTAAACAGATAGTGCCGAATGGGATAATAGGAGCTATATGCGGAGGTATTTTAGTAGGTTTTGGAATAGGCTTAATGCTTCAATTGGATACTACTATATGTGGAACGGATTTGTTAGCGCAAATGATCTCAGATTTGTTGAAAGTGAATCCAGGCTTATGTATTTTTTTTATGGATATTTTTGTAGTAATTGTGGGGAGTATTATTGTTGATACAGTTTCATTATTCAATTCCTGTATTACTGTGTTCTCTGTTGGTATTACGACATCCTTAATGGTGAGAAAGCGTTATTAAGACAATCAGGATAGTTATACATATAAAAGAGAGGAGCAGAGATTCTCTACTACTCTCTTTTTCTATTTCTCTTTTAGAAAATGGTTGATGCAGAACGTATTTATTCAACAACTCCATTTGGTGTTGGTTCAGGAACTCGAGATAATAGTATAATTCCAATTACAAATAAAATAATCAAGCTGAATACACCATAATTAGATTTTCCAGTTAATTGAGTTGTGAAGGCAACAAGCAAAGGACCCATAATGGATGCAAATTTGCCAAAGATATTATAAAATCCAAAAAACTCGTTCGAATTTTTTTTCGGTATTAGTTTAGCGAAATATGATCTGCTTAAAGCTTGGATTCCGCCTTGGGATGTTGCGACTAACATGGCTAAAATCCAAAAATCTATAACTGTTTTTAAGAAGAATGCATAAGAACAAACAATAATGTAAATAAATATTCCGACATATAGCATTTTCTTTTCTGAAAATCTCCCCGCAAGTTTACCGAAAATGATCGCGAAGGGTGCAGCTACTACTTGAGTTACAAAAAGAATGATTAACAGGCTATTTGTATCTATTCCTAAATCTGTCCCATAAGCTGTAGACATATTAATAATTGTCCCAACTCCATCAATATAAAAAAAGTATGCTAATAGAAAAAGAAATAATGCTCGATATTTCCGAATTTCTTTAAATGTTTTCCCTAAACGTCTGAAACTTTGAACAATTTGATTTCCATCTCGTTCGATAAAGTGTAATTGATGAACATTTTTTATCATTGGAATTGAAAACACAACCCACCAAATTGCAGTAATTATAAATGAAATTCGACTTGCGGTAATACTTGAAATAGGGATTACTTCATTACTAGCTAGCAAAATAATAATAATACTAATTAAAAATGGTATAGTGCTACCAATATATCCTAAGCTATAACCTCTTGAAGATACTTCGTGCATTCGTTTATCGGTTGTTACATCTACGATAAAGCCATCATAAAAAACATTTGAACCAGTTGCTCCTAGTGCCGCAATTGTGTAACAGATTAACAAAAGCAACCAATTATCGAATGGTATGATAGCAAGTAATGCGGTAAACAAAATTCCTAGTAATGTGAAAAAATTGAAAAATTTCTTCTTCATTCCACGATAATCTGCAATTGATCCTAAAATTGGTCCAAGCATAGCTAATATAAATGTGAAAATAGCGATTGTATAACCTAAATATGCTGTGGAATTAGCAGCACTGACACCTGCTGCAGTTGCAGATGACTTATAAAATATAGGGAAAACAGCTGTTGTAATTATGATGGTGTATGCAGAAGATCCCCAATCGTACATTGCCCAACTATTTTCTTGTTTCGTAAACTTGCTCATCTCATTTTATTCCCCCTTGTTATCTCATATTGTACATGATTGCATAACATTTCAGTGGAATTTTCTTAAAATTTACTGAGTATTAATAATTATATCGTTGATATGTTGAATACGGATTTTTCCACAAAAAAAACCATCTTTAAATAGATGGTTTTTAAAAGTTAAGCGCAGTTTTTGACACTTCAAATGCTAAATCTTCATTTCCAAATAGCTGAAGTACATGAAGAACAGTTTCAGTGTCCACTTGTAAACTATCTTTTTCCGTTTCTTCTATAATAATTAAAAGTATTTCATTGTCATGTTGGTGGGGATATGCATTCTTATATAATGTAGCTGCATTAATGTCATGATTAGCACACCATTGCGCAAATAAGCGAATCATAATATTTTCATCTTCTTCATATTGTTGAATTATTTTATCCTTCAACTTTTCTCAACTCCCCATGAATCAATTAGTTCCCAAAGATTGTTTAGGATTGAATAAGTCTTTTTTTCAAATGTCGATTCAGTGAAGGCTTCTGAAAGCACAGGGATAATTCTTTCTAAAAGGAATATTCTTGGTTTTTCTTTTGGTAACTCTTCTAGAATGAATTCAATCGCTTGCTGTTCATTTTTCTGTAAATTATTTTTATGCTCTAAGTAAAAGGTTTCTAATTCATCTATTACTTGTTGTTTAGTAATAAGTGTATCTTCCGTTTGAATTTCAAAATAGGATTGTTTAAGTAGGGAATCATTGGTTGTCGCCATTTCGTAAATGATAGATTCAATTCGTCTCAAGACAAATTTAATTAATTGTTCAAAAGAAATATCGTCTAGTTTTATCCATGGGTGCTGTAATTGTTGGATCATTCCTAGTGCAAGGACTGCGCAATCTATTGCCACATCTTTTGTTTGATCGCCGAAGACATCCTCTAATCGTTTCGAAAGCCAATTTATTTCTTCAAAGTAATTCTTTTTAATAAGATCCCGAAGTTCAACATCCTGAGAATGAATAATAGATGCAAAAAGAGGGAATAAATTATATTCACGATAAATATTCATTCGAATAGACATTTGTTCAATTAATATATTTACATTCGAAACATTGTGTTGGGTATGTAATTCTCGTCTTTTAATCAGTGTTTCCTCTTTAGCATTTTCAATTATTGCGATGATACATTCGTTTTTAGAGGAAAAATAATTATAAAAAGTACCTTTAGAAATTTTTGCTTCTTCTATAATATCGTGTACAGAAGTAGATCTAAAACCTTTTTCTATAAATAGGCGTTGAGCTGCTAATAAAACTTTTCTTTTTTTTGTAATCATGTTTTTTCATCACCTTTAGACTCATAGTATAATTCAAATATTAACCGTTATATCAATGTTTATCAATTTTTTTATTGGATAAGGAATTTATGTTTGCTTTTTTTGAACTATGAGTATAAAATAGTCAAAGTGTTATAATACAGGGCTAAAATAAAAGCTTAATATAGTAGGAGGAACAAATTAATGAAAGAAATGCAACACAAACCACCATATGCAATGATTGCAATCCTTTTTGTAGGAGCGTTCATTGCGTTTTTGAATAATACGCTACTAAATGTAGCTTTACCGACAATTATGAAAGAATTTGATGTGAAGCCATCCGTTGTTCAATGGCTGACTACAGGATATATGCTCATAAACGGGATACTAATTCCGGCTAGTGCATTTTTTGTTCAAAAGTTCACGAATAGGAAACTATTCATCACAGCAATGGTCTTTTTTACAGCAGGTACAATATTAGCTGCAATAGCGCCAGCATTTGGAGTTTTAATCGCAGCAAGAATGATTCAAGCAGTAGGATCTGCAATGATGATGCCATTATTAATGAATGTAATGTTAACTGCATTCCCGATTGAACGTCGTGGAGCAGCAATGGGGATGTTCGGACTAGTTATGATTCTAGCGCCAGCCATTGGACCAACATTATCAGGATTTATTTTAGAACATTACCAATGGAGAGCTTTATTTGAAATTATTCTGCCGTTTGCAGTAGTCGTTTTATTGTTAGCTATATTTAAATTACGCAATATTACTCCTAATCGAGATGTAAAGCTTGATATATTTTCACTTATTTTATCTAGTATTGGATTTGGATCACTTTTATACGGGTTTAGTACAGCAGGGGATAAAGGATGGGATGCTCCGATTGTATACGGAACAATCATACTTGGATTCGTTTCGATTATCCTGTTCGTTTGGAGACAATTAAGCGTAGATGAGCCATTATTGAATGTTAGAATATACAAACACCCAATGTTTGCGTTGTCTTCCCTCATCTCAATCGTTGTATCTGCTGCAATGTTTTCTGGGATGATATTAACACCACTTTATGTGCAAACAATTCGAGGTATTTCACCATTCCATTCTGGATTATTGATGCTTCCAGGAGCGATTGCTATGGGGATTATGTCACCTATTACAGGAAAACTCTTCGATAAATATGGAGCAAGAGTTTTAGCGATTACTGGTCTATCAATTACTACAATTGGAACTTATTTGATGAGTCATTTAGGTATGGATTCAAGTTACTACTATATAATGTTCATATATACTATTCGTATGTTTGGTATGTCAATGGTTATGATGCCAATTATGACAAATGGATTAAATCAGTTACCAATGAAAATGAATCCACATGGTACTGCTACGAATAATACATTACAACAAGTATCAGGCGCAATTGGTACTGCTATTTTCCTAACGATTATGAACTCGAAAATGGAATCGACTGCAAAAACACTTGCAGCCGATGCAGCAGCAGCTGGCAAAATGCCTACTAGCGCAGAAGGACTTGCACAATTTAAAATAGATATTGGCATGAAGGCTATGTTAGAAGGAATTGAACACACATTCCTCATCGCTACTTTTGTAACAATAGTTGCCTTAGTATTATCTTTATTTGTGAAAAGAGTAAAAGTGGTAAAAGAAAGCTAAACCATCACCGGTATAGTTCAGACTGTAGACAAACTCGGTAAAAATCCGGTTTGTCTACAGTCTTTTTTTTTATAGAAAGTATGGCATGAACAGGTTGATTTCCGCTGTAGGCGGACAATAAGAGTAGGTGGTACTAGAGAAAAATAGATAGCATCCATGTATAAAGAAGCGCTGAGCGGACGAAATTGTATCTTCGTCCGCTTTTAAAAGAATAGGAAAGTATCTAATCTCTACTTAAACAAACCTTACGCACCTAGTCTCTACATATTCCAAGAGGGCGACGGACAAACATCCGCCACAAGATTACTGAAAAAAGTGGATCGTGAAGTGACGCAGTCACTTCACGATCCACAAAAGAAACACCGGTAATAGTGTAGCGATGATTCATCCAAAGCACTCTGGGAATAGAGAGGGCAAGAGCACTTAAAGGACGCTAGCGTTTTTCTTAATTACTGTCAATTTCCTCCGTAAGTGAGACTAGCTCATCTATTAAAGTGCCGATATATGCAATTGTATCTCGCAATGGTTTTTCAGTAGTAATATCCACTCCAGCCATTTTTGCAAGCTCTATAGGAGATTTTGTGCCACCAGCTTTTAATACTTCGGTCCATTCATCTACCGCAACTTGTCCCTCATCTAAAACTCGCTTTGAAACTTGCGTAGAAATTGTCAAACCAGCACTATACGTGTAAGGATACAAGCCCATATAGTAGTGAGGTTGTCTCATCCAAGTTAACTCTGCACCTTCAGTAATTTCTACAGCATCTCCCCAAAACTCCTCTAATACACTTCGTTTAAATTCATTTAATATAGGGGCATTTACTGGAAGTCCTTCATCAATTCGTTGGTAAACTTTCCGTTGATATGCAGCTTCCAGTAAATGTGTAACAAAGTTATGGTAGTAGGTTCTAGCAACGATAGAAGAAATAACCCATCGTTTAAATTTAAGGTCATTTGAGTTTTCTAATAAATGATTAGCAACAAGCATTTCATTCATAGTAGAAGGCGCTTCGATAAAATATAAGGAAGGGCGAGCATTAAATATATTTTGTTCTTTATTTGCGTGATAGAAATGACCGGCATGTCCTAGTTCATGCGCAAGGACGAAAACCTCATTCATTCTACTTGACCAAGATATTAAAATATAAGGGTGATTTCCATAAGGGCTAGAACAAAACGCACCAGTAGATTTACCTGTATTTTGTGCGAAATCGATCCAACGTTCTTTATATGAGCGTTCCACCATCTCTAAATATTCTTCCCCCATAACACCAAGAGCATCTTCTATATATTTTTTTGATTCTTCAATGGTGATTTTTGGTTCGTACGATGGGTCCAATGAAATCTTCAAATCAGCGAAGGTCATTTTTTCTAAACCATGCACTTTTTGAAGAAGCTTTGCATATTTACGCATATGCGGTGCGAGCTCTTTCATGATTAGATCGATTTGGCGATCATATAACGTGCGATCGACTTCTTGATTTAACAATAAGTAATCAAAAATAGAATTGTATCCTCTTAAATCCGAAGTCGTTTTTTCTATTTGTAAATGCATATCGTATGACTTTGCAGTTGTATGTTGGTATTCTTCTAGTTTGCTAGAAAAAGCGTGGAAAGCTGAACGTCTCACTTCTGTGTCAGGCTCGGATTCCCAATCATTTTCAAAAAGCACATAGCTTAATGGGTACGAGGATCCGTTAATTTCGAAATCATCAAAGGATATGTCTAACATTTTAGTCGTATCATACAACTTATAAGGTCCATTGAATGTTGAAGAGAAAGCTGCAAGTGTTTTTTCGACTTCTGGATGGAGTTGATACTGTTTTTTAACTAAAAGCTTTTGTAGATAGTTTTGAAATGCAGCGCTTTCGTCAATTGCTTTTTGAAGAACCTCATTTGGTAGTTCTACTAATTCACTATTAACAAAAGATAACTTACTATTTACTTTTGCAGAAAGTGTTGCAAATTTACTACTACGTAGTTGTGCTTCTGTGCTCGTTTGGTCTGTACTTAGAGATAGACTAGCAAATGTTCCACTTGGAACTAGTTTTTCAAAAATTGAAGCATATTTATCTAAAGCTTCAAGAATGATCGCAGGACTATCAATTTTTCCTTTGAACTTTCCTTCAAATAAATTTACTTCTTCTTCTATTTCTTTTAAAGATGTATTAAAATCTTCTTCCGATTCAAACAAATTTTTCAAATTCCATGTTTCCTCTATTGGCACTTCGGTTCTACTTGGTAAACTTTTAACCATTTATATCTCTCCTTTTATTACGGATATCGAACTATCATCTAGTATATATAAAAGTGACAGAAAAGTAAAAACAGTCATTTAATAATTTATTTTTAAATTTTGTCTATTTAATTAGTGAGAATAATAGAATGAACCATTTTGCTTAAAATATATAATAATATTTTGATATCGAAAATCGTATATATAGTATCTCGAAACTTAAAAAAACAGAGTGATACCAAGGATTTTAGTGTTGAATCAAAATACTATATTAATTTATTGTCGGAAATTTTAAAATTAAGAGAAAAATTAGTATAGACTGAATTAAAACTTTGTTCTACAATGAGATTGTTCTAAATAATAAATTGATAGTTTCTTAGGCAAACTAGTTTAGAAAAAGAAAATTAGTGTAGCTTATATTTTTTGAAACTATCAAACAATGACAATGGGGGTAAATTAATGAAGACAAAGAAATTTGCATCACTTTTTCTTGCAACATCTCTTTTAGCAGGAATTCTTGCAGGATGTTCAAGTGGAGATGAAGGAAGTTCAAAAGGCGGGGACACGATTAAAATAGGGGCCAATCTTGAGCTTTCAGGAGCTGTAGCATCATACGGTTCATCTGAAGCAGAGGCTATCGATTTAGCTGTAGAAGAAATCAACGCAGCTGGTGGTATTAATGGTAAAAAGATCGAATTAATCAAGGTTGATAATAAATCAGACGCAGCGGAAGCAACAAGTGCTGCTATTAAACTAACTAGTCAAGATAAAGTTACTGCTATTATTGGTGCAGCAACTAGTGGGAACTCTGTAGCACAAGTACAAATTGCTACTGATAACAAAACACCAATGATTTCACCTTCTGGTACTAGTACAACAGTAACGGTAGGAGAAGACGGTAAAGTGAATCCTTTTACATTCCGTACTGCATTTATTGATCCTTTCCAAGGAACTGTTGCTGCTAACTTTGCTGCTAATACATTGAAAGTAAAAAATGTTGCAGTATTTGCGGATAATGCAAGCGATTACGCGAAAGGCCTTGCTTCTTCTTTCATTAAAGACTTTGAAGCAGCAGGAGGCAAAATTGTTGCAAAAGAATCATATGTAGCAAAAGATACTGATTTCCGTTCAACACTGACACGTATAAAAGCTGCAAATCCAGACTTCATCTTTATCCCTGGATATTATGAAGAGGTTGGTTTGATCGTTAAACAAGCTCGTGAATTAGGAATTACTGTTCCGTTAATGGGTGCTGATGGTTGGGATTCGCCAACAATCGTTGACTTAGCTGGAGCAGCTGCACTAAATAACACGTACATTATTACTGCATATTCTTCAGAAGATCCAGATGGATTAGCGAAATCTTTCGCTGAAAAGTTTAAAGCGAAATATGGAAAAGATCCAAACTCATTTAGTGCACTAGGATATGACACAGTTTACTTATTAAAAGATGCAATTGAACGTGCTGATTCTTTAGATGGAACAAAAATTAGAGATGCTATTGAAGCTACAGATAACCTTGAATTAGTTACAGGATTATATTCTGTTGATGAAAATCATCATCCTATTAAATCAGCTACTATTATTGAGTTTGTTGATGGGAACCAAGTATTTAAAACAAAAGTTAATCCATAAGATTAGCAAGCGATATATCGAGGGGGGGATAATGCCCCTCCTTTTCTATTTCTAACCGTAAAGAAATTTTGAACTAAAAGGAGTGAAACTTGATGGAATGGATTCAGCAATTAATTAACGGTATTTCACTCGGAAGTATATATGCATTAATCGCGCTTGGATACACAATGGTTTATGGAATTATAAAATTAATTAACTTTGCACACGGTGATGTGTTTATGGTTGGATCTTTCATTGGATTTTATTCAATAACTGTATTTGGACTAGGTTTTTTTCCAGCACTAATTTTATCGATGGCTGCATGTGCTTTATTCGGTGTTATCATTGAGCGAATAGCATATAAGCGTCTTAGAAATGCAACTCGGATTGCCGCGCTTATTACTGCAATTGGTGTATCCTTGTTCATTGAGTATGGTGTTATTTATATTAGAGGGGCCCAACCAGAAGCATATCCTGATGTGTTTTCAAATCGCTCATTTGAATTTTTAGGTGCTCATATTAGTATACAATCTATTCTGATACTCTCGGTTTCAGTAGTTTTAATGATTTTATTGCAATTTATCGTTCATAAAACGAAAACAGGTAAGGCAATGCGTGCAGTTTCTCATGATACAGAAGCGGCGAAATTAATGGGTATTAATGTTGATAATACTATTTCTGCTACTTTCGCAATTGGTTCTGCTTTAGCAGGGGCGGCTGGTGTTATTTTTGGTGTTTATTATACAAAGATTGATCCGCTAATGGGAGTTATTCCAGGAGTGAAAGCTTTTGTTGCTGCTGTTCTTGGCGGTATTGGAATAATCCCTGGAGCAATGGTGGGTGGATTGGTACTCGGAGTTGTTGAAACGTTTGTTAGTGCGCTAGGTTTCTCGTTATGGAGAGATGCTGCGGCATTCGTTATTTTAATATTAATTCTGATTTTCAGACCATCTGGAATCTTTGGCAAAAATACACGAGAGAAAGTGTAGGTGATACATAATGATGAAAAAGTCAAAACAGTTTTGGCCATTTGTTATTGCGGCAGTATTAGTGTACGTAGTTGTTCAAGTTCTTATTTCAAATGGAATGATGAATCAATTTTATTCTAATACACTCATTTTAATTGCCATTAACATAATTTTAGCAGTCAGCCTACATTTGGTAATTGGTATCACAGGTCAATTTTCAATAGGGCATGCAGGATTTTTAGCTGTAGGAGCTTATTTATCTGCTATAGTCACGATGAAATTACATCTTCCTTTTATAGTAGCAATTCTAGTTGGTGGTATAGTTGCTGCATTAGCTGGATTAATTGTTGGTATTCCAAGTTTAAGATTAAAAGGGGATTATTTAGCAATAGCTACACTTGGTTTTGCAGAAATAATTCGTATAGTATTTTTGAACATTGATTATGTAGGTGGAGCTGCTGGAATGCAAGTAACCCATTTAACTACATGGACTTATGCGTTTTTTTGTTTAGTAGTTACGATTATTGTAATAGTAAACTTTACAAATTCTCGTCATGGTATCGCAGCTATTTCAGTAAGAGAAAACGAAATTGCTTCAGATGCGATGGGTATAAACACAACGTATTATAAGGTAGTAGCTTTTGCACTAGGATCGTTCTTTGCAGGTGTAGCGGGGGCTTTATATGCACATAACTTTTATATCATTCAACCAAGTCAATTCGGCTTTTTAAAGTCATTTGATATTTTAATTTTCGTAGTACTAGGTGGGCTAGGGAGTCTTTCAGGAGCAGTTCTTTCTGCAATTTTGCTGACAGTTGTTTCTACTTATCTTCAAGGATATCCGGAGACTCGAATGATTATATATAGTCTTGTGTTAATCTTAGTCATGTTATATCGACCAAAAGGATTAATGGGTACTATGGAGATTACAGATTACTTCAAATTATGGAGAACGCCAAAAGGAGGCGGTCAACATGGCAAATAAACCTTTATTAGAAGTGAAAAATGCAGGAATTCAATTTGGTGGATTAAAAGCTGTTCAAAATTTAAATATGGTATTAAATCAAGGTGAATTAGTTGGTTTAATCGGACCAAATGGTGCAGGGAAGACTACAAGTTTTAATTTACTAACAGGCGTATATGAGCCGACAGAAGGGGACATCTTATTCGCTGGAGAACGTATAAACGGTTTAGCACCATATAAAGTCACTAGAAAAGGGATAAGTCGTACGTTTCAAAATATTCGACTATTTAATGATTTATCTGTGTTAGACAATGTAAAAGTTGCCTATCATTCACTTGCGAAACACTCTATTTTAAGTTCCGTTTTACGGTTACCCTCACATTTTAAAGGTGAACAAGAGATGGAAGAAAAATCAATTGAGTTTCTAAAAATATTTAGCCTAGACAAATACAAAGATGAGCTTGCAAAAAATCTTCCTTATGGTCAGCAACGTAGATTAGAAATCGCTCGTGCTTTAGCTGCTGGACCTCAACTTCTTTTGCTGGATGAGCCAGCTGCTGGTATGAATCCACAGGAAACGAAAGATTTAATGGATTTAATAGCGTTTATACGAAATAAATTCGATCTAACCATTTTACTTATCGAACATGATATGAATTTAGTTATGGGTGTTTGTGAAAGAATTTATGTATTAGATCATGGTCAACTTCTTGCTGAAGGATCACCAGAAGTGATCCGTAACCATCCTAAGGTTATTGAAGCGTATTTAGGGGAGGAAGTTCACGATGACGATGCTAAAAATTGAAAATATAGATGTATTTTATGGTAATATCCAAGCACTAAGAGATGTTTCTATTGAAGTTAATGAAGGAGAAATTGTGACTCTTATCGGTGCCAATGGAGCTGGAAAAAGTACATTACTAAAAACAATTTCTGGACTTCTAAAGCCTAAAAAAGGAAAAATAGAATTTTTGAGTAATTCAATTGCCGGTAAACAAGCACAAATAATTGTAAAATCAGGTATCTCTCACGTTCCGGAAGGTCGTCGTGTATTTGCGAATTTAACGGTTGAAGAAAATTTAGAGTTAGGTGCCTTTTTGCGGAAAGACAAAGCGGGAATTAATTCCGATATGCAAAAAGTTTACGAGATTTTCCCTAGATTATTAGAGCGAAAAAAACAACATTCTGGTACGCTTTCAGGTGGAGAACAACAAATGCTCGCTATGGGCCGAGCAATTATGGCAAAACCAAAACTTGTATTATTAGATGAACCCTCTATGGGTCTTGCGCCATTAATGGTTAAAACGATTTTCGAAGTGATAAAAGATATAAATCAAGATGGTACTACTGTTTTACTAGTAGAGCAGAATGCCAATATGGCATTGTCTGTTGCAAGTCGGGGCTATGTAATTGAAACAGGGCGAGTAGTACTTTCTGGTTCAGCAAATGATCTACAAACAAGTGAAGAAGTACGCCAAGCATATTTAGGTGGACATTAAAAAGGAAAGCTTTCATTAGGTTAATATAACTTAATGAAAGTTTTTTTATAGTTCTAATGATTTGTTTGATGGTATAATGTTATCATATGCGTTTTTTTTGGAGGAACTATGATTAAAACTCTTAGATTTTGGATACTTACCCTTATTTCTTTTTCATTAATTGCAATATTAATAAGTTCATTTTTTTCAAGTTATATAGTAACAAAGAAAAGTTTAATAGAAAATTCTTTAAAGCAAAATGAAGTATACTCTTTAAAACTTGCACAGCTAACTCAAGAAGTTTTTGCGTCGATGCAAGCAAATTTAGAAGCAAGAAAACCGGATGTCATTGAACATATTGATAACCCTGTGGAGCTTACCAAAATATTAGATCAGTTATTGATTAGTGGCAAAAACTTTAATTCACTTTCTGTTATAGGAAGTGATGCGGTGGCAATAGCTACTTCGCCGAACATAGGAATTGCTGGTAACAAAATAGAATCGCCTGGGGTACTTGAAGCACTAAGGAAAAAATCGAATATTATTTCTAGTCCATATAGAGCCGTCACTGGTAGACTACTAATTTTAGTTTCAACTCCGTTATTTGATGATAAAAATAAATACCTTGGAATGTTAAATGGCACTATTTATTTGGAGGAAGAAAATTTCATTAAAGATATCTTAGCAAAACACTTTAGTGAAGATGGTTCCTATGTATTTGTAGTAGATAAAGAAGGAACTTTAATTTATCATCCAGATATTAAAAGAATTGGTGAAAATGTTAGAGAAAATAAAGTTGTTCAAGATTTAATGAAAAAGCAATCTGGTGCAAAAGAAATTTTCAATACGCAAGGACAACATGTACTTGCAGGATTTTCTTTTATTGAAGCAAGTGATTGGGGTGTTGTTTCACAAACCCCTTACAAGAGTAGCTTAAATCCATTAAGTGGTATTATGCAAAAAATGTTTTTCTATACGATGCCTTTTGTTATAGTATTCTATCTTTTAGCATTCCTGCTATCAGAAAAACTAGCCGCACCATTAAAAAACTTAGCTTTATATACAATGAATTCTAATGTAAATGACCAAAGCTATGAAAAACCGAAGATTTCAACTTGGTATTTCGAGGCTAAACAACTTTCAGAAACAATCGAAAGTTATCGTAAAAAGCAAGAAGAAACTTTAGCAGACTTTAAACATCAATCTTTAACTGATTCTTTAACAGGTCTTAGAAATAGAAGATACTTGGAACTATTGTTTGCAGATTTACTCGAACAAAATAAGTTATTCTCCATGATAATGATTGATATTGACCATTTCAAAAAAGTAAATGACGAGTTTGGTCATCATGCTGGAGATGATGTATTGAAATTTTTGGCAAATCGAATGGTGTCTATCTCAATTGACAAAGGAATCTGTATTAGACTAGGTGGAGAAGAATTTCTAATTGTATTACCGGATGCACCCATACAAGAGGCATACTTAATGGCAGAAAAATTAAGAACAGATATAGAGATGAGTATGCCACCAATAAAGAGAAAAATAACTATTTCTTCAGGTGTTGGTGAATATGATTTAAAGGAAGAAACTTTAAGTGACTTTATGCATCGAGTCGACGAAGCTTTATACGATGCAAAAGCACAAGGAAGAAATAAAACCGTTTTTTCTAAATAAATGTATAAGAGTGGTTTTAGTTTAAAGCTAAAACCACTTTTTTGAGAAGTTTATTGACATTGAACTGAAAATGATTATCATTGTTAAAGAGATATATATATAGAAAGTGGGATACAAATGAAAAAAACAACTATTATTACTTCATTAATTGCAACTGGTATTTTACTTACTGGTTGTGGGAACTCTTCAGAAAAGTCAGATGTAGTAGATAAATCGACCGTTAACACGGTTCAACTGGACAAAGAATTGGATAGTTATAAATCATTTGCCATTGATCAAATAGATCAATTTGTTACTGAAACGGAGAAATTTGTAGAAGCTATTAAAGTTGGAGATATTGAAAAGGCGAAAGAAATTTATCCAAATGCACGTATGTTCTTTGAACGTTCAGAACCAATTGCTGAAAGTTTTGGAGATTTAGATCCACGTATTGATGCAAGACTTGCGGATTTAGAGGATGAAGGGAAAACGAAAAAAGAGTGGTCAGGTTATCATAAGATTGAATATGGACTATGGGTTGAAAACACGACAAAAGGATACGAAGAAGTCGCAGATCAATTATTAAAAGACGCAAAAGAACTTCGTGCACGTGTTGAAACAGTAGATGTTACACCTGATTTAATGATTACTGGTGCAGTTGATTTGTTAAATGAAGTTTCTACTTCTAAAATCACTGGTGAAGAAGAAATTTATTCCCATACAGATTTGTATGATTTTAAAGCGAATATTGAAGGTGCAGAAAAGATCTTCACGATATTAAAAGATCAAATCAATGGGAAAAATGCGGATTTAGTGAAAGAACTGGAACAAAAGTTTGCTAATATTAACAACCTTTTGGCGAAGTATGAAGATGGGAATGGTGGATATATTTCATACGAAAAGCTGACAAAAGAAGATACAAAAGCGCTTTCTGAAGCGGTTAATCAATTGGGAGAACCTTTAAGTCAAATAGGAATTATTCTGGAGTGATATAGATGGACAAAAAGCAAACTGAATCATTTTCTAATAAGAAAATGAATCGAAGACAGATGCTTAAGTTAACCGGAGTAGGTGCTGCTGGGGTTTTGATTGGTGCAACTGGATTTGGTTCTGTTGCTAGTTCGCTAGGCTATTCAGTTGTGGAAGATAATTTGTCGGTATTAAATAAAATTCCTTTTTACGGTAAGTATCAATCAGGTATTTATACGGAAGTTCAACAACATATTTACTTTGCATCTTTAAATGTTATTGCAACATCAAAAGAGGAGTTAAAAGAATTATTTAAAATGTGGACTCCAATGGCTGTAAAAATGATGAACGGGGAAGAAATTGGGGAGCCGACTACTAATTATTTCGTTCCTGCTAAAGATACTGGAGAAGCAGTTGGTCTTTCTGCCTCTAATTTAACGTTAACTTTTGGAGTAGGACCAACTTTGTTCGAGAAGTCAGAACTAGGTATAAAAAATCTTAAGCCAACAGATTTAGTACAATTACCGCATTTTCCAAAAGACCAGTTGGATGAAAACTTTTCAGCTGGCGATATATGTATTCAAGCTTGTGCAGAAGATCCACAAGTTGCGTTTCATGCTGTTCGAAATCTTGTTCGTGCTGCTTCAGGAAAAGTAACGTTAAAATGGACTCAAGCAGGCTTTAATTCATTTCCACAAGGAAATAAAAAAAATACTCCTAGAAATTTATTTGCTTTTAAGGATGGCACTGGAAATCCAGATGTGAAAAATATAAAAGAGATGAATGAAGTTGTTTGGGTTCAACCAAATGATTCTGTTTCATGGATGACTGGTGGAACCTATTTAGTAGCAAGAAAAGTTCAGACACATTTAGAAACTTGGGATCGAACAGCCTTAGGGGATCAGGAAGCAACTTTTGGGCGTCATCGAGATAGCGGTGCCCCGCTTGGGAAAAAAGATGAACATGAAGATATGGAGCTTTCTCGAAGTGATTCGAACGGTAGGCCAGTTGTCCCAATCACTTCTCATGTGCATTTAGCTAAACAAGTAAAGGATCGTTTGTTAAGAAGATCGTTTTCTTATACAAGTGGATTAGATCCGAAGACAGGTATATTTGATGCAGGGCTTCTATTTATTTCCTTCCAAAAAGATCCAAAGCAATTTATTAACATACAAAATAGTTTAGGTCGTGTAGATAAATTAAATGAATATATTACCCATCGAGGCAGTGCAATTTTCGCTTGTTTCCCTGGTATTCAAAAAGGGAGTTTTATAGGTGAATCACTTTTTAAAGCATAAAATATCTATTGTATTATGTGTAGTTTGCATATTATTTGTTGTGCGTTCAGTGCCTGCTCAAGCTACTACTACAGTTGGTGAATTGTATATTACGATTAGTGATGCCATTATGGAATCTAAAAATGAAGATATTACAAAGGCTAAAGACGCACTTAAATCGTTTGAGAAACAATGGAAAGAAATGAATGTCCCGGATAGCGAAGCAGTTAAACAAATTAATGATGCTTATACTCGTGCATTTAAATCTAAAAATGCAGATGAGCGTTTAGCAAATTTACAACAACTTGCAAAAGGTTTAGCTGCACTTGAAAAAGAACAAAATCCAGTAGACGAAAAAATGGAACGAACAAATTTTGGTACAAAAATTCAACCAGCAATTGATAAAATGAATGACATTATTGTTACTAATGATAAAGATGCTATTTTACTAGGATACTCCAAGTTTTTAGCTTCTTGGAAAAAAAATGAACGCCCAGTTAGAGAGTTGGATATTGCAAGTTACGGAAAAATAGAAACTCAAGTAGCTTTTATGCGAATTACGTTAGCAGAAGACAAATTGGATGTAAACCAACTTCAAGGACAGTTTAATGCATTAATTAAAGCAATAAATGACTTTGTTGCTAATAAAGAAGTGAAGGGTACTATCGGAAATTATTCTTTAGGTACCCTAATTGGTTTACTGAAAGAAAGTAAGTATCAAATTAACGAAGGATCTTTTGATGAAGCTGCAAATGAATTAGTGAAGTTTATTGAAATTTGGCCAAACGTTGAAGGAGATATACGGACAAAAAATGCAGGCCTTTATACGAAAATAGAAAGTAATATTCCTCTTCTCGTAAGTGATCTTTCAAAAGATTCAGTTGATAAACAGAAAGTAACTAATTCAATTAATTCATTTATTCAAGAGATTGAACTAATGCAAACTACTTCAGACTATACTTATTGGGATTCTGCCTTAATATTACTTCGTGAAGGTTTGGAAGCATTACTCATCATTATCGCATTGCTTGCTTTCTTAAAAAAGGCAAACCAAGGCAATCAGAAGAAGTGGATTTATTTAGGGGCATTTGCAGGTTTGGTTGTGAGCGCAATTGCTGCTATTATTCTTTCAAGTATTCTACAATCGGTTTCTGCGGGAACGAGTCGGGAATTGATGGAAGGATATGTCGGGTTAGGTGCTGCAGTCCTAATGATAGGAGTTGGGGTTTGGTTACATAATAAATCTAGTATTACCGCGTGGAATAAATATATACAAACCCAAATGAATCATGCTATCTCTACCAGTAGTATTTTATCGATGGCATTTGTCAGTTTTCTATCTGTATTTAGAGAAGGGGCAGAAACAATTATTTTTTATGCAGGTATTGCTCCAAAAATGTCTACGCTTGAGTTAAGTATTGGTATCCTAATTGCTTTGGTTATTCTAGTTGTTTTTGCGGTTGTTTTAATGAAAGTAAGCGGAAAGATACCGATTCATAGATTCTTTATCGTAGCGACTATACTTATTTATATTTTGGCATTTAAAATTATAGGAGTTAGCGTTCATACTTTACAACTAAGAAGTGTAATTCCAATGACAACCGTGGATCATTTATCCGTCATTAGTTCCATTGGCTTTTATCCAACATGGGAAACGGTTATCCCACAAATTTTATTAATTGGTGTTGTTGTTTGGAACTTTCTTCGTAAGAAATAAAAGAAAGAAGTTTTTCTCGCTAACAAACGCGGAAAAACTTCTTTTTTACTTGTTTTTTTTCACGAGAAACAGGATACCTTCTATAATAAGACCGATAACTAATCCAAATGAGGTAAATATAAACAAGGATAGAATTCCAACTAAGTCCCCCCATTCTTCCTTCCCGGAAATAAAGGAGCGGAAAAGTTCGATAAAACCGATTAGTAAACCAGTTGTAAAAATATAATACGCTATTTTCAGTTTATAAAATAACAGAGCACCTGTAAGAGTTCCTACTAAAACAGATATGACTGCAAATGCAATGAAATTTCTGATCACTAAATCTTGGCCTATCACATATTTAACACCAAAAATTAGTAAAAATAATGATATGATAATAGTGATTCCAGCAATTTTTCCATAATTCTTTAACAACATTATCGCCTACTTTCCTATATCTATCATACTGGAAATTATGCGATATTCCAATAAAGTGAACATTAAAGGGGATGAAATCATGGCAGAGCATTTTTTTCAATTAAAAGCAAACTGGCCAGGTGATCGAAATGATATAGGGGAAATTCAAATGAAAAATTTGCAAACGCAAATATCAATTCCTCCAGAAATGGACGGTCCAGGTATAGGTACGAATCCGGATGAAATGCTTCTAGGTGCTGCGGCTACTTGTTATATTATTACTCTTGCGGCAGTGATGGAAAGAAGTAATATTTCCAAAGAATCCTTATCTATGGATTCTACTGCAATTGTGGATGTAACAAATGGAGTATTTACTTATAAAAAAATTGTTCATCGACCTACTATCGTATTAAGAAATGAAAAAGACATGGCAACAATGGAAAAAGTCGCTATAAAAGCAGAGCAGACATGTATGATTAGTAAAGCTCTAAGAGGTAATGTAGTGATTGCGCTTGAACCAACTATATTGTTAGCAAATGATATGTGTTGATTAACTAAAAATATCCAGTTATTCACTAGGTAATTTAGTGAAAAAAACTAGTAACTCGGTATGTAGTCGCTTTTGGATTACTTTGGACTGAACGATTACTGCACCATTACCTAGATTTCTGAATGCGGAGGGATGCGACTTTATTGTATCACTCCGCATTTTTTTTGGTAATCGTGTGGTATTCATTCGTCCATCGCTCTTCTCAGGCACAAATAAACCAATTGCCAAAGCTTTTGGGAATGAAAGAATATCCACTTTCTAATTCATAGAATAAGTAGCCAAAAATGCAATTTTGGTTGCTCAGCCATTCTCTAAAGTTTTTTCGTTTTTTCAGATTAGAAAGAAAGTATCTCTTTTTACTCAGCATCTCCATATGACTAGTAATTCTTAGCAGAAATTAGCAGGGAACGAATTGTAAAAAAGTGTAGAGTTCCCGAAATTGCATCTTCGGGAACTTGCAACCTTCGTAGATCGGCTGCTATTCTCTCATTCTCCAAAAAAGTATTTTTCTCTTTAGCGTTTTAGGAAAGCGACAGACAAATATCCACCCATGCCTATTCTGCGGTAATGATGTAGTGATCATTTCGTCCTGAGATAACCGAAAGGTACAGAAGCAAATGGAGACTTTTACGTTTTACTAACAAGTATATTTTGTAAGTAAGTGGTTGATCAACAGATGTGTTAGCAAATGAATAGTTTCGACAAAATTCTGTTTAATGTATACTGATAATATTCAAATACTTATGAAATGAGGACATTGCTATGACTGGTATGATTGCAGTTATACTTATTTTTTCAGTTCCAATAATAAAAACTATTACTAAACATTTTGAACATAAAGAACAAATAAAAGGACAAAGAGTGAATGCTGAACTGGAACTAGAGAAGTTAAAGTATGAAAACTTTGTGATTGAAACGGAAAAAATGAAGCTACAACTAGAACAGATGAAATTAGAATCACCGGTTGAAGATATTAATAATTTATTAAAATAACCAACCGCTCAGAAAAAAGGTCACTAAAAACTTAAAACTAATATTTATTGAATATATCCACTGAATCTTAACTTCACATAAAAGGATGGAGAAAAATGAAAACACTTTGGACAAACGGTCATATTTTTACAATGCAATCAGATGGAAATACAGTAGAATCCGTCTTGGTAGAAGATGGAAAAATCATTGAAACTGGCTCTGAAGAAACATTATTACCACTTGCAGAAGAAGTAAAATCCTTACAAGGTGCTTCCATGTATCCAGGTTTTGTCGATAGTCATATTCATCTCATTGGTCATGGTGAAAAGTTAGCATATCTTGATTTATCAATGATTAATTCTATTGATAAAATAGTGGATAAAGTAGCAGGACTAGTTAAAAAAGGTGAATGGTACGTTGCTGAAGGTTGGAATGATAATATACTAATAGAGGAAAGACCTATCACTTGTTTTGACCTTGATCATTTGAAAGAGACTCCTATCGTATTAAAGAGAGTATGTAGACATGTATTAGTTGCTAATTCCAAAGCAATGGAACTCGCAGGAATTACGAAAGAAACACCAAATCCAATTGGCGGGATAATTGGTAAAGACAGTGAAGGTAATTTGAATGGATTGTTTTATGATGAAGCACAACAATTAATTACATCTAAAATACCTCCAGCAACTACAGAGTATTTAGTAGAAGTAATTAAAAATAGTGTAGCAGATTTACAATCGAAGGGTTTAACAGGCGTTCACACAGAGGATATGGCATACTATGGACCATATACAGTACCTTTACAGGCATATCGTGAAGTTATAGGTGAAAGTTTTCGTACTCATCTTTTAAGACATCATGAAGCTTTTGAGAAGATGCAGGGGGAGGAACCGACGGACTTTATTGAATTCGGTGCGATGAAAATATTTATCGATGGATCCTTAGGGGGGCGTACTGCGTTGTTGTCAGAAGACTATTCAGATGATCCTGGAAACAAAGGTGTTGCAGTACATGATCCCGAAAAACTAGAACAATTGGTGCAAACAGCTAGAAAATATAATGAAACAATCGCTGTTCATGTAATTGGAGATTCGGCAGTTGAAATCATAATAGACTTAATAGAGAAATATCCTGTAGTATTTGGAAAAAAGGATAGATTAATTCATGTGAATGTTTTACGAGAAGATTTAGTAGAAAGAATGGCGAAATTACCCTTAGTATTGGATCTCCAACCAATTTTTGTTCCTTCCGATTTTCCATGGGTTATCGAAAGGCTGGGGAAAGATCGATTAAACTGGGCATATGCATGGAAATCATTGATTAATTATGGATTCGAGTGCTCAGGAGGATCTGATTCTCCAGTAGAAATGGCAGACCCACTTGTGGGGATAGATGCCGCAGTGAATAATAAATTCCTTCCTGAGCAGGCACTTACAGTATTCGAAGCGATTTCATTATTTACAACTGGAAGTGCAAAAGCAACCGGAAAAGAAAACGAACGCGGGAAAATTGCCAAAGGATTTGATGCGGATTTCACAATAGTGGATAGAGAGTTAAATGCAACAACACTTCTAAAAGCTAATATACTAGAAACGATCGTTGCGGGAGAAACAGTCTACAAGAATAATAATTTAAGAGTAAAGTGAAACGTATGCTGAAATAATGCGTATATAGTATTAACTTACGGAGAGGAGTATGACATAAATGGAAAACACGGGTTTAAAAATATTAATTCATGCTAGCACATGGTTTGCACCATTTTTAGTACCATTTATTATATTTTTGGTAGTAGACGATGACGAAATTAAAAAGCTTTCGATACAAGCGATTCTATTCCAATTGGTTATTGGCGCATTGATTGTTATTTCTGCCATTTTAATAATTTTCTTAATAGGTATTCCTATGATTATTATTTTTGGTATAATGGCATTTGTTGTTCCGATTATCGGAATAGTTAAAGCGATTACTGGAAGCACATTTAATTATCCAATTGTAGGTTCTTGGATTAGATAAAAGGGGAATTTTTATGGCTACAAAAATCGGTATTGATGCGGGTGGAACTTTAACGAAGATAGCTTATTGGGATGAAAAAATGGAACTACATTTACTTAGCTTCCTTTCATCTAATTTTCAAGCAGTAAAGGATTGGATCGATTCTAATCATTCGTTAGCTTCCATTTGCCTTACTGGTGGTCGTGCAGAGCAGTTAAAGAAATATTTGATTTCACAAAAAGATATTCCATATATTGTGGAGTTCGATGCAACAATGGCGGGAGTCAAGCATCAATTAAAACAACAAAATATTCATTGTGAAAAGGCTATTATTGCAAACATTGGCACAGGGACATCTATTCATCTTATGAATGAAAACTCACATAGCAGGCTTGGTGGAACTGGAATCGGTGGTGGAACGTTCATTGGCTTGGGACAAGTATTAACTGGATTATCTAGTTATGAAGAGTTGATTAGCCTATCTAAAATAGGAAATAGATCATCCATTGACATATTAGTCAGCGATATTTATGAAAGCAATAAATTACCGATAAATGGGTCTCTTACTGCAAGTAATTTTGGTGGAGTCGCGTTAAAAACGGCTGAAAAAAGAAGTGAAGCAGATTATTTGTCAGGCATACAAGGTATCATTGGTGAGGTTGTAGCTTCATTATGCATCCAAGCAGCTGACGCATATCATGTAAATAGTATTATCTATATTGGTTCAACATTAGAAAATAACAATTTATTAAAAGAAATAATAAGAAGTTATACACAATTAAAAGATAAAGAACCTATTTTTTTGGGCAAAAATGGATATAGTGGTGCGATTGGTGCTTTATTGGAAAGTAATTAATTTTAATCAGCAAAAGGGTTGCATTAATTAAAAACCCATGTTATATTTAAAGAGGATTATTTTTGTTCGGTTAGTTAGTAGGTGGCAACACTTTTACTTAACAGTGTTGAGCAAGGATAGTAACACAATGTATGCACAACAGCATACGAGGAGGAAATACACATGGAACAAGGTAAAGTAAAATGGTTTAACTCAGAAAAAGGATTCGGATTTATCGAACGCGAAGGCGGAGACGATGTATTCGTACATTTCTCAGCTATCCAAAGCGAAGGTTTCAAATCTCTTGACGAAGGTCAAGAAGTAACTTTTGAAATCGAGCAAGGCCAACGTGGTCTTCAAGCTACTAACGTAGTTAAAGCTTAATTTTAAACCTAAACTTTAACAGACTCTCATTCGAGAGTCTGTTTTTTTGTGTTATGATATGTTATATCATTCGGTAGAGTGGTTATGAACAATGAGGGGATGATTACATGAAAAAGTGGAAAAAAGAAATTACCATACATGCACCAATTGAATACGTTTGGCCGTTTTTTTATGGGGATTTAGAGAAAAAGAAAATGATTTTCCCAAAAGTAATGGATGAAGTATTTACTCAACAAACAGAACAGTTAGTTGGATCAATCATCAGTCAAACGTATCAAATTGGTTCAGTAACCGAACAATATGAAATTACGATTAAAAAGTATGTAAACGAACAGCATTATAAAATCTTTCAGGAAAGTTTTCTATTGAATAATCGTTTTCATATGACAATTGACTATGAATTAGAAGCGCAAAATGATACAACTACAAAATTTATATACACATCGATAAATAAACCTAAAAATCCATTACTTGGAATTTTTCAGTTATTTGGTAACGACGAGGTAGTACGACGTTTTATGAACCGAACAAAAGAGACAATCGAATCTGCATATAAAAATGGGATTCAAACTAATACTAACGAGCTTTTAAAAGAATAGGGTGGTATCTAATCACTCAATAACCAAACCTAATGTACCATATCTCTACATATTCCAAGAGGGCGACGAACAAACAACCGCCACAAGATTACCCGAAAAAATGGATCGTGAAGTGACACGTTCACTTCACGATCCAAAACTTTAATGGTAATAGTGTAGCTAATATGTAGTCCAAAGCACTTGGAAATTGGTAAAGACAAGATGCATTTTAAAGAACGTTTCCGTTTTTCTAAAAAGATAAGAAAGTATAAGTATTATCGTCCTGCGAAACGAGTGTTCGTAGTACTTTAAAGAATTAAATAGTATCACGGATTTCCTTTTCAGGTGGACGCGTTCCTTGGGGGCGCCGCATTCGCGTCGTTTGCGATGCACATCTGTCTCCGAGGAACGAAGGCTAAGAGCGCCACCTTTCACTACAATCCATTAAGCGAGTATTACCAAACAAGAAGACTTGGCCAGCTTTTGCTAAGAGGATGGAATTACTTTAAGTAAACGTAGTAATCATGGCATCCTGTAATCGTTGTTGTATAAGAGATGCTATTTTTAAATTTATTAGCAAGCCCTATATTACAAAGCCTAATTATATGGACTTTTTCAGTGCACTATTTTACTCAAGGTAGTTTTTTTAGCACGGCTTCTCTTGCTAATGCGTGAGCTGCTTTATTTTGATCATCTGGAATCCATTTAATAAAAAACAAGTCGAATGTATCGATTATTACTAATATTTTCTCTAAAATAGCAGCGAATTCTGCATTTTTTGCATATTTTTTTTCGACTGCAGCACAAACTATTTGTGAATCGGTCCTTGCCGAAACGATGGAGGTTGTTAATTTTTGAGCTTCTTCTAATCCTCTTAATAATGCTATAAATTCAGTAGTGTGATTCGTGTAACTACCGATAAATTCGCTTATTTTAATATGATGTCCTTCACCTTTAATAAAGACGCCTATACCACTTGGACCAGGATTACCAGTTGTTGAACCATCAATATATACTTCAAGCATTTTTTATCACCTATTTACAGTTTGTTTTGGTTAGTTCTTTTTTAGTTTGAACTACATGTTGCTCACTTGCAAATAAAATATATGATATTGGACAATCTAATTTAATGTAGGGAGGAGAGTTTCTATGAAAAATAATCAAATAATCGGTGAAATAGATTATTTATTAACGACATATTGTGAAGGTTGTTACTTAAAAGACCTTTTTCGCAAAGAAAAAGGAAAGTTAGCAGCACATAACTTTTGTATTCATGCTTGTACAGTTGGAGAGGAAATTCGAGAAATAGGTGAGAATCTTTGTTCTAAATAAAAAGACCCACGACCATTCGTCGCGGGAAGAACTGTTTCTAACTATTTTTAAATACGTTTGCAGCTTGAGGTCCGCGGTTACCTTCAACAATGTCGAAAGATACATCTTGTCCTTCTTCCAACGCTCGGAATCCATCTCCTTGAATACCTGTAAAATGAACAAATACGTCTTCTCCATCATTGTATTCGATAAACCCATAGCCTTTTTCATTATTAAACCATTTTACTTTCCCCTGTTGCATAAACGTTCCTCCCTTAATCCACTAAATATTCGGATAATGGATAGTTAAACTATACATTAAATGACAGTATTAGTCAATAAAATGTCGAATTTCACTTGATATTTAACGTTTTCACTACGCTTCAAAAATAAAAAGCAAAGGATATAGGTGAAAAAAGTTTTATATCCTCTCTCTATTTAAGTATTACCAAAAATGCAAAAAGAAAATCATTTTACTACCTATTAGTCAATATTGGATTTCGAATGTTTTTTTATGTAGAAACACTAATCGATTAGCGGTCTTTTAATCTTTTATTTTATGTGAAATGAAACAACCTTTGTCAGAAGCATCTTTATACTATTTATTATCATTGAATTTTTTAAAAAAGATAATTCGAATTCGAGATATTTTTCTTGCATTATTATCAATTGAGTAGTAAAGTGATGGCAACGAAAGGGAGTGACAAGCAATATGCAACAAAATACTCGCGGGTCGTTAATATGGTTAAGACTCTCTCGATTCACACATCAAAGTAACTTACTATCAAATGATTTTTTAAAGCCATTTGATTTAACGACTGCACAATTTGATGTATTAATGCAAATTTCAACTTATGAACCATTAACTCAGGGTGAGCTAGCTGAGAAAGTCACAGTTTCGCAAGGCGGTATTTCGCGTATGCTTGCTCGCCTTGATAAAGAGGGACTCATTGCACGCAAGCAAGAGTGGAAAACTAAAAAGATCTCGTTAACGAATAAAGGACGGGAAAAACTAGATAATGCATTTGAAGCTCAGCTTGAATTTCAATCCTCATTCTTTGATGAGTGTTTATCTGATGAAGAACAAAAAACGTTGTATTTACTTATGTCGCGTGTACAAAAAAATAGCGAAAAAAAGAAAATGCCAAAGAAATAATTTTTTTATCATCTCACTTGACTAGTCAAATGATAAATTGGAGGAACAACTTATGTACACAATTTCAGGACATCATCATATTTCAATGATTACAAAAAATGCAAAACAAAATAACCACTTTTATCGTGATGTACTAGGTTTACGTCGTGTAAAAATGACGGTGAACCAAGATGACCCATCGATGTATCACTTATTTTATGGAGATAAAACTGGAAATCCCGGCACAGAGTTATCTTTCTTTGAAATTCCGATTGCTGGTCGCACACACCGAGGCACAAACGCCATCACCCAAATCGGTTTACTTGTTCCATCAGAAGTGAGCTTAACCTATTGGAAAGAACGTTTTGAGGAATTCAACGTGCGGCATCATGACATTACATCGTACGCCAACCGTCCTGCCCTCCACTTTGAAGATGAAGAAGGCTTACGCATGGTGCTTCATGCATCAAGCGGACAAAAGATAAAACAATGGGAAACATGGGAAAAGTCAAACGTGCCCGTAGAACATCAAATTCAAGGCATGGGATCAGTGGAAATAACGGTGCGCCGACTTGAAAAACTAGGGAGTATGCTTACAGAGATGTTTGGCTATACCGAAATATCACGTACGAAAGATGAAGGCATTTTCCAATCAGTACTAGGCGAAGTATTTGGAGAAATCGTTGTGAAATATTTAGAAGGTCCTGCTGAAAAACAGGGACGTGGAAGTATCCATCATTTAGCGATTCGTGTCAAAGACGATGTAGAGCTTTCATACTGGGATAAGCAAGTCCGAGCACGCGGTTTCCAGTCATCTGGAATTGTTGATCGTTTCTATTTTAAAAGCTTATACTTTCGCGAATCAAATGGCATTTTATTTGAAATTGCTACAGATGGACCAGGATTTACAATCGATGGAGATATCGAAACACTTGGTCAAACATTAGATTTACCACCGTTTTTAGAGAATCGTCGTGCTGAAATTGAAGAAAACTTACAACCAATAGAGGAGAATTGATTATGGAGCAATATCGCATCAATCCGACAAAAGGAATGGAATTTGGACTATATTCATTAGGAGATCACATTGCTAACCCTTTAACAGGTGAACGTATCTCTGCACAACAACGTATTAAAGAATTAATTGAAATGGCAAAACTGGCTGAGGACGCAGGGATTGATGTATTCGGTTTAGGAGAAAGTCATCAAACGTACTTTACAACTCAAGCTCATACTGTAATTTTAGGTGCTATTGCACAAGCAACAAGTAAAATTAAAGTTGCAAGCTCTGCAACCGTGCTGAGTGTATCTGATCCTGTACGTTTATATGAGGACTTCGCCACAATTGATTTAATTTCTGACGGTCGAGCAGAAATCATTGCTGGTCGTGGCTCTCGTGTTGGTGCCTATCACTTACTTGGTGTGGATTTACAAGATTATGAGGAAATTTTCGAAGAGAAATTAGAACTACTAAAAAAAATAAACGAAGAAGAACGTGTTACATGGGAAGGCGAGTTCCGTCCACCACTTTTAAATGCAGAAATTCTGCCACAACCCAAAATGGGCTCACTCCCGATTTGGCGTGCTGTAGGAGGGCCACCTGCAAGTGCCATTAAAGCTGGTTATATGGGGATTCCAATGATGCTGACTACTCTAGGTGGACCAGCAATCAACTTTAAGCCTTCTGTCGATGCATATCGTGAGGCAGCTGAGCGAAATGGGTATGATCCAAGTGCACTACCAATTGGAACAACAAGCTTGTTCTATGTAGCAGATACAACAAAAGAAGCATTACAAGGCATGTACCCCCATATTAATAGTGGATTCCAAACGATTCGAGGTGGAGGTTATCCAAAGCAACAATTCGCCCAATCATCTGATACACGTGATGCATTAATGGTTGGTAGTACACAACAAATTGTCGAAAAGCTACTTTACCAAAATGAGCTTTACAGTATGCAACGTTTCATGGCACAAATTGACTTTGGTGGTGTACCTTTCCAGAAAATTATGAAAAACATCGAAATCATCGGAAACGATATAATTCCAGCAATTAAAAAATATACATCCAAATAAGAAGGAGAGATTAACATGAAAATAGTAGCAGTAGCCGGCTCAATTGTCGGCTCTAAAACAAAAATAGCAATGATGAAAGTTGTTGAAATGCTTGAAAATAAATACCCGAAGCATGAAGTTACACTACTAGATTTAACCGACTATAAATTGGAATTTAGTGATGGTCGTAATTATTTTGAATATGAAGGAGATACAAAATACGTTACAGAGACAATAATGGCAGCAGATGCCATTATTATTGGTACGCCAACTTTTCAAGCATCCATACCAGCAACACTAAAAAATATCTTTGACTTACTTCCAGTCAACGCTTTCCGTGATAAAGTCGTGAGTAGTGTCGTGACTGCCGGTACATCGAAGCACTATTTAATGGTGGAGCAACAATTAAAGCCAATCCTAGCATATATGAAAGCGCACATTGTTCCAACGTATGTATTTATTGAAGAAAAAGATTTCTTACGTAAAGAAATTGTGAATGATGATATCCTTTTTCGTCTAGATCGCTTAGTCGAAGATACCATGTTAACAGTTGAAGCTTTTGAGATCATTCGAGCGAAAAAAGACGAAGAATATGATTTTTAATATTTTAACAACTGATTCATTAAAACTGGGATAAAGCTTATTACTGAATTTAATTATTTGTAAGAGAAAAACGATCCATAAGTATCATTGTATGATTATTCGATATAGAATAAAGAATTAAAAGGAATTAATGAAATGGTAAAATTTACACCGACATCTTTGAACTTGCAACATGTAAATTATAAAGTCTTTACCTATCCAGAAGTTATCCAGAAGTTAAGTGTTTCAATGAGACTAGGCAATTGGGAAAAGGAAGAGCTAGAACTAGAACTGAATAACATTCTTTGATTTCCTGATTAATTCCAAATTGTATACATTTTCAAACGAAATTGCCAAAACATCATTCTGAGAGCCGTCTGTTGTGACATCTTATCATTGAGCAAAGCGTTTTGACCGACTAAAAGTTGACCATACTGGCATCTATAGAGCGGTTTGGTAAAAAAGAAATTATCGTTCATAGATTTTGAACATCAACAGTATCAACTGAATTCAGACGAGTTTTATGAAGAGGTTCTTGGGAAAAAGTCCAATTCCAATTGAATATTCGATTGCAGGTTAGGTTCAATTTTTGTTAAATTTGCAGATTTGAAATATTGCAAGCAATTATTAGAAACAATCTTGCAGCTTTGAAGAAATTGATTCAGAAGGAACTTTTTTTTATTTGAAGGAGGTGATGTATAAACGCTGCCAAATTATTGTAGAACGTAATGGGATTTTAATAAATGGAAAAAATGTGATGGTGCATTTCATCACGCTACTTTTATTGTAGAGGATAGTGTAGTAGTAAATGGATGGAATGATCTGAGGAATTGGATTTCAAGCATCGGGTTATGTAAATCGTCACTTCTTTGAATAGCTTTATGAACCAGTTGCTGTACTAATTTTGTTTGAGTTTGCAAGAGAAGGAACAGGATTTATGGGTGATGAGACCTACGAAAAAGATTGTGAAAAACTATTATTGCCACCATTTTTAGAACCAAAACGTGAACAAATAGAGCAGTTAGAAAGGCAAAAAGATAAAGTAAGAAACAAAAAAGAATTACGAAAGAATATGAGGTAAAACAATGAGTTTTATTAAGAAATTATTCGGATCAAACACAAATGAACAGCAAACAGGAGGAAATGACATGTTAAAAATAGGGATCGTTTTAGGAAGTACACGTGAAGGACGCGTTAGTCCACAAGTAGGGAAATGGGTAAAAGAACTTGCAGACAAACGTGGAGACGCTGAATATGAAATCATTGACATCGCAGAATTTAAATTACCACTATTAGGTGAACCCGGTGGTGATGCATCAGGAGCAGCAGCTTGGTCATCAAAAATTAATAGTTGTGATGGATTTGTCTTCATCGTTCAAGAATACAACCATTCAATCACAGGTGCACTAAAAAATGCTTTAGATTACTTACGTGACGAATGGAACAATAAAGCTGCTGGTATAGTATCATACGGTTCAGTAGGCGGGGCTCGTGCAACAGAACATTTACGCGGTATTTTAAGTGAATTACTTGTTGCGCATGTTCGTGTACATCCGGCATTATCACTATTTACTGACTTCGAAAACGGTAATGTATTTAAACCGGCAGACGTTCAAGTAGCTTCAGTAAACCAAATGTTAGACCAAGTTATCCCTTGGACAACTGCATTAAAAACAATACGTTAGAAATTGCAAAAATACTAAAAATAGAAGTACGAATCTAAGCTATGGTTTGTACTTCTATTTTATATTATAGATTGAGTAAGGTCGAACGATCCTGAGTATCACCTAGCGGGCATTGATGCTTTACCGGGATACGGTATATATTTATGAGCTAACAGGTAGTAGCTACACAGTTATTCGTATGCTCTTACTTTTATGTTGATAATGAATATTTTAGCATTCACCTTGGCATATAGGGGTAAAAAGAAATTAGAAAAGCTGATTTGTGAAATTAGTAGTCATGTATTAGTTTTATAGAAATACTATATTAAATTAACACCGTCCAACTAAGGACGGTGTTAATTTGTTTATCTACTCACTTTTTTACAGAAATGCAAAATGAATATGTTTATGAAGGTAATACTGTTGTTGTTACAAAGATTGATCGACTAGTTAGAATAACTATTGAAGATTAGTGCAAATACTAGAGAAATGAAAATCTCTGTCTTTTTTTGAACTAACAACAACAAGAGAATGTAGGCAATTATCCCACACTTAATAGTTTATTCAATAGGTAACACGAGACGAAAAATGGTTTCATTTGGTGAGGTTGATAATAAGAACAATTCACAATGATTAGCTTCTGCGAGTAATCGACTTAATGGTAATCCAAGTCCTAAGCCTTGCTTCATTTTTCTTTAACTGTCTCCTCGATCGATTTCAATATATTTTCTTACTAATAGATCATCGATAAAAATAGTTCTATAACTACTCTTTGTCTTAGGAGAACGTGAACCAATTATGTCTCGTGTGCTTTCAATGGTGATTGTTTTATTATCAATGTCAAAATGACTCCACTGCAAAGCAAGTGCTTCTCCTTTTCTCTAAACACAATATGAGAGTGTTTAGAAGTAAGTATAGTTAGTGATCTCTAAAGATTTTTTTGCACATTCTAGAAATATAGCTAATTCACTAGGAGTATAATAATCTTCTAATTCCGATCTATTCTCATCACTCTAAGTAAAAGTAAATTTTGTAAAACGATTGCATGGTAATCTTTCATCCTCTACTGCAGCATTAATGGCTATTTTTCAGAGGTTATGAAATAGTTGTACAGAAGTCGGTTTAAAATTCGCTTCTAGTACATTCAAAAATTCCCTTTTATAAGTGGTTCTATCTAGCTTTTGTAACTTATAATGACCGATTAAGGACTTCATGTGTAAAACAATTGCAGATTCTCTTCGAACACGTGATTTACCTTTCCAGCTATTCTTATGAGTGTCGTACCAAATATCTAACAATTCCCCAACGGTTATTTGATCGTGTTCCATTTGTCTAGTTTCACCGCGTAATTAAAGCCCGTTGTCTCCTGTTTCACCTGTCATAACGTTACTTCCACATTAATAACTGTGTAAAATCACTATTAAAAGAATATCGTTCAGATTTATTATTCCATAGTAGGAATGCTATCCCAATTTTTTTGTATTACATCTATAAAAGATTGAATTGTTCCTATGTTTTCTTTTTCCTTCATTGTAATGATAGAGGTGTTTACTTTTACCTTTTTCTCGGTAACAAGGATCGGGATTAAATCACCATTGCTAATTTCTTTTTTTATGAAGTCACTGATTAATAACGCTACTCCGATGTTATTTAATACGGCCTTTTTGATCGCATCCAAACTTCCAAACTCGATTACGTTTTGTGATGAGAGTTTTGATTGTTTAAAATATTTACTCATCATCGATTCGAAATAACCGTCAGCTTGATATTTAATTAAGGGAAATTCCGTTAGTAATTGATCTTCTGGGTACATATCGTATAATTCTTTAGAAACCACTAGAACCATGTCTTCTTCTGCAATCACGATGTTTGTAATTCCATTTGTATTTAGGTCCCCCCTAATAATACCTATATCGTATTTGTTTGACTCTATCCCTTTTATAACTTCATCACTGTTACAGGAAATCAACTTTATCTGTACTTGAGGATATAGCTTCAGGTATTCAGAAATGACATAAGGAAAATAATAGGAACAATAGCTTTCACCAGCGGCAATCGTTACATTGCCATATGTATTTGAAAGTTCGGCGAATGATGATTCCATCTCCTCTACTATGGAAAAAAGTTGTTTCGTGTATGTTTTAAGGATTTCACCTGCAGGTGTCAAAAAAGTCTTCTTTCCTATCCGTATAAATAGTTGCTGTTTCAATTCTTGTTCAAGCGACTGAATTTGTACAGTTACAGCAGGTTGAGTGAAGTTCAGCTGTTGCGCAGCCTTTGTAAAATTTAAGTACTCTGCTGCAAATTGGAAAGTTTTCAGATGTCTTAATTCCATTTAAACTCTACTCCATATTATCAGATTTTTCGAACTGGTTTATACGTACAGTGCTGAGTATCGATAAAAAACTGTTATGGTTTCCATAATATCTTTTGATTTTACTGTAAACTCGTAAAAACGTAAAGTATTCATATAAGCTGTAGCAGCCAAGAAAACGACCTAAAGCCGCTTATATTATTTATATTAGGGAGGAAAATCCAGATGAAATTTTCACAAACTATTGTACGCAAAATTAGCAAGAGCTTTGTAAACGGTTTAACAACCGTAGATTTAGGTAAACCCGATTATGAAAAAGCATTTGAACAACACAGCAGCTATGTAGAGGCACTGAAACAATGCGGTGTAAAAGTAACCGTCCTTGAGGCAGATGAGCGTTTTCCTGACTCTACTTTTGTAGAAGACACTGCGATTCTTACTGAAAAATGTGCCATTATTACAAATCCTGGCGCAGAAAGTCGCAATGGGGAAATTATAGAAATACAAGAAGTACTATCGAATTTCTACGACGAGATAGAGTTAATTCTAGAGCCGGGTACACTTGATGGTGGCGACGTAATGCAGGTAGATAACCATTTTTATATTGGTCTTTCCAACCGAACAAATGAAGAAGGGGCGAGACAGCTTAAAGAAATTTTAGAGAAGTACGATTATAGTGCAACGATTGTGCCTGTAGAAAAGTTTTTTCACTTTAAGACAGGGATATCCTACATAGGGGACAACACTCTAGTGCTAGCAGGGGAATTCATCGACAAAGATTTGTTCAGAGATTTTAACAAGATCATCGTCAATGAAGAAGAGGAGTATGCGGCTAACTGCATTCGTATCAACGACTATGTGATTATCCCAAAAGGATACGAGGAGACAAAGAAAAAGATTGTTGCTGCTGGTTATTCCGTTATTGAGGTGGGAATGTCTGAGTTCGTCAAGCAGGATGGTGGATTAACTTGCCTATCTTTACGATTCTAAATGGGCTACTAGAATAATATAAGAGACACCATAACTCAAAACCTCTTTTACGAGAGAGCAACTTTATAAAGTGTGGGAACATAGGACACTTGTGAAGTATCGACAATGTAATTAAGCATTTTTGAAAAAAATAAAGAGCGTTTATAAATCGAGAGCTATTTTTTCTTATTGTGCTAACGGGTGCTTAGTTGAACCAACGAATGAAAAACAAATAAGAAATGGCTTAGTTAACTGTCACTGAGTCATTCCTTATTTTATTTACAAAAAGCACCACAAATGCGATGCAGCTAGTTGTGCATATTTACTTACGTTTTTAGTACGAATTTAGGTTTTCTAATAGAAAATTGAACCTGTTATAAGGGTTTCTTTTAAATTTCTCTTTATATAGTTTTTCGTAAAATTCATCTAAGGTCAGTTTTCCTTTTTTTAGAATTGCATTATCTACAAGCAGGGACAATATTTTCTATCTTATCTAATCCTCCTTTTGAAATACGTATTATATGATCTCTTTTACGCTGTTTCTTCCCTGGTATTTTTGTCATTCGTACTCCGAAATAGAAGCATAGGTTATCATTTTTTTGGAAGTTCTATCCATTCGGTGAAATAATGTTCAACGACCATGTTTCTCTCTCGTTTCATCTTTCCTCTGCGTATTGTGTTTTTAACTTTTGCACTGTTCCGGACAAGCTTACGTCGCATTTCACTTACATGATCAGGATCATCTTTTAAACGATTACCTGGTCCATTGTAATTCCAATGATTTTCGTTAGATTGGTCGTTTCCTTTGCATTTTTGAGAACAGTATTTAGCATTTTTTCTCCATTTGTTATTATGAATTTTAAACTCATTCTGACACATTACACACTTCTTAATCACAAGATTGGTTATGGGTTTTCCTTGACATTCTTTAGAACAATACCTACGTTTTTCAGGACGACTTGATTTAGTTTTATCCTCTTTTTCGCAATAAACACATTTCTTGATAACCGGCTTCCTAAGCCTCCTTCAGTTTTAAAAGAGCGGGGCATACAAAGTTATAATAAGCTAGGTAGTTTCAATTCTGATATTTCTAAAAGTGCCTTGGTTATATATGAATTTGGCGCTTTTTTATTTGTCAGCAGTAGAAACCGCATTTTATCGAGTTTCTCTTTATCTACATGCTGCAATGGTCAAGATGGTTTGTTTATATTTAAACAACTTCCTCGACTTCACGTAGAATTTGTAGGAAGAGCAGAGGCAACGGAACTAATACATAACCTAATCCTTCCTTCATAATTATATCCCATGCTTTTTCGCTATTGTTAAACATAAACATGAAGCATGCTCCACCAATATTACCGAACCAAAAGGAAAGGAAATAGCTACTATTATCTGAACTAACGAATCCTAAACCGTCGCCAACATATTAAGTGAGGCATCAGCGATTAAGTCTGTACTTTAGGGTATAGGTATGGTCATCACAGTGTAGGATATGGGTATAATTGTACTAGTACGGCTAATGTAGGTTCTCTACTGGTGCGGATACTGGTATGATTTTGGAGGAATAAGCATCAGGTGCTGTTAAAAATTATCGAATTGAGTATTGGTAGGAATGTAGTAATAACAAGAACCAAAAAAACAACCATAATACGTTTATTAAAAAGATGACCAAGTAATGAAAGAAGGTCAATTGATCAGCCACTAGGGTTTAATAATAATTAAAGATTAGATGATGACAAGATTCTTTGAATAATATATTTTATATAGAATCAAACATAAAATTTTCACTTCACAAACAACCCATGAATACCCCAATATTAAAAATAAAACATGAAATCACATGATAAACTATTTCAACAAGTATCTCTATGTCACTGTTTTCATGGACTTTATGACTTTTAAAAACAGGACGGAATATGATCAGAACAAAAGTTCGCCTATGGAAATTTACAAAGAGCCATCTAATATTGGTAGGTTTTTTATTTCAAAAAAAAAATGACTCAATTATACTTACACATTCCTGTAAATACACCGCCATTTATATAATCATTAGCACTAATAACCTGTTTTTTAATACTTTGTCTGGCATTGTATTATTTATAGTGTTTCTCCGAAAACGTTGGTATTACAAGGATTTGGCAATATAAAACATCTTATTACAGTTTATCTATGTTATTGTATATAATGGAGAGAATGAATCCGGTTAAGGAGAAAGATGTATGAATACATTAGAGCAATGCGAATTATTAGTAATAGAAGTGTACAAGCATTTTGATGCAAGTCACGACTTTCAACATATTGAGAGAGTGCGAAAGAATGCATTAGAGATATTAGAAACTATCGATAATGCAGACCAAGAAGTTGTGGAGCTTGCTGTTTTACTGCATGATGTAAGTGATCCGAAATATGCAAAAGATCATTTGAAATCAGAAGAAACACGCATCATACAACTATTAAAATTGCCAGATGAAAAAGTAGCTCATATTAAAGAAGTGATAAAATCCGTTTCGTTTAATGGAGGAAATGAACAACAACCTAAAACAATTGAAGCGGAAATTGTTCGAGATGCGGATCGACTAGATGCAATAGGAGCAGTTGGAATTGCTCGAACTTTTGCATATGGCGGCTCACGAGGCAGAAAATTATATGATGCAAGTGAAACTCCTCGAGCAAATATGTCAGCAGAAGAATATCGCACAAAAGACACAGCATCCGTCACACACTTCTATGAAAAGCTACTTCTCTTGTCGGCAGGAATGATAACTGAAAAAGGAAAAGAACTTGCAACAGAAAGACATGCGTTTATGGAACTCTTTCTGCAAAACTTACGTAAAGAAACTGGGGAAATGCTATGAGCCATTTAATTATTTCAAACTTAACGAAAACAGTGGGAGAAAAAACACTTTTTCAAAATATATCCTTTACCATTAATAATCAGAACCATGCAGGATTAATAGGTATAAACGGGACTGGGAAATCTACTTTCCTTTCCATAATTGCGGAGCAGCTTGAAGCGGATTCGATTGACCGAGATCATCCAAACAAATATCGAATTGCTTATCTAGAACAGCAACCGACTTTTGTTAAGGAAGAGACAGTTCTTCAAGCAGTATTTGGAGGAGATTCGCCAATATTAAAGATAAACCGTGAATATGAAGAAGCATTACTTGCATTAATGGAGGATTCAAATTCAACAGTACTACAAAATAAGCTGATGGATTTACAATCACAAATGGACGATTTACAAGCGTGGGACGTAAATGCTCTTGCGAAAACAGCATTAACAAAATTAGGGATTACTCAATTTGAAGATTCCGTTTTGCATTTATCAGGTGGACAACAAAAAAGAGTGGCACTCGCAAAAGTGTTAATTGAACCAGCTGACTTACTACTATTAGATGAACCTACCAACCATCTGGACAAAGAGTCTACAGATTGGTTACAGGAAATGCTACAACGAGTGGAAGGAGCCATTATATTTGTTACACATGATCGTTACTTCTTAGACGCTGTAGCAACTCATATTTATGAGTTAGCAGATAAAACGTTATATACGCACTCTGGTAACTACGCAGATTATTTAGAGTCTAGGGCAATTCGTGAGGAAATGAATGCATCTTCTCAACAGAAATTACAGAATTTGTATCGAAACGAGTTGAAATGGATTCGTAGAGGAGCAAAAGCTAGATCGACGAAACAGAAAGCTCGCAAAGATCGCTTTGAAGAAATTGGTTCAAAAATAGATCGTGATAACTCTAATCAAAATTTAGAGATGGAACTTGTTACGACTCGATTGGGTAAGCAAGTGTTGGAAGGAAAATCTATTTCAAAAGATTTTGGATCCAAAAAAATAGTAGAAGATTTCAATTTCCTTTTACAAGCTGGAGATCGAGTTGGAATTGTAGGTCCTAATGGTGTAGGGAAAAGTACTGTTCTAAAAATGTTAGCAGGAGAACTCCCAATGGATGCAGGAGAAATAATTGTGGGTTCAACTGTAAAACTCATGCATTTTACTCAACAACTACCGGAAATGAATGAACAGACGAGAATGATTGAATATGTACGCGAATCATCTAACTTAATTGAAACCGGTTCTGGAGAGAAATTTTCAGCTGCACAAATGCTAGAGCGATTTTTGTTCCCGTTAAACACACATGGAACACAAATAGGTAAGCTTTCAGGTGGGGAGAAAAAACGTCTAGTATTATTAAAAATGCTTATGGAGCAACCGAATGTTCTCTTACTCGATGAACCAACAAATGATTTAGATATTCAAACATTATCTGTTTTAGAAGATTTCATGGAAACTTTTCCTGGTGTCATTATTACTATTTCCCATGATCGATTTTTCTTAGATCGTATTGCGAAAAAGCTTTGGGTATTGAGTGGCGATGGCTCAGTGAAAGAATGGTTGGGTATTTACTCGGATTATTTAGAAGAGAAAAAGATAAATCCTACAAAAATCGATGAAGTAAAATTAGAAGAAGTGCAAGCTAAAACGACTAAAGAGAAGAAAAAACTTACTTATAAAGAGCAACGCGAATGGGAAACAATTGGAGCAGATATTGAGAAAATGGAAATACTAATTGTTGAATTAGAAGAAAGTTTGGCAAAGGCTGGTTCTGATTTTACACTTCTTCAAGAGGTAACTGTAAAATTGGATAATGCAAACAAAAAATATGAGCAACTAATCGAGCGCTGGTCATACCTAGAGGAAATTGTTAATAGTTGATTTTTATGGAGGGGAACTAAATGAAAATAGTTACAATCGAGCCTACGCCGAGTCCGAATACGATGAAAGTTGTGATAGATAAAGAGCTTCCTTTTGGTAAAAGTCATAATTATAAAAAAGATAACTTGGATGGTGCACCAAAGGAAATTCAAGAAATATTTAAAATTGAAGGTATTAAAGGTATTTATCATGTTGCAGATTTTTTTGCAGTGGAGAGAAATGCAAAGTTTTCATGGGAGCCTATTTTAGCCTCAGTTGAAAATGTCTTTGGAGCGGAAAATGAAGAAAATTCACTAGAAAAACCACTGGAGCATTATGGAGAATTATACGTCCATGTCCAACAATATAAAGGAATTCCACTTCAAGTGAAAGTATTTGATAGTGAATCAGAGTCCAGATATGGATTATCCGAGCGTTTTATAAAAGCTTTAGACTTAGCGATGGAAGGCGACAAAGAAAACTATCTATTGCTTCGTAAATGGGTAGATTTTGGTGTTCGTTACGGTGATCAAAAAGAAATTGGAGAACAATTAGTAAAAGAGCTAGAAGCAACATTTCCACAAAGTAAACTGCAACAACTATTAGAGGATAAAGACAGTCCATCAGAAGAGAAGTCAGCTGTTCGAGTTCCATTTACCCTAGAACAATTTGAAGTCGGTGAATGGGAACAAAGATTTCAACTTTTAAATAATTTAATTAATCCAGAAATGGAAGATTTACCGATATTAGCAAAAGCAGTTCAAGATGAACAAGTATCCATTCGTCGATTAGCGACTGTTTACTTAGGGCTAATAGAAGATGAATCAGTTATCCCTTATTTAGAAACTGCTTTAAAGGATAAAAGTGCTGCGGTTCGTAGGACAGCGGGAGACGCAATGAGTGATCTAGGATTTGTCCAATTTGCTGAAGCAATGAAAATCACCCTATTTGATAAAAACAAACTTGTCCGTTGGAGAGCGGCAATGTATTTCTATGAAGTAGGCACAGTAGAGACTCTGCCAACATTGAAAGAAGCCATGGATGATAAAGAATATGAAGTAAAATTACAAATACGGATGGCCATTGCTAGAATTGAACAAGGCGAAGAAGCAAAGGGATCAGTTTGGAAACAAATGAACGAGGCGCGAAAATAAAGAATAGAATGTAAACGTAAAAGAAGAAGCTTTCTGTATAAAGGAAAGCTTCTTCTTTTTATCGCTTTTTGTGAAGGGGAAGTTCATCTGGTCTAAGTAGTTTCCGTTTATTGTTGAAGAAAATAATCTAGAATAAAATGCTGGAATCTTTTTGCCACGGGTGATAAATAACGGTTTTTTACAATAGCCATGCCAATTACACGTTCGCACGTCATATCTTTTACGCGTAATTTTACCATCTTGTTTGCATTTAATTCTCCGCCATCAGGTAGTATAGAAAAACCTAATCCTGCTCCAACAAAGCCTGCTAATGTAGCCACTTCGTCTCCTTCAAAGGATATATTGGGTAGTATTCCTACTTTCTCAAAAATTTCGTCCGTTGTTTTACGAAGTGCATATCCTTTTTTCATTGATACAAAAGACTCATTTGCTATTTCTTTTAATGAAATACTCTTTCGATTAGCAAGTGGATGACTAATTGGAACAATCACATACAGCTCATCTCGCCATAATTCGGTCCATTCAATTTGTGCTTCATTGTCCAAAGATGCGAGCAAACAAAGATCCAATTCACCTGATTTCAATTGTTTTAATTGCGTATGTGTATGATTTTGTTTCAGTTGAAACCTTATATTTGGAGAATCTCGATGAAATGCCCGAATTATGTTTGGAACAGAGCTAGTGCCGAGCGTGTGCAAAAAGCCAAGTGACACCTCCCCTTGCTCTGGATTAGTTAATTGCAATATTTCTTCCAATCCCTCATCTAGTTCCCTCATAATTCGGTTCACTCGATGGAGAAACATTTCCCCGTATCGATTTAACACAATCGATCGTCCTTGTCTATCAAATAGTGGTACCCCAATTTCTTCCTCTAACCCTGCGATAGAACGACTTAAAGCAGGTTGTGAAATAGACAACATTTCTGCTGCACGTGTCATATGTTGAACCTTTGCTACCGTTTGGAAATATTCTAGACGTTGCCACTCCACTTTCTAACCCCCTAAACTCTATTGATGCATTTTTTGCATCATAATGATAAGAATAATAGATTATACATTATGGATTGTCAATGATAGTATTAACTCATTATAGTAAAGCTTTAGCAAAATAAAGGGGATATACAGATGAAATTAGTGGCACCTAAATCTTTTACGTTCGAAGGCGGAAATCGAGCTGTATTATTACTGCATGGTTTTACAGGAAGTACGAAAGATGTTAAAAGATTAGGAGAATATTTGCAAAAAAGAGGCTATACATGTCATGCACCAATGTATAAAGGGCATGGGGGAACCCCTGAAGAATTATTACAAACGACTCCAACTGACTGGTGGCAGGATGTGATTAAAGGATATCATTATTTACAAGACCTTGGTTATGAAGAAATTGCGGTAGCTGGGATATCATTAGGTGGTGTGTTTTCCTTAAAAATAGCAGAAGAATTTCCAGTAAAAGCAGTTGTATCCATGTGTGCTCCAGTTAAAAGGAATAGCACGGAAGGTTTATTCGATCGATTATATAACTACGCAAAAATTTATAAATCTTTTGAGGGAAAATCAAAAGAAGTAATTATAGAAGAACTTGAAGTACTTAAATCCTTGCCGAGAAATTCTTTTAATAGTGTTCAATCAATAACTGAAAATACATGTCACGATTTACATACTATTACATCACCAACCCTTGTGCTTCAGGGAGCATTAGACGATGCAATTTATCAAGAAAGTGCATCGTATATTCTTGACCATGTGGAAACAAATGAAAAAGAAATCATTTGGTATAAAGAGTCTGGTCATATTATTACGACGGGAAAAGAAAAAGAAAAAGTATGTGAAGATGTATTTACATTTTTAAATGAAATAGAATGGTCAGATACTACTCTGCAAATTGAATAGAAACCTTGTCTTCGTTAGAAGCACTTTTAACAAGTGCCCATATCGAAGATTTTTTTGTTTATATAGATAAAAATGAGTAAATTAATGAAAACAAGTGAATAATATAAAGACTTTATAGAGAAGAGGGAGTTACATGAATAAAGAAGAGACAAATCAAGAACAAAAAATAAAGGAAAAACTTCATATAACTTATTATTCCACTATAGTTTTTACTATATTAGGAAGTTTGTTCATTCATTATGTATTGAGTAATAAAATGGAGGAAATAAGTATATTTTCAATATTACTTTCATTGACAGCTGGCGGAATACCTTTTGGAGTTATTGGTGCATTTATTGACTATAAAATTTCTGAATACAGGAGAAAGTTTAGTAAAATCGCTTAATTTTAGTATCCAGAACTGACATTTTTCTTTTGTTTAAACGAATTGTGAACAATATGAAACAGAAGAATATAATAATTATGTGGAGAGGTGGGTGGATAATTGAATCAAGAATTGAATAACCAAGAATTATTAAATGAAGAAAGGACTAGATTGATAGGTAATCTTTTATCTTTGGGTGGTTCCATTTTATTTTTAATTGGTACGTTTGTTGCAACAATGGTAACTTATCAAGCAATAAACAGATTGCAGTCACAGGTAGAGTTGGTGTAAATGAACTATTGAGCACCTAGAATGGTGCTTTTTTATTTTATTTGATTGAATTAGAAAAAATAGGAATAGCATATCATTTCACGAGAGGATTACAGTATAGTATCCTTAAAAATAAATCCTGTATAGGAGGAATTTAGATGAAGTTTTTAAAAGTGCTTTTTGGGTTCGTTTTTGTAATCGCGTTAATAGGATTTGCAGCATATTATTTTGTGCCTAAACTGGTTGCGGATCAGGTAATGGAAAAAGTAGCGGTAGAACTTCAAGATAGCGGTCAGCTGGAAAGTATTAAAAAAGAAATCAATAGTGATCCTCAATTACAGGCGTTTATTGAAGAAGGAAAAAATGTAGATAATAGTAAATTACCTTTTCAGACGAAAGAAGAAGCAACGAGGCTACTGATAAAAAAGTTTAAAATAAGTGACTTAAAAGAATTTCAAGAAAAAGCCCAAAGTGGTATAACTGAGGAAGATAAACAAGAAATTTTTAATAAGCTTGAAAATAATTTGACTACTGAAGAAATGTTAGCGTTGAAGGTTTTAGCGTATAAGGAACTTTCTAAGTAAATTATATTTTGTGACATGCATTAAATCTGGTGGGTTGTCCTACAATCTCTGCTGAAAATGGAAAGCAATTCTAACTGAAAAGTCTACCTTTATTTTGTAATAGTATAAAAAGACAGGTCGTGAAAGCCTGTCTCAGATAACTGAAGATTTCTGTTTTAAATTTAAAGAAGGTCCTAACATATATCTCAACAGTCAACATCATTTCCGACCCTATTGGTGGCGGTTGCGGCAATAATAATTAAAAGAATAAATAAAACAACAATTAAAGCGAATCCTGATCCAAGTCCGTTCCCAGGTCTGTATCCAGGTCCAGTTCCACAACCACAACCACAACCATTTCCATATCCATAACCATAACCTGCATTTACCATTTGTACACCTCCTATATAACGAGATGTTTTATCCTATGTCATTAATAAATGTTTGTCTGGTTCATTTGTTTAGTTTTTAGAACTATTTCTTCATTTACTGGAAAACTGCTCATTAGTTTTGTACCCAAGCCTACAAAGGAATTATAAGGACCTATCGCCATTCTCTACCCATCTGCACCAAAAACGTTGCTATACTTTCGAGTAGTACATAAAAATCAATGCTAGTCTATTGATCTTGAGAGGATTAAGTTGAATTTTTGATTTAATGGGATTATTTTTTAAAGCCAATTATGTCTCCTGTTGTTTAGTTGGTTTTTAAGTCTTTCATTTTCGGCAGTTAAATGATCAATCTCTTTTTGCATACTTTTGTATTCATCATTATCACCTTTTTCTGGAGGTTCTTCTAAAGCAAGTACTGCAGCAATACTTGCTATTGCATCGCCAATTTTAGCAATTGCTTCACCAATGACGGCAAGTTTTTCAGCATGACTCTCTGTTTGGAGGTTTTGACCATTTTGACCAAAGCTTTTATTGAATTTCAAATTGTTAGCCTCCAGTACTATGTGAACTTATAGTCTATTTTATGATTTGTATATTTTTTAGTGAAGAAATACTAGAACTTCTGTGTAAAACTAAAAAGACAGGTTATATAACCTGTCTCAGTTGTACAGCAGATTAGCAACCATAACCGCCTTAGTTTAAGAAAGTTGCCCCAACAATAATTAAAAGAATAAACAGAACGACTAGTAAAGCAAATCCTGAACCGTAACCAGGTCCTGCATATCCTGGTCCACAAACATTACCAGCATAACCCATCTTGTGCACCTCCTAAATCGGGATATTTCATTCTATGTCAATATGAGATGTTCGACTGATTAATTAGTTTAGTTTTAAGAAGGTATTTAACACGTCTGTTGATTAACTATTTTTTTACATAATACACTTGTAAGGTAAGCGTAAATGTCTCCATTTGCACTTGTATTTTTCAGTTCGCTCTGGACTAAATAATCACCACATCATAACCGTTGATTAGTCACTTCTTCCAATGCTAATTTAGGTAATCTTCTCGTGGCTATTTATCCGTCGCTTTCCTACAACGTTTAAGAGAAAATTATTTTTGGAAAATGAAAGGATACTTGCCGTTCGATGGAGGTTGCAAGTTCCCGAAGATGCAAATTCGAGAACGTGCAACCTTTTTGCTATGCATTCCCCTTCATCCAGAAACCTCAGTGAAGGTGTAATGTTCATTAATTCTAAAGAAATCCAAAAGTACTAAATACCGAGTGTCTAGTGTTTTATCACCAAATGAACTAGTAATTCAATGGATAATTATAGCTAATTGGCACGTGTAACTTTTAAAATTACTAGAGCACAGTCAGGGTGGTATGACGTACCCCTTATAAAATAGATTAATGATTAATTAGAAAAGTTACTGGGGCTTATACCAATGTGTTGGTAGGGACGCAGTTGACACAAAATACGTCATATACAATTAAAAATCCACTCATAATTTAAATGAGTGGAGATAGAGATTGTCTAATAATTAGTGTTAATTACATGGCTAGTCATTCGGATTTATTATAGCTAACATCTGATGATCTTCCCAAGACCCATTTATTTTAACGTTTTTCTTAGCTATTCCTTCTTTATGGAAACCAGCTTTTTCTAATACTCGAATGGAACCTATGTTATCTGGCATCACTCCTGCTTCAATTCGATGTAAGTTTAGAATTTCGAAAGCATAATTAACAACCAAATTGGTAGCTTCGGTAGTATAACCTTTGCCATTATGTTCTTGGTCTAAGGAATAGCCCAAAAGCGCACTTTCACGTGGTCCACGGAAAACTTGAAATAAGCCGATAGTACCTATAAGAATATCACTGTTAATTTTAAAAATTCCGAATCGATATTCTATCTCTTTTTTGGTATTTTGTTCCCATTTTCCGATTAAATCTTTGTGAGTTTCTAAAGTCCAGTAATCTTCTGGATGAGTTATGGAATAGTTTTCAAAAAAAGCCCGATTTCTCTTTTCTAAACTTAGTAATTCGACAGCATCTGAGAGGATAAGCGGTCGTATATATATATTTGATATTTTGGACATCTAATCTTCCTTTCTGTATGTACGGAACCTAAAAATTATATCATATAGGAGACGAGATTGAGATTTTGATAGTAGATTTTAAACCGTACGAAACAAAGAGTGCCGTTCTAGACAAAAAAGCGTAGCAAGGAGGGAAAGTTTGCCCCTCAGTGGAATACAGGCCATTATATAGCGGATGTAAATGAGGTAGATCGCTTTTGTTCAGTTCGTGGACCGTGCAACGAATCTAGGTAAGACTTAGAATGATAATTCAATGACTCCCTATATCCACCTACCGGTAGATGTCCTATGGAATTTAGAATTATCGTTGTTGCAAACATAAGTATTAGTTTTTTCAATTTAAATCGCTTCTTTCTACTTTTTCTTTTAAAAATTTACACCTTTATAAATCATATTACAATAGTCGATTTTAGTTTTTAAGAAAAAATAAAGTTTTTCTTCTAAGTATTTTGCTTGGAACTGTGAAATTAAATAGGGGATTGCACGTGTACTGAACAGTTCGATAATTAAGCGTAATAAAAAAAGCCGATCAAATTTAATCAGCTTCCCGTTTCTTGATTTTAATAATAGCGTATATTTCAGATAAAATAGTTGCAAATGTAAAAGAGATTGCTAACGCCTTAGCCAGTGTACTTCCGTTAAGGTGAAATATAATCACAGAGATAAATACTAGCAAGATGAAAATATGTATAACTTTGTTAGTTACTTCTGATATAAACATGGTAGTATACCAACTTTCTAAATATTAATTATCTAAAATACGTATCCGAAATCAATAAGTTTCAAATGTTTCAATAATAATTCAGTCACAGTTCGAACAAACTGAGTTACAATGAATTCTTCAATAATCAAAAAAAGAGCTGTCCTAAAAAGGAACAGCTCTTTTATAAAGGCATACTGTCTACTATTACGATATTATTAGGAAGGTCCTATATAAGTGTTGGGTTTAACAGACGAAGTTGTCTGTTTCCACTGATTTTCATTCATACTATAGGTATATTCCATAATATTTGAAGGTGTAAATTTTAATATATTAGAACCCAAAATTACTTGTGGAGTAGGTGCATTAAAAATTGCCAAAAGATGAGTGTTATCAACTGTAGCTACTTCATAATGCCACCAACCTTGTGGGATGTTTGCCACCTGACCTGGTGTAATATAGTAACTAAGAAGTTGGTTTGTAAATGGATTTAACAGTGATACAACAGATGCGCCAGATATACAATATACCAGTTCAGCTGCATTTTGATGGTAGTGCGGTTCCACAACATTATTCTTACTAAGAAAAATATCTAACAACGACACATTATCAAGTGTATTCATTTGATCAATACCTAGTACGTTAATATAATTTTGGTTATCTTTTACGAACAATGGTTTTTTATTAACGTCAAATGTGTATTGAGTTGATGGAGATGTATAATCCATGTATTTAAACATTAAATATCAGCACCTCTTATCCTTTTAAAAAAACGAACTATGTAATTATTTTATGAACTTGCAATCAGTTTTGTGATAGATTTTTTTAACATGTACAACATGACCTGCCAAGCATTACGCGTCAGCACTTTTTGATGGGCTTTACTTTCAGTACATTCTGCTAAGAATGGACAGGTGGCACAAATGTATTTTGGTGAATTGTATTCATGGTAGCCTTCTTTAGTAGTTGTAGAGTACTTAAAGATTTCAACCCTAGGGTAAAGGTAACAGTCAAAGTATTCATCATAAACATATTCAAAATTACGGAAGAACCCTTCTTTTGTGCGAAATCGTGTGTATGGCAATGCAAGCTTACCGGGTCAAGTCACATTAACGTCAAATTTTGCGGGTACAATGAATCGGATGAGTGATTATATAGAAAAAGCACTACTAAATACGAAATATCAACAATCACGCCTAATCAACGCTTATGATGTGGGGATCATATCGTCCAAAGCGAATCAAAAACGTACAGGTACAAATGGTGACTTTTACCCTTTTCTTACAAGAGTATTTTGTGAGAAAGTGGTTATTCAACAGAAGTGGAGAAAAATAAATTAATATAAGTCAGTCGCTAAGATAATTTTTCCAGTATAAATAGATATTAAGAAGGCAATTTAATAAATGTGAGATCCCTTCGCAGAATCTCATGAAATTACGGCCCCGCTTTTGAAGAAGTGGGGCTTTTATTAATAGAATTGAAAACCACCAACCATTAGTGGAGGTAGTTTTTTGAATATTATTAATCGGTTTTGTAAAATATGCTTTATAACAATTATTTCGATTTAACAAAATAATCACAAAAAACATAAAAATACTGAAAAAATCAGGTAACAATTGAAGAGGAAATGGAATACCAGGAGAAGATGCGAGCATGAGCAATATCTTTTTTGAAATACTGGGAGAACCAGTAGCTCAAGGAAGACCAAGAGCAGGGAAATCATGGGGAGGTAAAACAGTTCTCTATGATCCTGATAAGTCTCGAGACTTCAAACAGTACGTGAGGCTGGTAGCTGGACAAAATGCACCAAAAGAGCTTATAACAGGTCCGATTGATTTGTGGCCATTGATATATTTACAGAGCCACTCCTAAGAAGTATCAGACGAAGCCAAAACAAGCTCTTATCAAAAAGGGTGAGTTAAGACCAACGACTAAGCCAGATGTAGACAATTACGTAAAGGGCGTGAAGGACGGTCTCAACAAAGTGCTATGGCAGGATGACAGCCAGGTGGTCAATTTGAATGTTCGTAAGTTTTATAGTATGAATCCAAGGGTTGTTGTAAGAGTTGTATATTGAGTGGTAGGACACATTAGACACATTCAGCATAAAAAAAGACAGGTCATGAAAACCTGCCTTCGATACATTTTAGATTATAGTTTAATCCTACTGTTGGTATCAGTAACCTGTACCGCTCATAAAAGTAGCACCAACAATAATCAAAAGAATAAACAGAACAACAATTAACACGAATCCTGATCCAGTTCCTTGTCCGTATCCAGCATCACTCATATAAAACACCTCCTGTATATGTGATTGTTCATTCTATGTAAATAATGGAGGCTAGTTTGATGCATGCGCTTGGTTCTAAGAAAATAAATTAAATCTACTGGAGGAACAGTCGGGTGGGGCGACGTGTCCCTACAGTTAGAATAGCTTATTCATATTTTCATAAAGTCATGAGGCATATACCTAGTGGAAAAAATAATGGGGAGGTTCTTTTGTAAGAAGTCGGATTAGACACATTAAGCGTAATAAAAAAAGCCGATCAAATTTAATCAACTTTCAGTTTCTTAATTTTAATAATTTTGTATATATCAAATAAAATCATTACTGAGCACATAGAGATTCCTAACGTTGTAATCAGTTTACTTCCGTTTTGGACACGAGATATAAACAGAGAAATCCATGCTAGCGAGAAGATAATATTAATAACTTTGTTAGTTACTTCCGATTTAAACATGGTAGTACACCAACTTTCTATATAATAATTATCTAATATCTGGATCTGAAATCAATAAGTTTCAAATATTTCTAAATAATTGAGTCACAGTTCGAACATATCACGTCTTAAATTATTATAATAGTTTATTTATGTAGTAAAAACCGAGGGATATCCAGGAATTATAAGCTATGTATAACGAAAAAATGCCATTTCACATCTTAAAATAGATGAGAAAACAGCATTTAATCGATTAAATATTTTTTATAATAATTTACTTATGTTGTAAGGGAGGAGATATATCCCCTTCTAACAACATAAGTAAATTCACCTTTTATTTTTAAGGTATTTATAAAGTTTGTTAATTAAAACCTTCAGGTAATAAACAAACAAACCAACTAGTACATTATTTAACAAATTGAATAAAAAATTAAGTAGTAAAGATAATATATACACCACTCCTGATCAATGAGGATCAGGCAAATTTACTATGTCCTATCTAGTATACCCTTCTTCGCATAGATTTATACATGGAAAAAATAAAAAGACAGGACTTCTCCTGTCTTGCTCAACTCAATAATAACACATTGGAGGGGTCTTAGTAATATGGAAAATTTTAAACTAGATTCTAGTACAATGATACTAACGGTTGATATAATGGGACTACCTCCTAGTTGTGTGATTGTTATCTGTGATAGGAAAGTTAAACTTCGAGAACTTCCACCGCATAGGGAATATAAGATGGTAACGCATCAAGGGAAAGTTAAGCGGATGGGAAGGGAAGAAGGGGAAGAGTTTTGAGAATTATTTCTTATGCTTGCTTTAACTTAATTTTTATTTATATATGTGTTTTAGCCTTTTATAAGGGCTTCCAAGAAGGAATATCTATTATTTTTCTATCACTTGCAACTATAATTACTATTTTATTGATAAATCTCATGATATATATTTTTGATAAAATATCTAGTAAATTATTTGACTTAATTATTAAAATGTATAATAAAAGAAAAATGAAAAACTTTAATTTATTCGAATGGATTGGGGAGACGAAATGGTTAAAATTATATGATACTTTAAAGGATATTAAAGAATTCGATAATAATTCTATCCATGATAATTTTAAAAAAATAAAAAAAGAAATAAATAAAGAATTTAACAGTAAAGAAAAATTAAAATCTTTTAAATTGTATTTGGAAGTAATTGTTGAAAGCCCGAAATTAATTATTCTAAATACCGTTATTCAAACACTTTTACTAGCTGTTATTACAACTTCTTTGATAAATTATATTAACGAAATTAAAAATATGAATTAGAGCAGTATATTGTATATACTTTTTGTTTTATCGATTTGGTTACTGTTACTTGCTTCAATTTCTTATATTACAAAACAGATAAATAAAAATAAATTATTATTAAAATTAGTTTCAGAATGTATACAAGAACATGAAGAAAGAAATGAAAGTATTACAAAAAATGGATTAAAAAAGAAAAAACAAAATGGAAATAAAATAAAATTTATTTTTACCAGCCAACCAGAGGACAATATTTGATTACAGCAATCGCCGTGTCATTTGTTGTCTTTTTTTATAACGAAAAGTAAAATATTGTTGGAAATCGTGTCCTAATTTTACATATAATAGAACTATGATGATTTATGCGTCATTAGAAATACAAGATACCCAGTGGAACATAAAGAACCTCCAATAGACGAAGAGTATAAGATTGTGGAGCATCAAGGGAAAGTTAAGCGGATGCGGAAGGAAGAGGGAGAAGAGTTTTAATGACTTTGCAGATTTGGTTAGAAATTATTCAGATTGCATTAATATTTTTTGGTTTAATAGGCGTTGGATTAATCCCTAAATTTTTTTATCAAAGAAAATTAGATAAATTAAGTCAAGCTTTGAATTCATTGAATATCTCCATAGAAAAAAATCATAGTCCAAAAATGGACGCCTACAAGCAATTCATGCAAGCGATATATGAAAATACAAAAAATAATAGTTCTAAAACACAAAAAGCAATGGAAGCATCATACGCAGAGTTAAGTAGAATCATTTTTTTGTATGGCAGTGACGATGCGATAAAATCATTTATCAGACTAAGAGAATATAACGCTATTGAACAAGAGGAGGAATCGAAACGTGAAGTTGTTGCTCTCGTAGCTAAGTTTATGCTAGAGCTTAGAAAAGATTTAAATTTTGGTGCGACAGATGTAAAAGCCGAAGATTATTTAAGAATACTACTTAACGATTGGGAAAAATCGAAGCATCACTTTGAGAAGTATTTATAACCAAAAAGGAGAGAGGAAGAGTTTTGAAAGAAAGTAAATTAGAAAAAGTAATTCTCTATATTGTAGTGTATATATTAATAGGATCATTGTTATCTTTGATACTTTACATGTCGTTCTCATTTTCGAACTTTCATATTGAACCTGATTTATGGGGACCTATTTCAACATTTTTAGGTTCATTGTTTGGAGCTTTACTCACTGGTATTATTGCAGTAATAATACTTTTATATCAGATTAGACATAATAATAAAGAAAATCACTTTAGAAGATATAGGAGTATGAAGTATATTTCAAGTAAATTACTTGTTTATCCTGAACTTAGAAGGTTTATTATAAAGGTTTTTGATAACATTGATATACTTCCTCAAGAAATACCTCCTGATTCTATAAAAAAAGCTATAGAATTAATTCCTGTTGATGAATTTATTAATTTACAAGTGTTATTGGAAAAAGAAAGAGAAAATATACCATATGATTTTGTAGCAAGATATTTCACAGTAGTAAATAGCTTAGACTATACTATTAATGCTTTAGAAAAGTAAAAGGAAGCACCTGATATTAGTGTTGTAACCGTCAAGTAGAATTGAACACTTTTTGCTAATTTAGATTGAACACTTTTGCCTAAAACAAATTCTGCCGGTTTTTCATCCTATAACTGTCTCCATTCATGTGTACTATCTCCACACGATGTAAAAGGCGATCTAAAATAGCAGTAGTAATTCCTTCATCCCCCATTAATTCTCCCCATTGATCTGGACTCTTATTAGAGGTTAAGATAATTGAACTTTGTTCATAAAGATGATTGATCATTTGGAAGAATAAATTTGCCTCACGTTGATCCATCGCCATATACATTAAATCATCAATAATAACTAAATCAGAAGCTCTTAGTCGTTTCATCTGCACCTGTGATTTATGCGCAAATTCCTCGGTTTTAAGTAATTGAATTAATTCTCCCATTGTCACAAAGTAAACTTGAAACCCTTTATTAATCGCCTCGATACCTAAGCCAACGGCTAAGTGGGTTTTTCCCACCCCTGGTGGACCTAATAAGATTAAATTATACTGTTGTTCAAGCCAATTTATTTCTTGTAGTTGAGTAAGTTGGCGTTCACTTAAAGAATTTTGTGCTTCAATACTAAATTCCAACAGAGTTTTCTTATAAGGAAATCGTGCCCATTTTAATCGTCTTTCTACACTTTTAGCTTCTCTTTTCTTTAATTCAAAGTGGGTAATGGCCTCCAGGAATTCTAAATAGGTCCATGAGGATTTTTCAGCTTCGCGAAGGAGCTGTGGGAGCTCCTCTGCTGTTTCGACTAACCGTAATTGTTTGAATTGGCTATGAATTTCTTTTACCGTATGATTCATGAAAGTTCGCTTCCTAAAATGCTTGTGTAAGTACTTAAAGGTCGTGTTTTGACTGGTATATCTGCTTTATTAATCGGCCGCTTCTCCTGTTCTATAGAAACTAATGGTTCCTGCTTAGATTGTTTTTTTAAGTAAAGTACAACGTCTTTAAAATCATTCGCGCTATACAAGTTTTCTTTGATGCATTTCTCCAGCACTTTCTCTATGTACACTGTAGCTTTCTCTTCATTTTCAAATGCTGATAGAAGCCCATTTTTTAATGCCTCGATACCTTTAGAACGATCCCTACCATGATTTCTATTCTTTACAAGAATACCTTTCTCCTTGCTGATTGTATGTTTGGTAATGACTTCGCGATTCTTACTACTTCTGATAATTAACTGCCTGTCATTTGAACCCTTTATTTCAATGAATACCTGATTATTTCCTTTTGTTTTGTAAGTACCTATCGGTACGGAGTATCGATTAGACTCAAACCTAACTGTGTTGTCCTTCATTACATTTCTTGATATACTTGACTCATTCATACTTTCTATAGAAAGTAAGCTAGAGACCGGTTGTAAGTGTTGCTTTTCGAGGAGAAACACTTCTGCTGGTCTTTTTTTCGTGTGTAATGTACATTGTGATTTCCAGTACGTTCGAGCCACTGAAGCGCTCGTTCATTCCAGTCATCAATATCTTTAAAAACTCGACTATCTGCGAAGTTTCCTTTGATAAATTTGACGACATTTTCAATCATTCCTTTTGATTCAGGGTCTGCCTTACGACATAGATGAACCCGAAAATTTCGTTCTTTAACATACGATTGAAAATCGGTAGTCAGAATTAAATCACCAGCGTTCTCACTAACCGAGAGTAAATGATCCTGGTCGTATACTATTTCGTTTGGCATTCCTCCATAAAAATGAAAGGCGTTTTCGTGGCAGCGAATCGCATCTCTTGTTGTAAATGGTCGATCTTGCCATTCCATGTATTTGTTACGTGAATGCGCCAAAACAAACGCGATAAAGTAAAGTTTTATTTCTCTTTTACTCACTGTTTTCTGCTTTGTTTCTCCCCAGTCAACTTGCATCTGTTTCCCCATAGGCTGTTGTTGTATTGCCTCATACTGTCTTGTTTGAATAGTCTTTTCAATTTGATATTTCTCTCTGACTTCTTGAACATATAATCGAACAGTACTTTCTCCAATCTCTAGATTTGGAAACTTTTCTAATAACCAATCTTTAATCTGAGCCGCGCTTAAGTGTGGATACTCCTCCAACCAGGCAACATTCCAATCCAGATGCACATCTAATTTCTTCTTCCTTGTTTTACATTCTTCAAATTGTTGTAAAGCCTCTTCAAAGCTCATCTCCAAATATTTATAGAATAACGTTCGAGATATTTTAAACTGATTTGCGATTTGAGAAACTGTTAAGTTTCTTTTGGCGAGTTGATGAATTTCTAAATAAAGCACTAATTTTCCCTCCACTTGTCTGACCCCCAATAAACGAATATATCTAGTTTACTGAAAATCTATTAGATTAGCGAAAGTGTTCAATGTTATTTAGCAGAAACTGTCCATTTTATTTTAGCGTTTACAAGTGTGAAAATATTATTATTTAGACATCTGGAGAATGGGGAAAATATTATAAATAGATTCAGAGATAATTCTTTTGAATATACATTAAATATTGAAAGAAAATATAATATTAAAGACGCTTATTAAGTCTACCTAGCCCACATGAGGACAACACTTGATTACGAAATTGCCGTGTCATTTGTTGTCTTTTTTATACTTAAAGATATATAATGTTGGAAAATGTAACCTTTCACTTGAAATAATAGAACCATAAAGGAAATATATTTCCCTAAAGTTATGTTAACACTGGGCTCAGCACCTAAACCATTCACACCAAAAAATCCATCATACATCCTAGCAGATGTACAAATGGGGAAAATCGGAACAGTAGCGGATACGTTAGGTAGGACTGATAGCCAATGGATGTTGCGTAAAGCAATTGAGAAAGATGTTGTGTTGGATGGTAGTTTTGCGTGGCTTGTAAATTTGAAATCTGCTAATTACAGACAGCTCATATGTGCGAGTAGTTCTTTCGTAAACCTACTTCTTAACTCTGTTAACTTGATTGGTGTGCACCATAACGGTAGAATGCTCCGTTCAAAAATTGGAGCTACGAATACCGATGAAGTGTATGTAGGAATGTCCAATTTATCTATAACTGTGACAAACGACGACAGTGGATGGTCAGACGCATTAGAACCTACTTCAAACGATGCTAAACGCTACATCAATGGTTGGAAGTACACAAACGGAACAACGTGGACATCAGTAACTGGTAATGGTCAAACGGCTACTGCACAAGTTGCGTTAGATACTAAGCCGACGGATTACACACCTTATAAAGTATCGTATATACTAGCTACTCCACAAGTCATTAACGTGCATAATAAAGTCGAAGGCGCGCTAAAATTAAATGGACTAACGCAAGTGGAAGTGTTGAGTGGTGTTGTGCGTAGAGAGAAAGTAGTACCAAAGTTAGATGCTAATTATTACACTGTACCGAATAGCACAAGCTCATACTGGGGTACAGCTAAGCTAAAATATAAAGTCAATAGATATATAAGAATTTATAAAAATGGATTTCTAGATGAATCGTGGACCATTACATCCGATGGTACGATGGCAATGAGAACGATTCCATCTACCTTCGATCCTAAAGCAGAATACACAGTAACATATATCGCATTAGACAAGCACTTACTAACCACTAATCCGACAAATGTGAAATTGACTTATGGAGCGAACTTTGCTTCTGTAGTCTCTGACTTGGTTACGTATGTGGAAGACCTTATGAGGGACGTAAACATCAACAAATTCATACAGGATTATATTGAGGCAAAAGTTGACAATAATCGTATAGATTTAGATGCTCATACGAAAAATGCGGATATTCATGTTACAAAAGCGGATAAAGCTAAATGGGATGCAGGTGGTCGAGGAGAAAAAGGCGAAAAGGGTGATCCAGGAATACAAAGTACAAAGGGTGCAGATGGAGTGACTGGTGCTAAAGGTGAACAAGGAATTCAAGGTCCAACTGGTCTTCAGGGACCTAAAGGGGAGGCCACTGAAAAAGTCCAGTAAATTTACGTTCGATATCTCGAATAAACCGAGATTTCGAACATTTTTTGATTTATACTATAGATATCAAAGTACGTAGGTGGTATTCAAATGATTTCAAACCAAGAAACCCTCAATCTTAGCCCGTTTATTGGGATATACGATATCGTAGTGCCAAAAGACAATATGCTTCGTCAAATTAATGAGTTAGTGGATTTTTCATTCATTCTTGAAGAACTAAAAACAAAATATTGTCTAGATAATGGCCGCAACGCTATCTCACCCATTCGTATGTTCAAATATTTATTACTAAAGTCGATTTATGACCTATCAGATATAGATCTAGTAGAACGTTCTAAATACGATATGTCCTTCAAATACTTTCTGGACATTGCACCAGAGGATGAAGTAATAAACCCAAGTTCATTAACGAAATTCCGTAGACTCCGTCTTCAAGACGTGGGTTTATTAGATATGCTCATAGGGGAATCGGTTGAGATTGCACTTGAAAAAGGAATCATTAAAAGTAAAAACATTATTGTTGATGCCACACATACCAGAGCACGTTATAATCAGAAATCACCAAAAGAGTTTCTCCAAGAGAAATCAAAAAATGTTCGAAAAGCAGTCTATCAAATTGATCAATCGATGAAAGAAAAGTTCCCAACGAAAACTACCTCTAACGAAGTGAAAGATGAATTGAATTATTGTAATCAAGTCATTTCTTTTGTGGAAACCCAACCCCATATTGCTACGATTCCTGCCGTTAAAGAAAAATTAAATGTGCTAAAAGAAGTAGTCGAAGATTATACAGAACAGCTAAGTTATTCAGTAGATCCAGATGCCCGTGTTGGCCTTAAATCAGAGGATTATTCTTTCTTTGGCTTCAAAACACATATCGCGATGAGTGACGAACGGATTATTACAGCTGCAGTGGTGACAACAGGAGAACAAGGCGACGGAAAATATTTCAAGGAGTTAGTGGAAAAGAGTCGACAAACTGGCATGGAAGTGAATACTGTTATTGGTGATACAGCGTACTCGGAGAAAGAAAATATTGCCTATTCAAAGTTGGAAAATGTAAGCCTTGTTTCTAAACTACACCCAGTTGTCTCCAATGGAACTCGAGCAGAAGAAGATAAATTTGAATTTAATAAAGATGCAGGAATGTATGTCTGTAAAGCAGGACATTTAGCAAAAAACAAAAAATATGATGCTAGAGATGGTAAGAAAGGTAATCCTAGAATAAGATACTTATTCGATGTGGAAAAGTGTAAAGTTTGTCCTTTCCGTGAAGGCTGTTATAGAGATGGCGCTAAATCGAAATCCTATTATGTGACAATAAAATCAACTGAACATAAGGATCAAGAGACATTTCAACACACAGAAGAATTTAAAAAATTAGCAAAAACTCGCTATAAAATTGAAGCGAAAAATAGTAAGTTAAAACAAAGGCACGGTTATGATGTGGCATCATACTCGGGTCTAATTGGCATGCAATTACAAGGGGCAACTGCGATTTTTGCCGCCAATCTTAAGAGAATAATTAAGTTATTAAATGAAAAAGAGTAAAACATAGACAGGAAGATGGGCCAGATTTGTTCAAACCTGAACAAATCTGGCCCATTTTTTGCATTTCTTATATAAACAATCTGACAAAAATAAAAAAACGTAAGTTTTTCAGTGGCCACCTAAAGGGGCAGACGGAGCCACAGGTGCACAAGGTCCAAAAGGCGATCCTGGTACTGGTGGTAACGAGTATAAACTCATAAAGACCATAGATGGGGTTGGTGCTAATTATCAGTTAACACAAAATGATAGTCTGCAAGCTTATAAAAAGGTGAAGTTATTATTCAAAGGTTATGGTAGGGACTTTTATTCTGCAGTAATAACTGCATACACCATAGCACTGGGTATAAATAGTGGAGTTACTACTACCAATGCTTATGGGCAGTTGTCACAAATCGGATCTCATGGTACCGCAACGACTCAAATTAACCTCATTGTTGTTGGTGCGAAGGGTACTTTGCAGCAAAAAATAGTGTATGGACAAGTGGAGATATTCTTGGATGTGCCAGCACCGTATACTGAAAGTACCATGTGGAATGTTGGCGAGTATAATTCGGCTTTAGGTGGCGAGAACGTTGAGAACTTCACTAAAGTAGTCGGATACAGAAAGTTTTCCGAATTGGGAGTTATTCCTAGCTGGATACACATACAACATACTGGTATGGCTTTGGGTGTAGGAACTCTTGAGATTTGGGGGGGACCGAGATGATAAGCAATGAAGAGAAAGTAATACTTATACGCGATGAGGATGGAGTTTGGAGGATGGGCCATGGGGTAAATCACTAATTGAACCCTCTCAAAAGTGGACAGATGAAAATACTTTTATCCCCGAAGCTGTAGAACCGACCCAAGAAGATTATATGCTTGATTTAGACTAAAGATTATCTTTAATAGAATTAGGATTATTGGAGGTAGGAGTATGACTTATAGCAATTGCAAGGAGGTTATCGTAAACAGAACGTTTGGAACTAAAGAAGAGTTGCTTGTTAAACTAGATGTTTTCTTGCTTAATAATCGTATTGCTCAAGATCAATATAATGAGTTAACGGACCTTTTAAACGCAGCATAAGCTAGCGTTATTTTTGTGGATAAATTTTTCTGAGCGATGTCATTGTGTTATTCTTTTATCAGATTAGTAAAAGATGGAGGGAAAAATGAATGAAGTATTTACCAATTAATTTACATGAAAAATTATCTAAATTCCAGGATCAATGGTCTCCAAAAGTAATTGCTGAAATGAATGATTACCAATTTAAACTGGTCAAAGTAGAAGGGGATTTTGTTTGGCATAAACATGAAGATACAGATGAAGTCTTTATAGTCATTGAAGGTAATTTAATAATTGAATTTCGTGATGGAGATGTGAAATTAAATGTAGGTGAAATGTTTGTTGTTCCACGAAATGTGGAACATAAACCTTATGCTAAGTCAGAGTGTAAAATTATGCTTGTAGAACCTAAAGGCGTTGTTAATACCGGAAAAGAAAGAACTGAGCAAACAGCAGAAAATGATGTCTGGATCTAAACCTTGATAAAGAAGCGTCAGGAGATTTTGTTTAACTTTGTAGGCAAACCTTTAGTTTGCTTTTCCTTTTTACCAAAGTATAATATGTAGTAGAAAAATGAAAAAATTTTAAGAGAACGTCCACTCGGGCGTTCTTTTATTCTTATTGTTGAAAGATTAAAACACAGCATAAGCTAGCGTTATTTTTTATGTCTTTTTCATAGTTGGAGCATACTATCCACTTCTTTTTGGACTGATAACTGTGAACATAAACAAATCAAATACCATACAATATAAAGTCATATGACTAATTCAACATATTGTGGGAGTGAAAATAAAATGAATACTAATCAAAACGACAGCCCCATGATAACTCATCCCATACTTCTGGAGGCTCGACAAATTGGTCCAAATCAAATTTTAATTAATTATGATCAACGGACTGATTTAGCATCAGCAATGAATGTCTCCAATTACTGGATTAGAAGTAATGTGGAGCGTCCCGTTGGTGTTGCTACCGTGGGAATGAGCGCTGCACTTTCGGCATCAAATTCCATACGTCCTGATGTGGGAATGATTACACCTCTTGACGATTCGAACATGAGATTTGTAATGACGTTTACGGTTAATATTATGTCTGGTGGTATGTATACTGTGCTCCCTTGTTTTGTTAATTTAGAGGGAAGATCAGGATATAAAGGGGAGAACTGGGGTCCCTTGAGTAGAAATATGTTTATCGGCATTTAAACAATATTTCGAACTATCTCTGCTGTAATAATTAGTTACGCTAGCAAGACGAATTAGTTGAATAAGGATTCCGGAGGCAGTCAACATATAAAGTGTCGGATTTTTATGTAACTTATGGATTATATTGCGTGATAAAAAATAAATAATTAACATCGAGAGCATCCATCTGGGTGCTCTTTTTATGTACAAAAAATTAGGGGTGAAATAAAGGAGAGATATTTAACTTCAACAGGGAATTTCTTAGCAATAATTTTAGGGGTAGTTTTAATGCCTTTGTTTGAATTTATGTACGGAACAGGAGGAGCAGTCATGTACACAATGACGGCTCTTGCTTTTTTCCTAGTAATGGACTGGATTGCTGGTATAAGAGCTGCAAAGAAAGATGGAACGTATGCCAGTAAGTATGGTATTGATGGAGTGTTTCGTTCATTCTTTATTTTGTTACTTCCGTCTGGTGGGCATCTTTTGGACAAAGTTTTGAATGCTCCTGGTGATTTGTTTGGATTGCTAGCGTTTGGAGTGCTATATCACATTATCCAGTCCATGACGGCAAAGTCAATCAGAGCAGGTTGGGGAGAATGGGTTCCAGAAGGTATTTTAAATAAAATTACCGATTGGGTACAGGCAGAATTAGAAGCAAAAATAGCACGATCACAACAGAGAAAGGATGGGTTGAAATAATGGTAGCTCTAAATTACGAACAAAAACATATTAAAATTCATCCGACCATACGTACAGGAAACAAGTTATTAAGAGTTTCGGCAAATGTCATCCATTACACTGCAGACAATGGTGGCACTGCGGATAATCACTTTACTTATTTTAATAGCACTTTACCAAATGATAACGACAAGTTGCCAAAAGATAAGAAACGTTATCAAGCGCTCATATATTTGTGGATCGAAACAAAGCATTAGAATTAATCCCATTGGATGAAGTTGCTTTCCACGCGAACGAAAGAAAGGAAGGTCCATTAATTCCTTCACTTAAAGCAACAGCTCCTTATTATCCTAGAGGAAATGCAAATTTAATCTCCATCGGTATTGAAACGTGTGTAGAAAAGGATGGAACGATTCATCCAGATACTATTGCAAGAACAGTTTTGGTAGTACAAATGCTGCAACAGAAATTTGGAAAGCAACCAATCTATCGACATTAAGATGTCACTGGAAAGAACTGTCCTACACCATTTGTTGCTATTAAAGCTTTGTGGGATAAATTTTTAATTGATGTAGATAAAAAAGAAGAGGAGAAAAAAGTGGAAGAAAAAATCTTATTAACTCCAGGACAAAAGAAAGCATATAACAAATTAGTGGAACATGGATTGTTGGCCGCTAATTATGAAGTTAAAAATTCTGTAGATATTCGATTAATTACTATGCTTGCACCATTATTAAATAAATTAGAAACTAAAGGTTCTATATAAATTTATTCCCAGCTCATTAATTTGAGTGGGACTTTTTTTACCTTTCGGTGTATAATATTTAAAATTAATGGAATATTTTTATTCTATTAGTATATGGTATAGTTCGATTAGTGTGGTAATGGAAATTAAAAAGGGGTGCTAAAGTTGGGACTGAAAGGTTCTCTATATGATGAATTGCCTTCAGAAGTGTTAGCAGGGTTTTTTTATTATATAAATATAAACATAGATAAAGGTATTTTATCCGATGCCATGCACTCAGAGATTAAACTAATAGAGGGTGCTGCTAAAACAAGAGGAATCCCTTTAGAAGAACTGTATGAACAAGGTTCACATCTAGTAAAATAGAAAAGGGTAAACAGGGAAAAGGACAAGAATAGACAAAACACAAAGTCGAGGCATATAGCTTTGAATTATTTTGAACTCCAGTTTTATAAATAGCGACTGACTCTTAATGGGTAACCCGTTCAGTTGAGTGGTACAAAACTCAAAATAAAGCACGAAATGGACCGCTAATTCGCATATGAATTAGCGGTCTTTAAAATACCTATACAACAACGTTTACATATAAATCACACTTGTTTTAGCGATTGTATTGAAAGAAGAATTAAACACCTTACAATAAATATTGTAAGGTGAAAATATCGTGTTAAAACTACTGCTAATTCAGTGGTTAAATTGAAGGAGAATGGAGTGAGAACAGATGAGGTTTATTCAACCGAAAAATCGAAAAATGCAGAAGGTTAGTTGGGAACTCCCTGACAAAAACATAGCAATTGTTAAGTATTATGCTGAATACACAGGCTACTCGGAAGAAGAGGTATTAGAAACGTTCTTGGATAATATCCTTGAAGATCCCGAATTCATTCAACACATCGAAGCTAAACGCAATAACAAACGCATCCTTAAAGATTTGGAGATGGATTCTGATGATTTACAAACGACTTCTTAATTCGGAAGAAAAATCCATCCTAATCAATTCGCCCGTCACTGATGCAGAACTTTTGAAAAGGGAAACGGAATACCCAGCTTTAAACTCTAATAAATTTGGATTCAATCGTTCGAAAGAAGCCTTCCACCCTGTATCTTTCCAATGGAATGGAAAAGTTTATGAACTCCAATACAACACTTGTTCTAATCCATTATGTAAGAATCACGGACTTCCACAGGAGAGGTTCAGTATCAAATCAAAGCCATCTAGATTTAAGCTTCACGGTGAAGGATACAAAAAAATATTAGATGTAATCCAGAACGAGTTGAACCAGACAGCCCGCCAACAGGTGAATGTATTACAATAGCGATTTCAAATTGGTCATTAGCGGAAGAAATTGAACGGCTAATACGAATCAATTCGATCACGCCCATTGAAAAAGAATATAATTTTCACAAGCATCATTGCTTAAATCAAGCCCACACACCTCAGAAGAATTCCAAGTCATTTTACAAGCGGGGAACTAATTCCGCCAACTCACAACGCCTTCAATGTAAGGAGTGCAAGAAAATCACAAGCATTTCTCCCGACAAAAAAAGAAACACCACTTACAACCAAAAGCGAAATGAGATAATGCCGATGTTCGCTAAGTTACTGGTCAACAAAACTTCGATAAACCGAACCTGTGAAATTCTTGGTATCGGAAAAGGAACTTATTATCAAAAATTGGAGTGGTTATACCGCTGCTGTTTGGAATTCCTAGAAACAAGAGAAGCTAAACCATTTGCTGAAAAGCATTTTGGTGAAATGTGGGTCACAACAGACAAACTCCATTACGTGTTGAATAACGTATTGAAGAAAGGTCGTGGTGCAAATCGGGGGAAATTGATTGAAGACAAGCTGTTACCAACTTATATAGTCGCTTCTGCCGATAAGAAATCACGATATGTATTTCGTTCAGACATTTGTTTTGATTGGGAAAAAAGATTGGATGATATTGAAAAAGAAACAAAACTTTATAAAGACGATCATTTAAACTGCTTTTCTCGAAAAAATGATCACTTTGGAGTATATGGTGCAGCCCCAATGAAACCGACAACAAACGATACACAAACGATGACCGAGTATGCGAATGAATCCATCACATTCAATTTAAGGAAGCATTATGTAGATGGACTACACGTTAACCAAACCTATACTTCAATGGCACATTTCTGGTTAATCAAAAATTCCTTGTCGGTGGAGAAATGGCGATTTGTAAGCGACGATGACTCATCATTAAAATTAACCATCTCTCGTATCTTTAAAGATGAAATCAAATCAAAGGATGCTCACCATTTTCTCTGCTTGACGGACAAGAGTTTAACTCGCAAACAGGCGAAAGATGAATTTAGAGAATCAATAAATTTGTTAAGATCGTGGGCAAAAACAAAATCACTTAAATACGATAATTTGAAACAGCTTGCATTATGGTCAATGGAAGATATATTGGATTTTCATGAGTTTCATACCAAGCACATAGCCCCAAACGGAGAAATTTATTTCACGCAGGATAAAAACAGAATGAAGCACCCAATACCAACAAGTGACCGTGGTCACAGGCAATTGGATGTTTTAACTGACACTTGGTATCTAACAAATTTTCAACTTGCCTACCTATTAGAACAAGTCAATGACAATGCAATTAACGGTTTTTTTCAGATGGTGAGACGAAGGTTATCTATTTTGGAAAGACCGCTTGTGACGGCTCGTGGAGACGGGAAAAGCTATATTTATTCCAATTTCAACCCGAAGTATTCACAGATGGCTATTACTATTCTTCGCACCTATTATAATTTCTGTATACCGCTTAAGACAGAAGGAAAAGAAGAAACTCCTGCACAACGTTTAGGCATAGCTAAAAAAGTTTATTCTTGGGAAGACATTATTTATAAACGATAAAACGAAAAACGCCGATCCAACTCGGAAGGGCGTTTTATTAATTCAATTTTCAACCGATAGGTATTGACCTACAATTTGATTGCATAATAACCTCTTCGTGTTTCCCATAAATAATGGAACAGACCTGTTTACGATCCCCTTCGCGACATTTTTATTGTTAAACTAACGCCCCCGATAGTGGAAATGAAAAACAATGTTCCTTTTCATAAAAAACACCCCGAATAACGTCATTCCAAGAAAGCATTTTCCTTGTTTTGGCTATTATATAAATCTATTCTCTCTTCAACATACTCGCCCTTATTCATATCTTTCCACTTAACAATCATATAAATAACATTTATATCTTTTGGAGTAATAGGGTTTCCATTTGCGTTTAAACGTTTTTCCATTTCCATTCCCATAATATGTTGTTCAGTAATATCCATTCCAACATTTTCTGAATTTAAATATTCTGCTGAAATGGAGTGCACAGTTACATCTTCCCCGTTAATAATTGCGTGAGTATCAAATTGAAAGTATTCCGAAAGATAATTTTCTTCGTATCTCATTTTTAAAACACCATTACCTGCTTTAAATTTTTCTGGTGTCAACATTACTTCGTATCCAGTTAAACTCCATGTTTCACTTTCTCCCTGCAATAATAAATAGTGATTAACTACATTTTGTTTTGCATTATCATTACATCCAGAAAGTAAGAAAATAAGTGTTAAAAATAACAGAAGGAAGAAAACTTTTTTATTCTTTAGCATCACCTACATATCACCCCTTATTAAACAAAATGGCTCGTTTGTTGAACTAGAATAACCCTACCTAATATAATATACCGTAATTTTCTTATAAAACCTTTTAAAACGGAAATTTCCTATGAGTTTAATTTTAATTTAGCATATATTCAACAGGTATGAAATCATGAAAAAGCACCGCTAAATGCGATGCTAATTAATAACTATAAATAGGGTTATATGCTTGCTTAAAATCATGTTAATTCGTGTGTCATTTGATGTGTTATTTTGTGTTTTGTACCACTCAACTGAACGGGTTACTTAATGGATAGGCCGCTTTTTTATTTGTCTAAAAATTAACTTTAATTATTAGTTATAAAAAAAACATTCGTTCGTACAAGGGGGGGCGGTGAGGAAAGAACGAGTGTGCGTATTATGGAGAAATGAAGTAAAATAAAATTTTGAGGTAAATAAAAAAAGGATTATTTTCTGGAAAAAAAGACTATTAATCAAAATGCTCTTTTGCAAGAATATTTTGATTAATAGTTTTGGAAGTGTATCGGTTTACCACAAACCTCCCCTAACGATACCCCACATCCTTCTTCGGTGAGCTTTGTTTCGAGGATCAACTCCACAATTCATAAGCCATTGTGCTGCATTATCTCTCTGAGCTTTTGTTACAGGTACTCCACAGCAGTCAGATAGTCTATCAACAAGACCGTATGCACCTGCGGGACTTCTTAAATGATGATAGTTGCATGATCTAAGATGTCCACATACACGACGGAAACAATGAGGGTTTTTAATTCTTTGTCGGAAAACACGCATTAAATTAGGATCAATATTGGCCATTGACAATAACCTCCTTTCAAATAAAAGTAAATTACAGAAATAAAGATAGGAACAATATAGTATATGAGATGAAAAAGGATGGGGGTAGATAGATTAACTATTTTTTTAAAAAACTCCAATAATAAACTAATTGTATTTTTTTAAGTAATGGCTCAATGTAACCAAAGGCCATACGTATTGATAGCTGTGATAGCGTATATAAAAGTGTCCTGGTAAACCTGCACCTGTTGGATAAGTGATCCGACTAGTTTCTGTACTTTGCCATTCTATAATTCTAATAATTCCTTCTATGATTTCTTTTGTAGGAAACTCAGAGATAGAAATTAATGCATCAACCGCCCAACAAGTTTGCACTAGTGTAGAATAGGGCAAAGGAATATATTCTCTATGATAATCACTCTGGCATGATTCACCCCAGCCTCCGTCAGATTGTCTTATATTTAATAACCAATCTGATGCTTTCTGAATAGTATGATGATCAGATGAAACCCCAACTGCCTTTAACCCTGTGACAGCGGCCCATGTACCATAAATGTAAGATATCCCCCAACGTCCGTACCATGAACCATCATTAGTTTGATTCTTTATTAGCCATTTTACACTGTTCATTACACGAGGGTGCTGCATAGTCAAATTTAAATGATTCCCTAGAAATTCCAATGTCCTGCCGGTGATGTCAGCTGCAGAAGGATCTATAGCAGTGTCTTCAAAACTCTGTATGGGGAAAAACCATTTAATGTATGAAGGACTATTTTTTTTAAATGCTCCCCAGCCACCGTCATTGTTTTGCATGGATAATAACCAACTAACTCCTGAATTCCAGGCCATACGAAATTCAGAATGACTACATGTAAAATTAGATAGTGCCCTTAATGCCGCTTGTGTATCATCAACATCAGGATTAATGGAGTTGCTTTCTGAAAAACCCCATCCTTTATTAGAGTGTTTGAGTTGTAATTCTTTTAAGAAGTTCGAAGCTAATTGGATAGCTGGATCCTTAATGGTAAAACCCGATTCTTGTAAGGAATAAGAAATTAGGGCAGTGTCCCAAACAGTCGAAGGAGAGTTTTGAATATGAAATACATCTCCTTTTTCGTATAAAAAAGATCTAATACCTCCAATAGCATTTTTAATTATAGGAGAAGATTTTTTATAACCTAGAGAAAGTAGTGCATAAATCATAAAAAATGTAGAACTTGAGTAACTATATAATGTCCCATCCTTTTCAATGCAATTATATATATGTTGTTCAGCTTTTAGCCTCGTAGATTCTTTATAAGTAGGCAATATCTTTTTAAATAAATTAAACCATCTTTTTTCCTTTTTAAGTGCTTTATATTTCTTTTTAGATAACAATAAATGCTTTAAATCAGGAGTCCATTTATTAGTAACTACAAATTTATCGTGTCCTAATATTAAGATAGGAAGAAAGTGTGCTTGTACGTATGAGCTCAAATTATAAAAATTAAATGTTAGAAACTTTGGTATATTCATGATACTAAGTGGGATAGGAAATAGTCTTGGCCAAGGGTATAAGTTGGTAATAGCTAGTAAACACTTCGTAGAAATATGACTTTTTTCAAGTCCTCCATTCTTCACAATAAATTGTTCACTTAATTTCATCGACGGGTCATCTTTATTCAAATGTCCAGAAAATAAAAGAGCTGTATATGCTTCAATTGTTGCAGATAAATTTCCGTTTTCATCATCATAAAGCTTCCAAGCACCGTTATTTTGTTGTTGTTGAAGTAGACGTGCAACAAGTTTCTTTATAAGATTCTCATCATCATTATCTAATACTCTTAACATGATAATCATATTTGCATCGGTCATTGGTCCACCTTCAAAACAATATCTCCACGAACCATCATTATATTGGTCTTGCTTCAAATTATTAATAATTTGTTGTATTTTTTGGTTAATCTCATTTATTAGAATCATTTTTTTACAACCTCTCCTTTTGTATTTGTTAAAATGAATTGCAATTAAGATATCTTATGATGGGATTTATAAAGATAAAGAGACAAGTGCGGAGAATTGGGGAGGGGGACCCGATTAAAGTAATAAGAGCGGTGTCTTATACAGATGCAGGAACAGCTATTAAACGTTAAAAAATGGTTGGAGGACACTAAGGATAGGAGGGGTGAACTTGATAAAAGACCGTGGTACTAAAAAATGGACAGCGATGATGTTACCTGAACATGTGTCACTAATTAGAAAGTTTAACGAAGAATCCAAGAAATCACCCCGTCCACAGTTAGATGAATGGGATCTAGACATCATCCAAGAATACATTCAAATTGCTAAGCAACGAAATGTAGATATAGAAATTAAAACTTGGAATGACGGAGCTTTTATTTTTAATATCGGAAAATTTACCTGGGTGGACTTAAATAGAAGAAAAGTCGAAATGGAAAATGCATTTAAATCATTTGTAATTAGATTAGATGAAATTGTCGATGTAACTATTTTGGAATAAGAGGTGTATTTATGGACAAAGAAACAGAATTAAATACATTAATTGAAGGACTCAGAGATAAGTTGCCATACAATGTATTAATGGAAGCTTTAAACGAGTTGTAACCCATACAGAAAGAGGAATTAAATAATTTAGCTGAAAAATGTTCTAATATAGATGAATAATAAACCTAAATGACTTATTGGTGCTGAATTGACAAATTAAGAAGGATTACCCTTTCTTGTGTCGAATGTTAAGAGGTAAACAAGAAAGGGGATAAAATTATGTTCGATTTAAGAATACCGCTTGAACTAGAACACATGGATTTAATTAATATAATTGAAGGTATAACAGGTGAGTGAATAGGAATCTTAATCCTGGGTGAAAATCTAGATGATCAAGAGAAGGTTCCACCTGTCATTAGAATTTACCAACTGACAAAGATTGAGGGCATGTTTGAGATAGAGAAAGAGCTGGATGCTTTTTCTTTTTATTATACAGATAAAGCGTTAGCCTTTGGTAAAGGTCTAACACAGATGTCAGCGCTCGAACTATTAATTGCTATGAATTCAGTCAGCCCTGAAAGTATTGTGAATTAATTGTAGAAAACCACCAACCGACGAGGAAGGTGGTTTTTTCAATATCTGTTTCATCTCCTGGAGTATCATTAATTTCATAATTCGTAAGAAGGTATCATTCCGATAACAGGAAAAGAAAATACACGAATCATCATTTTCAGCATAAAGCTTATTAAATTTCTTTAACTATAACTCTTGATTAAATAAAAGTAACAACAAAAACTAACATAAAAATAACATTTAAAGTGAAAAGACGTGAAAAAATATGAAAAGAGAAGTAGAATAGAGTTTAGAAATCCCTTTAAATAAAGGGAGAATGAACATAAACGAAAGTTGGCGAAAACATGAACGCGTACGATGAATATATGAAGCAAGTAGTAAAACCGATGCGTAGTGAACTAACAGATGCAGGATTTAAAGAATTGATAACTACTGAAGATGTACAAGATCATATGGCAAAAGCTGGAGGCATATCATTAATAGTAATTAACTCTGTTTGTGGTTGTGCAGCAGGATTAGCTAGACCAGCAGTAGTTGCTGCGGTTAATGAATTAGAAGTAAAACCAGATAATTTAGTAACTGTGTTTGCTGGGCAAGATCAAGAAGCAACAGCAACGATGAGAAGCTACTTTGAAGAGATTCCACCTAGTTCGCCTTCGATTGCCATTTGGAAGGACGATCAATTGGCGTATTTTATTCCTCGTGAGCAAATTGAGAGTAATTCAATGGAAACTATTAAAGAACATTTATCTGGTGTGCTTTCACAAATTGTTTCTTCATGAGCACCATTGTAACAACGGCTGGGAGAACGAATGAGGAATTTATAGAAAATGCAAAACGAATAGCCACTGAGCTTTCCATACCCTATATGAAGCGGAAAAAGCAATCTGTGAAAACGATGCAAGAAGCGTATCAATTAGATATATTGGTAGTAAATAAGGAGAGATTAGAGTTACACGCTTATGGTGTTACGACTCCTTTTTTCTTTCATCCTAACTCTGCTGCTTTTCGATTGAAAAGGTTACTTAAAGGAGAGCATGACGTTTTTTTACAAGCAACAAATTTGCAAAAAGGGGACCGGTTTTTGGATACAACAGCTGGACTTTGCTCCGATAGTATTATTGCTGCTCATGCAGTTGGGGATACTGGAAATGTTCTTTCATGTGAAGTAAATGGAATGATAGCTTACATAGTGTTTAAAGGATTAAAAAATTATCAAACGGAATTTAATGAGCTACAATCGTGTATGCGCCAAGTAGATTTAGTTCACCAAGATGCGTTGGAAGTATTAAAAGTGGCTGAGTCTAATTCATATGATGTTATTTATATGGATCCAATGTTTGACGAAATCATTGAAGAATCTTCTAATTTTGAAACGCTTCGAAAGATTGGAGAACATAGTCTATTAACAGAAGAATGGATGGAAGAAGCTAAACGAGTGGCCAGGAAAAGAGTGGTTTTAAAAGCCCACTTTCGTTCTGAGCAATTTCAAAAATTCGGTTTTAGACAGTTTGAAAGACAAACCTCTAAATTTCATTATGGTGTAATAGAACTGTGATAACTATATATAAAAACGCTTTGCATTCATTTGCAAAGCGTTCTTGTTTTGATATTAGTCCGTAAAGTTAAGAGAAATTAAATATCCTAAAAAAAATAAAAATCCGATTCCAATTATTAAGTTTGTATCCATAATAAATTCTCCTCCTTAAATAAAAAACGTGCTGTATGTTTACATTAATTATTGTACAATGAATAATAAGAAGATGAAACCTTTTGTTCTTAAAAACGTATAATATCATAACGAGTATTACAAAAATGGTCAAAGTTGGAGGTGATAATGGATGAAAAAGTGGTTTCAAAAATCAATAATTATAACGGTTGCGTTATTAACATTCGGTCTAATTTCTCCTGATCACCTCATATGGGAGCAATTATTAGACCAAAAAAATCCCGAGAAGTCATTATTTTCGGATACAGAGTCTTTAAGACATGAACAAGTTTCATTATCAAAAGAAGAAGATTTAAAAAATTCTATTACTGTTGCAGCGAGAGAGCAAGCATACATAAAGTTTGGCGAACGAATTGGGCCTGTTATACAAAATGAGTTTGATGAAGTAATTTTTCCACGTATTCAAGAAGCAATTGATGCAACTATTTCAAACACAGGACAAGAAAAAGTTGGAAAATTAGCAATAACGGAGCAACCATCTGGTGAATATCACGAAAAGATTTTTCACGTTTATAACAATGAAACAAGAAAAGATTTAATCCGATTTCATGTCAGAACAGATAAAAAACCGCAAGAAGGTTATTACTTTAATTTCCATTACCATCTAGCAGAAGATAATTATACAAAGCATTACGCATTAGGAGAAATTTATTGGTCCAAAAACACACCTCCTAAATGGCTTTCCTAAAACAACCAAAACACTCATATAAAAAATGAGTGTTTTTTTGTTTGTAAATGTTGATATATCAACGTTTTTAATGGGTTGGTTTGTTGCTTACATTTTTGTTTCATATATTTAAAAACTGTGAATAAAATGATGTACCCCAAATTACTTAATTTTTGTTTTCGTTAAAACGGATTAAGTGTGATTACATGATCTAAAGTACTGGATGCCGCTTCCTCATCTTTATCGAACGAATGAGCATATGTCTTATAAATGTCTTCTGGAGTATCACCAACTCCAGCATCTAGTGATAATACAACTAAACTTGCTACTACTGCTTTTGTGCAAACAGGAGTGCAAACTACAGACAACTCACTTGCTACACACGTGCCGGATTATTTAAAACACACAGGTTATGTAGCTGCCACCGGTTCAGTAAACACCTATATCGCAACGTTAAGTCCGATGTTAACTGCTTATAAGGAAGGTATATCTTTACGTGTGAAAATTAATATATCCAACACAGGAGCCTCTACAGTAAATGTAAATGGTCTTGGTGCAAAGTGTATAAAAAACTCTAAAGGTGCTGTCCTGGAAACAGATGAACTGGTTGCTGGCTCTATTTACACGCTGTTCTACGATGGAACAGCTTCTTTTATCTTACAAGGTGAAGGAGGCGATACTCCAATCAATGGTGAAGTGATAGTCGATGCCTTACTTGAGGGAAATATAACTATGAATGACAGAGTAATCATGGAGCCAATAGAGTACGATAATCCTTTAGTTTTAACGTTAACATCGGTAAATGGTACACCAAACAGTTACTCATTTTCTCCCGATAATAAACTACTCGCAGTTAGAAACAACACCAGTCCATTTCTATTCATATATCGGGTAGAGGGTGATAAGTATACAAAATTACCTAATATCTCACCAATGCCGACCGTTGGTAGTAGTACTGGTGGTAACGCTATTTTTTCCGACGATGGTAAGTTCTTCATGGTGACGAACGGAGAAGACAGGACTAATATGGGGGCTCCCTTGCTTTATGCGGCAGATGGTGAAACTTTCACTAACTTACCTCAGAGTAATACAGTGCCTAGTAGGGGTTCCGTTTTTGTAGCTATAACATGTGATAATAACTATGTGCCTATAGCTTTAGACGATTCACCTTATATACTAATATATAAAAGGTCTGGAAATACACTTACTAAGTTAGCAAATCCAAGTGGGCTACCTGCATCTGGTTCATGGCAAGTTGCTTTTTCGCCATCTGGTCTATTTTTAGCTGTATCGTGGTTCGCCGATGGTACATCTGCATCCGCCCTTGTTGTATATAAGAGAAATGTCGATACATTCACGAAGTTGGCTAACTTTAGTACAATGCCGCCCATTGGTAGACCTTCCTATACTTTAGCGTTCTCACCAGACGGGAAGTTCTTATTGATAGGTGGAGCTTACAATGACCCAACAACCTGTGAATAGTTATATTCCGTAAGTGGGGACGTTTTTACTTATTACCGTTGGAAACACCTGTTATCGGCGGTTCAGTTCAATACGTTCAGTTTTCTGATGACGGGAAGTTTTTTGCATTCACAGCTACGTCAACGCTATATCCTAAAATTTTTAAACAAAATGCCCAAGGTACCAATTATGCATTGATACCTCAGTTACCTAATGTCAATACTACTGGGGATATATACGGTACGTATTTTATGCCAGGTTTTGGTCAATTGTTGCAAAGCTAATCAACTAGTCCATACACAAAGGTTTACAGCGCAATACTATCAGCAAAGAAACACGATGGTATAGCCATTAAAGGTGTCCTGGGCTATGCAAAAGAGAGCGGTACAAGTGGACAGACTAAAAAATTGCGAAGCTATTGGGGTAATATAAAATGACAAAATTTTATTTGCAAGTACAGCCAGATGAAAGGTTTACCGATGCTATAGAGTATCCACATAGTAATTATGTTAAAACCGAAGCGTCACAGCTTCCTCCAGAAATCCTTGGGGGATGGCATAAGTTAGAAAATGGTAAGATTGTTGAACATCCGGAATTGAAGCCAAAAACGAAGGATGGCGAAATAGCGGGGCTAAAGGAACAGTTAGCAGATCTATGGTAACTAGTATTGCTAGGAGGAACTAATAATGTTTGAAATTAAAGTCCGAAGCTATAAATTCTTAATTGATATGGGGCTAATCACACTCAAAGATGTACCAGAAGTATATAGAATAGCCATTGAAAACGCAGCATAAGCCAGCGTTATTTTCTTGAACTTTTTTTAAAATTCATGATATTATGAAAATAAAAAGGGGTTGGTTCTATGGGCACGGGTTATCTAATATTTGTTATATTCTCTTTCTGTATTTTCGCCTTCTGCATTGTTTTAGGAGTAATATATACTTTTGGAAAAAGGGGTAAGAACTTTTTTTAATTTAAAGGATATCCAAAGCATCAAAAAATTACAATCAACATTTAGAACGTCCATTCTGGGGTTCTTTTATTCTTATATAAAACAAAAATGCAGTAAAATTAGAATTATTTTAGAAGTTGATATTTTGTGAGTTTTTTTAGAGTGGGGTCTGATAAAGTTAAAAACGAGAAAAAGTTAAGAGTATATACAAGAAAAAAAACTGTGATAAACTTTATGAAAATAGTAAGAAAGTCGGGGGATGTAATGTGAAATCTATCACAAAATTACTAGTATTTGTTGGCTTTACAATTTTTCTGTTTGTTTTTCAATCATCGTTTGCATCAGCAAAAGATTTATCAGTAATAAAATTCGAAAAAAGTGATCACATCGAGGATATAGTGATTTCTGAGGATTCAATCATAAATGTAGAAAATAGTATGATGATTCCGTATATGAAAATTAAAGATGGTGCTGAAATTGTTGAACTAAATGCGACTGTTGATATTCTTGAAGTAGCTTCTAAAAACAAGGTAGTACTTAATGGTAAAGGTAATATTAACAAAATAATTATTACAACTGGTAACGAAGTTATTTTAAATACAACTGGAAATATTAATAAGATTGAAGTAATTAATAAAGATGCAAGATTAGTAGTAAGTGAAGGTACAAAAATAGCAAAATTAATTATACCTGAAGGTTCAAAAGTAACGGATATTATTACTAATTACAAACAAGCAAAAGATAGGTTTGAGAACATAAGTGATGGTACAGTAAAACCAAAATCAATACCAAAACCAAAACCAGAACCAGAACCAGATCCAAAATCTGTAACAAAGATTATTTCAAGGGATATTAATGTAGTTAAAGTGGATGAGTTGACTGGATTCATATCAGTCAATGCTTCTGAAACAGTCTCTAAAATTAAAGAAACAATTGCTTCCTTAAATGGTACTAATCAAAGTTACACATTTAGAATTAATATTGGTGATGATAACTATATCTATACAGATTCAGATACAATATCTCATATCTATGTATCTTGGTTGGATGTGGTAGCAGAAGATGGTTCGACAAAAGGTCAATATTTAATAAATGTTACCCAATAACAAATTAAGAACGTCAACCTTGGCGTTCTTTTTTATTCGCTACGTAAATGGAACATAATGCGTCGTAAGCAAAATTAAATAATCATTTCTAGGGGCATCTACATGGATGCTCTTTTTGTTTTGTAAAAATTAAAATTAGGAAAGTGGTCACCATGGTGATTACGTTAGAAAATATTGAAATAGTAAGGTTTTATTTGTTCGGCAGCTTTAAGTTTTTGGATTTTTTATTAATCCTTATCGATGTTATTACAGGCATTGCAAAAGCAATCAAAAACAAGAGGTTATTTAGCAAAACGGCATTCATCGGATATCTAAAAAAAATAACTATTTTTGGTGTGATTATCACCTCTAACTTAATGGATCAAATGTTAAATCTAAATGGGATGCTAGCTAATGCTACGCTCTTTTTTATGTGTTTTATGAAATCACATCCTTATTGGAAAACAGCGCTGAACTTAGATTACCTGTACCAAAAATTATTCAAGATAAATTGAAGGTAATTGAACAAGAGACTGGAGGGAAAGAATAATGGTCGCATTAAATTACGAACAAAAACATATTAAAATCCATCCGACAACACGCACTAGAACAAGTTGTTGAGAGTTGCTGCAGAAGTGCTTCATTACACTTCAAACAATGGCGGCACCGCGGATAATCATTTCTACTTAATTTAATAGCACATTCCCAAACGATAACGATAAGTTGCCAAAAGATGAAAAACGTTATACGAGCGCACACCTATTTGTGGATAGGACCAAAGCTTTAGACTTAATCCCATTGGACGAAGTAGCCTTCCACGCGAACGAAAGAAAAGAAGGTCCATTAATTCCATCTTTAAGAGCAACATCCTCTTATTATCCTGGAGGTAATGCAAATTTAATCTCCATCGGAATAGAGATGTGCGTGGAGAAAGATGGAACTATTCATCCGGACACGATTGCAAGAACAGTTTTGGTTGTACAAATGTTACAACATAAATTCGGATAGAAACCGCTTTATAGGCACTATGATGTAACAGGAAAAAACTGTCCAGCACTGTTTGTTGCGAACAATTCACTGTGGGATAAATTCAAACAAGATGTAGATAAAAAGGAGGAAACGATGGTCGAGCAAGAAAAAATAGTATTAACACTAGGGCAACAGAAAGAAAAAGACAAGTTAGTTAAACACGGAATGATAGCTGCTAATTACGAAATCAAAGACAATACAATGCTTACGCTAGTTACCATACTAGCGCCATTGCTAAATAAATTAGAAACTAAGGATCTATACAATATCATGCCCTGCTCTGCTCACAATTGTTGGTGGGGTTTTATATTTTTCTTGGAAGTCTAACTAAACATAGCTTCCTAAATTCTGCACTTAGTTTAAATGGGCACCAAAAACCCAACTAATTAAATTCATCGATACTAGATAATTTACCTTATCCATAACATAATCTTTTCATAATTTATAAATAGAAATGCAAAAGGAGGTGGTATAATATGTCCGGAAATGAAGGCGAATACGGCGGGAGACGCAACTCGAACTTTGCGTTGATTGTAGTGTTATTTATCTTACTAATTATCGTGGGAGCAAGTTTTATGACGTACTAAACAAATGCGATGTAGATTACTTGAATTAATCGAGAGAGTTTCAGCCTTGACAAGTATCACTATTTGGTCGACATAACGGTCTTTAGAGTTGATTAATTATGTTGGTAAAATGATATCAATTCAACCCCATTTTGTATCTTCTCTTCTAGCAAAGCGACTTTCTCCTAATCGAGTTGGTCGCTTTTTAATATTTCTCGACTTTTCTCAATCAATTCCTCAAGTTCGCCAAAATCCTCTTATATTGCTTTATTACGAATAAAACTACGACCTGTAGAACGATTCTTCAAATAGTTACTATATTCTTTATTTTTGTATGAATATTGTTTATGAGATTCAACTTGACAGTTTATGATAGTTTACGTAACTCAGTAGGAGTAAACAGGAGTTTGTAATAAATATATTAGTTGTATCAGACAATTTGTCCACTCAATACTCGTCCTCGTCCATATTATATGTAGAAGGCTGGCCGGCTTATTAAAAAGTAAGGGGGGAATAGTATATGTTTAATGAAAATCGAAGACGAAGAAGAAGACAAAGACGTCAGGTAGAGTTGATTTGTGAATGTCGAGAAGTACGATCTAATTTCAACCGTAACAATGAGTTTCAATGTCAATGCAGAGAGAATAATCGAAATAACCTCAATATAGTTAGTAATATGGATCGTGATGATCGAAATCACCTTCACAATGATGAATTCAGATGTCCATGCAGAGAGAATAATCGCAGAGATTTTAATTTCAGTCGGTAATAGTATTTAATTTAAGGAGTACGACAAGACAATTCTTCTAGAAGAAAGAGCTTGTAATATTAAAGGAGGCCATTCCAGTCGGACTGGTCTTCTTTTTTATTAGTTGCATAAAAAACATACGTTCGCATATACTATCTTAAAAGGAGAGAACGAATGTGCGTATAAATATCTTGAAGTGTTTAGATCACGGTCAACTGGCAGATATGATTTATATTTCGAATACAGGAGAAATAAGCAAAAGGAGAGTTAAGGTATTAAGTGTGGACGATACTACATTTAAGGCATACTGCTTTTTAAGGAATACCAAAAGGACCTTCAAAATAGAAAACGTACTCGCATTTGTTCCAGTCGTAAAACGTGAAAGGGATGTTATCTAATGGCATACTTAGATGAAATGATGGATCATCAATTGGATTTATTGAAAGTACGAGATAGAGGATCTAAAAAATGGGTAGCCATGATGCTTCCAGAACACTTAAAACTCGTTCGTGAATATATCGACGAACAAAAGAAAACACCACGTCCAGAACTGAATGAATGGGATTTAGATATCATCCAAGAGAATATCCAAATAGCAATGAAACGAAATGTTGAGGTAGAAATAAAAACTTGGAAAGACGGAGCTTTTATTTTTCATATCGGAAAATTTATCTGGGTGGACTTAAATAGAAGAAAAATCGAAATGGAAGATGTATTTAAATCTTTTGTGTTGCAGCTAGATGATATAGTAGACGTTACTGTATTAGATTAAACATTTTATTCTTAGCAGGTACAGCCTATTACTTTTTGTTAGAAGAGCTTATTCGAAAAAAAGAAATTGGGTAATAAATGTATTTAACGGTAAAAGAGACCCATCCACAGATTTAATTGTGGGTAAGTCTCTATTTTTATTTTTCTCAAACCAATCCTTCCGACGGCAGCTCTAATATTGGTTTATGATACTTTTCTTTGCCACCCCAACCTTCTATATTAATAATGTTTCCCATACCGTCCTTCCAACCTTCTTCGATTGGATTCGCCCCATTGTTCAAATCTTCAACTTCGTCGTAGTCGTTTAGCTGTACGTAACCGATGATGACACCATCTTTGTTCTCAAATCGCAATAAGTCTGTTTCTTTGTGTATTGTATAGTTTTCGAATTCCCACATTGTTTTTTCCTCCTTGTTTTCTTTGATGTATTCTTCAATCCAACTTCTAATCAAAGCAGATGCGTTTATGTGTTTCGCGTCTATATTCTGCATGAAATCTTGTTTTAAAAAAGTAGGTACGCGTATCATGATGTTTTCTGATTTCAAATTAACACCCCTTGCAGTGGTATTTTCTAACTACTTTAAAAATAACACTAATATATTTACACGTAAATACATATTCTGAAAATTAAAAAAATAAAGAAAAAGTGATGCGATAAAAAATTGAAATGCAAACGTTCGTATAATAAATTAAAAGAGGAGAGAACAAGTGTACGTATAAGTATTTTAAAAATCTTTGGGTAGACTTAAATAGAAGATACATTCAAATCGTTTGTGCTGCAGTTAGATGATATGGTGGTTGTAACTGTAATAGAATAAATAAGAAGGTGATTTTATTGGAGCAAGATAGAATAGAAAAATTAATAGAAGAAATGTTAGGAAAATATCCTAGAGACCAGGTTATAAATGCTTTAAATAGCCTTGCTTACTTGCCGAAAGAAAACTTCGAAAGTTTTGTAGAATTATCTAGAAAAATAGATGAAAAAAACACTCACCAATAAAGGAAGGTGATTTTAGTTTTTTAAAATGAAAAGCTTAAATTTACCCCAAAAGATATGCTGTAATATACTAAAATTTTAAGACATTAAACCTTCGAAAGTTAGAAAACGTTGATTCTTTTATGGGTTATCTTTTAAAACTATACAAAGCAAAACTAAATGTACTCTGGTCCAAAAACACACCTACTAAATGACTTTCCTGAACTTTCAATGCCCTCTTGTCGTCAAGAGGGCATTTTTTCGTTATAATGAATGCAAGAATAAAAAGTAACGATAAGGGGCATCTCAATGGAACAGTACTTAAATCTGTGTAGACATATAAAAGATCATGGAGTAATGAAAGAAGATAGAACGGGTACTGGTACAAAAAGTTTATTTGGTTATCAAATGCGTTTTGATTTAGCAAAAGGATTTCCACTATTGACTACAAAAAAAATAGCGTTTCGTTTAGTAGTGAGCGAGTTATTATGGTTTCTTAAAGGGGACACTAATGTCAAAACATTAATAGAAGCTAATAATCATATTTGGGATGAATGGGCATTTGAAAAATGGGTGAAAAGTGAAAGTTATGAAGGACCAGATATGACTAATTTTGGGATTAGGGCTGCAAATGATCCTGCATTTAAAGTAATAGTGGACGAACAGATGAAAGTCTTTTGTTCTAATATAGTGTCGAATGATGACTTTGCAAAGGAATTTGGTGACCTTGGTCCAGTTTATGGAAAGCAATGGCGTTCGTGGCCAGGTAAAAATGAACAAACAATCGATCAAGTCCAAAATTTAATTGAACAAATTAAAAAAAATCCAGATTCACGTAGACATATCATTACAGCATGGAATCCAGCAGAAGTAGATGATATGGCACTTCCTCCTTGTCACACGTTTATGCAGTTTTATGTCGTTAAAGGGAAGCTGTCATGTCAATTGTATCAACGTAGTGCGGATGTTTTCCTAGGGGTACCTTTTAACATTGCTTCATACGCATTATTAACACATTTAATCGCTAGAGAATGTAACTTAGAGGTTGGAGAGTTTGTTCATACACTTGGGGATGCGCATATATACCTGAATCATATGGAACAAGTGGAAACGCAATTAAAGCGTACGCCAAAAACATTGCCAACCCTTTTATTATCATCCGAAAAAGCGTCTATTTTTGATTTTGGACTAGAGGATATTACCATTGATGGGTATGATCCGCATCCTCGTATTAAAGCACCAATTGCAGTTTAGAATAAGAAAGGAGGAAAAAGGTTGATTTCATTAATCGTGGCACATGATGCAAACAGAGTAATAGGACTCGACAATAAAATGCCTTGGCATATACCTGGTGATTTAGCTTATTTTAAAAATAAAACAATGAATAAAGCAATGATTATGGGTAGAAAAACGTATGAATCCATTGGAAGAGTTCTACCTGGGCGAAAGAATATCATTATTTCAAGAAATCCTTCTTATCAAGTTGTTGGTGCTGAAACAGTTAGTACAATTGAAGAAGCACTTAAATTGGCAGAATCATTTCACGAAGAAGTGATGGTCATCGGGGGAGAGCAAATTTTTAAAGCGACATTACCAAAAGCGGATCGTCTTTACATTACATTTATACAGAATGTATTTGAAGGAGATACTTTCTTTCCCCCTTATAGAGAAGATGAATGGTTGCTAGTCGAAGTATCAAAGGATATGCAGACAGATGATGGGATAACGTATGCTTATTTGATATATGAAAAAAGGAAAGGGAAGATTTTTACCTGAAATTTAGGATGTTAAAAATTACTCCTTAAAATATCAAGCAAAAGTTCAAATATTAATTTTCTGGTCATATATTGTAGGAAAGAAAGAACCCAAGGTAATGACGCTTGAAGGATTTGCAAAAAATAAAATGAGTAACTGTTTAGAAAAATTACATTCCATAGCTAGAAGTTTAAATAGGACTACACTTCTTCTTATAATAGGTGTATAAAGGAAAGAAGGGATTTTGTGTCTAAAATTCATATTGTAACGGATTCAACGGCAGATTTATCAAAAGAGTTGATTGAATCCCTCCATATTCATGTGGTTCCATTAACTATTCAAATAGACGGAGAATCATTTCTTGACGGAGTAAATATCCAACCCCTCGAGTTTTTAGAAAAAATGGGTACATCCAAAGAATTACCTAAGTCATCGCAACCAGCAGTAGGAGTCTTTAAAGAATTATATGATCATCTTGGAGAAAATGGAGATCAAATACTATCGATACATATGACCGGTGGTATGAGTGGTACAGTGAAGTCTGCACAAGCTGCGGCAAAGATGTCTGAATCTGATGTCACAGTCATTGATTCTGAATTTATTTCCTTTGCATTATCTTTTCAAGTAGAAGAAGCTGCAAGAATGGCAATTTCGGGTGAGCCATTACAGTTAATTTTACAAAAGTTAAAGAAAATGCAATTAAACACAAGTTTGTATGTAGTAGTAGATACGCTTGAAAATTTAGTAAAAGGCGGGAGAATTGGGAAAGGTACTGCCATATTAGGTTCGTTATTATCCATTAAGCCAATCGCTAGCTTAGCCGGGGGTGTTTATACACCTATCGCAAAAGTTAGGAGCCATAAACAAGTAGTTAGTTATTTATTTAAGCAGTTTACAGAAGATACTAAAGGAAAAATAGTTAAAGCGGTTGGAATATCTCATGCCAACGGTTTAGCCATGGCAGCGCCATTAATGAAGCTGATCGAGGAATCCGGATTCAATTCCATTCAAGTTTCTTTTACTTCACCTGTTATTAGCACACATACTGGACCTGGCGCGATTGGTTTTATGTATATGACGGAGTAAGTAATGGAAAAGCAGGGAATTATCCCTGCTTTTCTTTTATCAAATGAAAAGGAAAAAATTTCTACTTCTTTGCTCGAATCTCGTCATAGAAGAATGTTGTTTCTTGTGCTTTTCTTATCGAAAGGAGTTAGGAATGAAGTACATTTTTTACTTAGCATGTATCATTTTATTAGCTGGTTGTGAAAAACAACCTTCTTTTGCAGTTGACTTTACAAAAAAAGAATCTATTTCTTTCGAAGAATATGTTATTCCCTTTTCTTTTTTTCCAAGAACATTACAGATGGTTGGAATCGGGGACTCCCTTACAAAAGGTGTTGGGGATGAGTTAAAAAAAGAAGGCTATATAGGAAGAGTAAAGACAGAGTTTTTGCAATATAAAGGAATAGAAGACGTTGTTTTAACCAATACTGCGTTAAGAGGTAGAAGAAGTGACCAATTATTAAAACTTATAAATAAAGGTGACATTGATTATGCAATTCGAAATGCAGATATTATGATGATAACTATTGGTGGAAATGATTTAATGAAAATTGTAAAAAAAGATTTATTTAACTTAAAGGTAGAATCATTTGAGAAAGGTTTAGTTTCGTTTGAAAGTAATTATATGAAAATTATTGATAAAATTCGTAAGATTAATAGTAAAGGAAAAATTGTGTTAATTGGTCTTTATAATCCAATATCAATTGTTGCGGAAGAGTCTAGTGAATTTGATACAATTATTAATGAATGGAACGATACAATAGAAAATATTGCTAAAGACGATGAAAATGCTTGCTTTGTACCTATAGTAAAACTTTTTGATACAAATGCAAATCTAGTTTATCACACAGATTTTTTTCATCCGAATAGCAAAGGATATCAATTGATGGAAGAAAAAATCATAAATTCCTTAGTAGAATGTGGTTTTATAGATGAGCAAGATAGGGAATTGTTGTTTTAAGGAGTTGAAGAGATGAACAAATGGAAAATAGCATTCTTTTTACTTGTACTAATATTAATTGGATTAGTCGTTGGATTATTTTATTGGATATCAATTCCATCTGATTCATCGGAAGAACAGTTAGAAACAACTAATTATACAGGGAATGTACTTACAGTAAACTCTACAAAAGAGGATTTTGAAGGTATTGCTAATACGTTTATGAAAAAAGCGGTGGGTAAGAAAACTTTACCTTTAAAATTAGAACTAAAAGATCAAGTGATTTTGACTTCTGAAATAATAGCTTTTAGGAGTATTATTCCAGTGAAAATGTATTTTGAACCTTTTGTTGAAGAAAACGGTGATATTCGATTAGTACAATCTTCATTAGAGATAGGTATAGTCAAACTCCCTCCAGAAACAGTGCTAAAGGTACTGAAAGATTCCATACAACTTCCAAATTGGATGGTTGTCAAACCTTCTGACAAAGAAGTTTTAATACAATTAGCAAATATTCCAATGGCTTCTGGTGTACATGTACGTGCCAAAGAATTGAATTTAGCTGAAGACGTTATTACATTAGAAATAGTAATCCCAGATGAGTGAGGAGGAAATAATATGGAAAAGGCAACATTTGCAGGTGGTTGTTTTTGGTGTATGGTTAAACCATTTGATACATTTGAAGGTATTGAAAGTGTAATATCTGGCTATACAGGTGGACATACGCTAAACCCAACATATGAGCAAGTCTGTTCTAATAACACGGGTCATTATGAAGCTGTTCAAATTACATATGATCCAGTGATTTTTTCTTATGATCAATTATTAGAAATCTTCTGGATGAATATAGATCCAACCGATGAAAATGGACAGTTTTTTGATAAAGGTAGTTCTTATCAAACTGCGATTTTTTATCATTCAGATGAACAGCGAGAAAAAGCTGAAAAATCAAAAGCAGATTTAGAAGAATCTAAAAAATTTAAGTTAAAAGTTGCAACGAAAATACTTCCTGCAAAAGAGTTTTACGCAGCCGAAACTTACCATCAAGACTACTATAAGAAAAATCCGGCACATTATAATAGGTATTATGTCGGTTCTGGTAGAGCGGCATATATCGAGAAAACATGGAGGGATTCCAAATGAAAGACAAATTAACGGATATGCAGTATTATGTGACGCAGCAAAACGGGACAGAACCGCCTTTTCAAAATGAGTTTGATAAGCATTTTGAAGAAGGGATTTATGTAGATGTCGTTTCAGGGAAACCATTATTTCATTCGAAGGATAAATACGATGCAGGTTGTGGCTGGCCAAGTTTTACAAGACCAATTGAATCACAAGAAGTGGTTGAACATTCCGATGAGAGTCATGGAATGAGAAGGGTAGAGGTTAGAAGTAAGACTGCTGATTCTCATCTAGGACATGTGTTTCCAGATGGTCCCTCAGAGGAAACAGGATTACGTTATTGTATAAACTCAGCTTCTTTGCGATTTGTACCAAAGACCCAACTGAAAGAAGAAGGTTATGAAGATTACTTGAAGTTGTTCTAGAAGCGCCCCTGTGCAAGAAATACTTCAAGATACTTGAGACCCAATAATACCTCCTACACTTGAATGTATAAAGTGTAGGAGGTATTTGTTTTAGGGTCGGAAGCGCCAAATGATAGATACCTAGACGGCAAGTGGGAAGTAGGTTGAACTTAAGACAAATAGGCAGCATCTATTGATAAAGAAGCACTGAGCGGACGAAATTGAATCTTCGTCCGCTTTTAAAAGAATAGGAAAGGGTAAATTCTCTCATTATTCTAACCTTATGTACCTTCTCTCTACCTATTCCAAGAGGGCGACGGACAAACATCCGCTACAAGATTATCAAAAAAAATGGCTCCTGAAGTGACGCAGTCTCTTCAAGAGCCAAAACTATAATGGTAATAGTGTAGCCAATGTTTAGTCCAAAGCACTCGAGGAATAGGAAAGACCAGATGCACTTAAAGAACTTGCACTTTTCTTATTTACAATTTAAATTCATTTACTACTTTTCGAAGTTCATCTGCCTGGTTCGATAATTCTACTGCAGAAGCATTAATTTCTTCCATAGCAGCCGATCCTTCTTGAGCAGCAGAAGCGGATGTTTCAGTATTGGTCGCAGTATTTTCTGCAATTTGATTAACCTCAATAAAGGAAGCAGCAACTTCTTGGCTAAAGTTAAGCGTCTCTTCAATTTGTTTTACCATTTTATCAATGATTGAAATAGTTTCATTTGTTTGATTCATAATTTGTTCTAAAGATGTATTTGTTTCATTCGCCACTTCTACACCACGAATCACATTATCTACACCTTCATGATTTTGTTTTACAATAGAAGTAACTTCCATTTGAATTGAAGTTACAATACCCGTAACTTCTTTTGCAGCATTTTGAGATTGCTCAGCAAGCTTACGAACTTCATCCGCCACAACTGCAAAGCCACGTCCGTGCTCTCCTGCTCTCGCAGCTTCAATTGCAGCATTTAACGCAAGTAGATTTGTTTGTTCTGCAATTGCAGTAATCGTTTTAATAATAGAAGTAATTTCATACGATTTTGTACCGAGTGCTTGAACAGTTTGTGAAGTGTTCGCCATTGTCTCTTCAATTTTCATCATTACATCTCCGGAGTGATGTACTGATTCGGCCCCTTTACGTGCAGCAATCATCATTTGATCTGTTGCTTCTTTTACAGCTTGAGCATCATTATTTAAGTATCTTGTTGCTTCTTCGAGTGAGTTCATCTTTTGAATGGCGATATTCATGCTCCGCATCGTTTGTTCACTTCCAACAGCAATCTCATTCGTTGAATCTGCAATAGATTGTATAGTAATTGCTGTCTCATCTGAAGAAGCCATAAGCTCTTGACCACTCGCTGATACATTCTCAGTAAGTAAACTAACTCTTTTCACTAAATTAGCAATAGAAGCGATTAACACATTAGTACTTTCCGCGATTTCACCAAATTCATCTTTAGATCGAACTTTCACGCGTCGAGTTAAATCACCACCAGCTTGGGCAATATCTAAAATAGATCGGTTAATAGCATAAGTACTTTTTTTAATAGAAAGAAACAGATAAATACCAAATGAAATTGTTAATGCTACTGAAAAAATGGTTAATGCGATAAATAAGAATAAAGAAGTATTATTCCCCTTTTTTAAAAGGTCAAGTTGACTCGCATTATTTTTAGCTAGTATTTCATTCATAGCAGCAATATGAACATCTACATAATTCATGGCAGTTTTCCCATTGCCAGCGTTTACTAATTTTTGAGCGGCTTCAATACCTGTTTCATCGCGAATTTTAATTACCCGCTCAGAGTATTGAAGGTACGTCGTGAAAAATTGGTTAATGGATTGTATTTTTTGTAATTCCTCTGTACGATCTTTATAAATTAGATGTAATTCTTTTAAATGAGTAATAATTGCATCTTTATATTTTTTATGACTTGCCATATAATTTGACTTACCGGTTATAATATAACTTTGTTCTGCATATGCCAGTTGAGCAATTTCGGTTGATATCTGATTTACCATCAATTGCTCTTTGATGTCTTCATTCGTAAACTTCTCTAAAGCTTGTTGGGATGAATACATTTTGCTAGAAGTTAAGACAAGCATAGAAATTAGGATTATTATAAGTATGGAAAAGATGATCAGTACACGACCTCTTATAGAATTAAAGAGATTAGTTTTTGTTGCTGCGTAAGATTTTCTTTCTATCTTTTTCTTACTTTTAAAAATTGTTAAGAAAGATGTTTTTTTCTCCTTAGCTCTCTTCTTTTCATGTTTATTTACTTTTGGTAAATTTAATGGTTTTAATTTATTTCGGATCCCCTTTAACAACCATATCAACCCTTTCTACATGTATTACCTATTAATATTTTTAAGTTTACTTGTTTTAGATAGATTTATCTACATGTTTTTTAATTTTTCTGTGACTTCATGACTAAAGATGGAGGTGAAATATGAAACAATCGTTTTATCTTTATGCATTAAAATACCGTGGGGGACAAAAGAAGGATAAAAAAGCACTCTTTGCAGAAGCTATGTTTAATCAACATGATTTTCCGAAAGCAGAAACTTCTTTTGATTCTTTATCGAAATATATAGAAGAACTTGCACACTTAGATATGAGTGCAACCGTTTTTGATGAACTTTGGGAACTTTATAAAGAAGCAAGTAGCTAGCAATTTCGTTGCAATTCAATCAAAAAAAATGTATCATTAAGCCGATAAGTAATAGAAATGAGGTCAAATAAATGAGTATACACATTAGTGCAAAAAAAGGTGAGATTGCGGATACAATTTTGCTGCCTGGAGATCCACTTCGCGCAAAATATATTGCTGAAACATTTTTAGAAGATGTTGTTCAATATAACGAGGTTCGTAATATGTTTGGTTATACTGGTACATATAAAGGAAAGAGAATCTCAGTTCAAGGTACTGGAATGGGTGTTCCTTCAATCTCTATTTATGTTCATGAATTAATGAATGATTATGATGTTCAAAAATTAATTCGTGTAGGTACTTGTGGCGCTATCCAGAAAGATGTAAAAGTTCGTGACGTAATCCTTGCTCAAAGTGCTTCAACAGATTCTACTTTGAATAAAGTGTTATTGGATGATGTAAGCTATGCACCAACTGCAGATTTTGACTTGTTATATAAAGCATATAATGTTGGTAAAGAAGCCGGATTAAGTCTAAAAGTAGGTAATGTTTTTACGGCAGATTTGTTCTACAATGAAAATGCACAAAATGAAAAATGGGCTAGCTATGGCGTTCTTGCAGTTGAAATGGAATCTGCAGCGCTTTATACGTTAGCTGCGAAATTCGGTCGTCAAGCTCTTTCTGTATTAACAGTTAGTGACCACATCATTACTGGGGAAGCAACTACTTCTGAAGAGCGTCAAACTACTTTCAACGATATGATTGTTGTTGCATTAGAAGCAGCAATTCAAGACTAATATCGTTAAATTGTCCGTCAATATTAGGGAGATTTCTTCTTTTGTAGATCATCTTCATAAATAGACTGTCATTTCGATGACAGTCTATTTTTAAAATAATTTTTAGTTTTTGTGAAAAGGGTGAAAAATTTGGACGAACAAAACCAATCAAATGAAGAGCTAAATTCTTCAGAAGTAAAACCAGCATCGCGGTATATTAAGATGAAACCATTTGTTTTTCTAATTTTGATTTTCGCCTTAATAATAGCGACTGCAGCTGTTACGATGTTGTCTTTAACTCTCGGCAAGGACAAAGTTATAGGGGGAGATGCACCGCAAAGTGAGCGAGCGGAGTTCTCTAAGTTGTATGTGGCTTATGATAAGTTAAAAGAAGAATACTATAAAGATATAGATCAAGACGCGATTGTTAATGGTGCGATAAATGGAATGATTGACGCACTAGATGACCCGTACACTGATTATATGAATAAGGAAGAAGCCTCTCAGTTCAATGAAAGTATTTCGTCTAGTTTCCAAGGAATCGGTGCGGAAATTCAAGAAAGAGATGGTGTAATAACGGTAGTTTCTCCGATTAAAAATTCTCCTGCTGAAAAAGCGGGGCTATTGCCGAATGATAAAATTATGGCGGTTGATGGAAAAGAGATTAAAGGATTTACTGCTTCCGAAGCTGTGTTATTAATTCGTGGAAATAAAGGAACCGAAGTTAGCCTTACGATTAAACGTGGGGAAAATGCGACGACGGATATTACGATTGTTCGTGATGATATTCCGATAGAAACGGTTTATGCTGAGATGGTTGGAGATAATGTAGCGCATATCATCATTTCAAGCTTTTCGACAAATACGTATGATGAACTTGTTAAATCTATAAAAGAGATGGATAAACAAGGCATGAAAGCATTAGTATTAGATGTGCGTCAAAATCCAGGAGGACTTCTTAATAGAGCAATCGATATTTCTAATTTATTCGTTGAGGATGGAAAACCAATTCTTCAAATTGAAGAAAAAGGAAATACGGACGTAACAACTGCATCACCAGGTACAAAAGTGAAAGTCCCAGTATCATTAATTATTGATGGAGGCAGTGCATCTGCATCCGAAATATTAGCAGGGGCACTGAGTGAATCAGCTAATGTACCATTGGTTGGGTTAAATTCTTTTGGTAAAGGTACAGTTCAACAAGTAAATGACTTACCAGATGGATCGAACATTAAAATTACAACTGCAAAATGGTTAACACCAAAAGGTAATTGGATTCATGAGAAAGGGATTGCTCCAAACTATGTTGTGGAATACCCTTCTTATGCAATGCTTGCTCCACTAGACCCATCCGTAATATTAAAAGAAAATCAGTCTTCTGAAGCTGTCCAAAATGCGAAAGGAATGTTGGAAGCAATAGGTTATGAAGTTGGCGAAATGAATGAAAACTTCGATGCTCCGTTTGCTAAAGCAGTGAAAAAATTTCAGACAGATAATAATATTGCCACAACGGGTGAGTTGACAGGCGAGACTTCTTTCATCTTAATGGATAAACTTCGCCAAAAAATAGTAAAAGATGATCCACAATTGGAAAAAGCCAAAGAAGTGGTTTTAAAGCTTCTGAATAAGTAATAGTTTAAAGTTAAAAGCTGGCCTTTATGGTCAGCTTTTTCAACATGAAGAAGGGAGAAGATAGTATGAAAGATGTTTACCTATTAAGTGGGTTTTTGGGAAGTGGAAAAACTTCTTTATTAGCTCATTTAATCGCTCAATTTAAAGCGGAAGGATTAAAGCCGGCAGTCATTATGAATGAGTTAGGGAAATTAGCTTTTGATAGCAGAGTAGTCGATAACGATGTGCCATTAAAAGAAATGCTGGAAGGCTGCATTTGCTGCACAGGTTCTGAGAAAATGGAGGCCCAACTTCAGACGTTATTAGAGGGAGAAACCTTCGATGTATTATTAATAGAGACAACAGGAGCTGCGCATCCTGTTGAGGCAATGGATGCTGTTTTTTCTCCACTCTTTGCAAGCAAGTTAAATATGAAAGGCATTGTTACCGTAGCCGATTGTAAAAGATGGCTTGAAAGAGACAAAATGACCCCACAAACACGTATGCTTTTTCTGGAACAAATAAAACATGCTCATTTAATTGTGGCAAATAAAACGGATTTACTCTCCGATTCCGAAGTTGCTTCAGTTACTATGCAAATACAGAGTTTAAATAATGCGGCACCAATTATCCAAACTTCCAATAGTAAGATTCCATTAGCATTAATTACGAAGTTGGAAGCAACTTTTCATGAAAAAGGCATTAACAAAACAGCTATTGGAAAACAACTATTTCTTTCTTCCAGATTACACACTTTTTCTGATGCGGTTGATCAAGACTCATTTGAAGACTGGGTAAGAAGCCTTCCTGACACAGTTTATCGGATAAAGGGCTATGTTCCATTAAAGGGACATAAAAACCCCTATCTATTTCAATATGCATATGGAATGGTACAATGGTTGCCAGAATTTATGAAGATGGAGCCCCAAATCGTTCTAATTGGGGACCAAATAGATAGAATCGAAATTATTGGAGAGAGCTCATATGATTAATGCTTTTCACCAGTTATATAAAGGAAGAGTGGAATTAGAAAAAGTACGAACAGAAGAAGAGGTTCGACAATTTATTCAAAGTGAGTTAATGGATGAATTTACACATCCAAGAGCAAGGCGGACCATTGAAACAAAATATGGTTTTGCCATTACGAGAATTAAATCAAGTAAACTATCTTCTGAAGAACAAAAATGTCTATTAGACATTTATAAAGAAGAATATGAAAAACTGTCAACAGGATATGAAGTGTAAATTTTGATCTACTTGGTTAAGTTAACCAATAATAGTTTTATAGTTTGTTATTCTCATCGATATTTTTAATCCAATTGGACGTGTTGGTAAATATTATGGAAAAATTTCCTCCAATCTTATGTTTACAATAGGGGTGCACAAAAGAAGGAGGAAATGAAAATGAATAAAAAACATTCTATCATTGTTGGATTACTAGCAGGTGGCTTATTGTTTTCAACAAATACAGCAGATGCAGCGATGACAACGGGAAATTCACATACTACTTCCGAGGCAAAAGCAGTCGTCACATATCAATGGAATGCACCATATAATATTATTAATAAATTTGACTGGAAAGATCTTAATAACTTTAGCTATCTATTAAATTCAAATCTAGTAATAGAAATACCATCTACTCCAGTAAAAAAACCGGTGACTGAAACACCATCTACACCAGTAAAAAAACCAGTAACATCAACACCAACTACGCCGGTAAAAAAACCAGTGACTGAAACACCATCTACACCAGTAAAAAAACCGGTGACTGAAACACCATCTACACCAGTAAAAAAACCAGTAACATCAACACCAAGCACTCCTGTGAAACAGCCTGTAACTGAACAAACACCAACGAATAATAATCAGGAAGTAAAAGTACCGGCAGCAGTTCAAGAAGTGGTTGATTTAACAAACAAAGAACGTGCAAAAGAAGGATTAAAGGCTTTACAAATTGAAGTGAAGCTTACTCAATCAGCTCAGGCAAAATCACAAGATATGAAAGATAGAAACTACTTTGATCATACTAGTCCAACATATGGTTCTCCATTTGATCAAATGAAATCTCTTGGTATCACTTACAGTTCGGCGGGAGAAAACATTGCTATGGGACAACGTAGCGCTGCTGAAGTTGTAGATGCTTGGATGAAATCACCTGGTCACAGAGCAAATATTATGAATCCATCGTTTACACAAATCGGAGTTGGTTTATCTGATAGTGGATTCTACTGGACACAACAATTTATAGGAAAATAATAGAGTTAGAGCCTATCAAGTTTTACACTTGATAGGCTCTTTTGCGTTTATATTCAAAACTTAGAGCACATACTTCAAGAGGAAGAGGTGATCTAGTGATTGTATATAAAGAAACAATGGAATTACTTCAAAATACATTCTCCCATTCCTTTGATTTTATAACAAAGGAATTACAATGGAATGATGATCCAGTTATACTTTGCTATTATGCAACGATGATTGATACAGCGGGTGTCCTGAAACAAATCAATCATATACAACTGCGATACGAATCGAATGATCCAAACTGGAATCAGACTCCATTTTCAGAAGAAGAAGAATTTTCAATTGAGCAATTAGAGAAAAGTATTTCCACTGGAGAGACTGTGCTTATATTCCCAAAATCAAATACAATACTTCGTGTAATAATGCCTAAAATTTCTTCAAGGGCACCTTCATCTCCGATAAGTGAATATGTAGTTCGAGGTTCTCAGGATGGTTTTGTAGAAAATGTAGAAGTAAACATAAATTTAATAAGAAAAAGAATGAGTACACCGGATTTGAAAATAGAAAGATTAGTAATTGGATCTACAACTAATACAAAAGTATCCATCATATATTTGCGCACTAAAGTAGATCAAGGAGCTTTGGAAGTATTGAAAGAAAGAATATCTAAAATAGAGTTAGAAATGTTATATAGTTCGGGACAGTTAGAAGACTACATAGAGGATTCCATTTGGTCCCCATTTCCTCAATTTTTAAACACAGAAAGACCTGACAGAGTAGTTGCGAATATATTAGAAGGTAGAATTGCCATCCTGGCAGATTCGGATCCTACTGCACTAATTGCCCCAACAACTTTAATCACTTTTTATGAATCTCCTGATGATTTTAATGGGAGATTATTGGTTGGTTCTTTTTATCGATTAGTTCGTTTAGCTAGTTTTTTTATAGCTATTTTTTTACCAGCGTTTTATATTGCTGTAGCTAGTTTCCACTTTGAAATTGTCCCAATAGATTTGGGTGAGGAAGTGAAGAGTTCCGTTAGTCATGTTCCTTTTCGTCCCATATTCGAAGCATTTCTTTTAGAGATAACGATTGAACTTATTCGTGAAGCGAGTATTCGATTGCCTAGTCCTGTAGGACAAACAATTGGGGTAGTAGGAGGATTAGTAATTGGGGATGCAATCGTTTCGGCTGGTCTTGCATCTAATTTAATGGTAATTGTCGTTGCCTTAACTGCACTTGCTAGCTTTGTAGTTCCTTCAGTTGAGTTAAGTACTTCGATCCGTATTTTAAGATTCCCTTTTATGATCGCAGCCTCGATATTCGGCTTTTTTGGCCTTGTCATGGGATCGCTTATCCTTTTCATCCATCTGTTAAATTTACAGTCTTTAAATCGACCATATCTGTCTCCTATAATACCTTTTGAACCAAAAAAGTTATTAGAAGTGTTTTTCCCTGTTCCATATTATAAGTCGAATACGGGACAAAAAAACTTTTATTTCTTCAAAAAAGGATTGAAGAAAAATGAATAAATGGACAGTGTCTAATAAGCAATTATTTTTATTTTTATTTATTATTCAAACAGGCACAATTTTTATAACACTTCAAACACGAGTGATAAAAGCTGCCGAACAAAATGCTTGGATTGTATTCACCATAGTCAGCTTCCTACATTGTGTACTGCTAATCATTTTTAATAAATATTATAAGTACTTTCAATTAAATAAATTCGAAAAGTGGCTTTTTCAAATTTATTGGTATGTTGTAGTAATTATTTTTTTGGCAACAATCGATTTTTTGTTAATAGTTTGGGTTTTTCCTTTAACACCCCATTTTATAGTTATTGGTTTAATCGTTTTCATTTCTTTCTATGTAAATATAAGTAAATACGCAGTGCCATTAAATATTTCAGTTATCTTAATTCCTTTCATCATATTGTTTTTAGGAGCATTATTTCTTGCTGTTCCAGATTTAATCTGGACTAATTTGTTCCCTATAGGTCATATACAAAAAGACCAATGGATTGGCGGAGCAAAGGAATCATTAAATGCTTTTATCGGTTTGGAAGCCTTTTTAATATTACGACCATTCGTGCAAGACAAAAGAGAAATAAAGACAAAACAGATTCTATCCTATCAACTTGCTCTAACTTTATTTTTTTTAATTACAATAATGTTCACCATTCTATTTTTTCCGCTGGAAGAATTAAAACTTATTCCAGTGGCTATAACATTTTTATTAAAGTCGCAAGATGTTACGTTTGTAGAACGATTAGATTTGTTTTTTACTTATATTTGGATGATGTGGAGCATAATAACGGTTGCGTTATTTATATTTTTAGGCATTCACCTATATAAAACAATGCATAAACGGCATTTTAAATTTACAGTAATTATACATCTTGTCATATTTATTTGTCCTCTATTTTTATTGTCTCGGGAGATATTAAAGACAGCAAATGATTTACTAGCGTATGGACATTTGTTTTTTGGGATATTACTGCCATTATTTATCCTCTTTAAGGGATGGAGGAAGTCATTGCGTGAGTAAAAATATAAGTATATTAATAATTGTAATACTCCTACTAAGTGGGTGTTGGGATGAACGTCTAAACAAAGATTTTGCGAGTATACCTATGGTTGGGTTCGACGGAGAAATAGGTAACCTAACAGGCTATTTTGGGTTGCCAGGGGAGCAGCATCAAAGTGAGCAATTTGAAATGTTATCGGCTAAGGGTATATCTGTACAGGACGTAGCTCAAAAAGTAGATCAAAAAGTAAATGAAAGATTGGATTTGTCAAAATTAACAAGTATATTACTTTCCGATGACACAGTAAAAAGTGATTTAGATCACTATCTAGATGCTTATTATCGAAATTCTCGGAGCCGATTAAATACTGTGCTAATAATTACGGAAGGCAGTACAGCACCATTTATTCAATATGGAGATAAAATGGGTAGCGATGTAAATAATTATTACAGTGAATTTGTAGAAGGATTTAAACTAGAATCTGTTTTATCTAAAGCGGATATTCAGCAGTCTCTTTCTGACTTAAAGGATGAAGCAATTGACTTAACTTTGCCATATATCATAATGTCCAAAGAAGAGAATATTCCAGAATTATTAGGGCTTGCTCTGTTTAGCGGGAAAAAATTCTCGGGAAAAACGTTAAATAAAGATGACTCCATCGTATTGCAGCTGATGAAAAAGAAGAAAGGGAAGTATCCTTTTTTAACGTTCACACACAAAGAAGTCCCTTTAACGATTAGAGTTGATAATTTACAAAGGAAAATGAAATGGGACGGTACGCATATTGAAATACATTATAAAATGAAAATAGGAATAATGGAATATTATAAGAATCATTTATTAGAGAAAAAAGAAATCCAGGAAATAGAAAAATTTTTAGAAGAAACATTTACGAAACAAATGGAAGAAATTTTAAAAGTATTACACGATAGTAATTGTGACGCTCTTGGAATAGGTCGTTATGCAAGGGCCTTTCATCCAAATGTATTTGAGAAAAATAAATGGAATGAAATATATCCAACCTTAACTATTACTCCAATTGTGCAAGTAAAAGTTATTGAAACAGGCATAGCAGATTGAAAAACGACACTTTTACGCGTCGTTTTTTTTGATTTTCCTTTGTAAATAAATGAGTCTTGAACCAAGTGTGAGAGCTCCTAGTGTTAGACCAACAATAAGGCCAATCCAATAGCCGAATCGTTCAAAAGAAGTATAATTTGCTAGAATATATCCAGTAGGTAACCCAATAATCCAATACGAAACGATAGCCATTATAAAAGTAATCGTGACATCTTTATAACCTCGAAGTGCTCCTTGAACTGGAGCTTGAATAGAATCTGAAAGCTGAAATAATGCCGCAAAGAAGAAAAATTGAACGGCCAACGTAATTACTGCTTGATCATTCGTATAAATAGTTGCAATTTGTTCTCTAAATAGGAGTAATATCGTTGCAGAGATAAAGCTAAACGATATGGCTGTACCTACTGCTAACCAACTATAGGTTTTTGCATCTTTAAAACGATTGGCACCAACTTCATAACCAACTAGAATGGTTGTTCCCATGGCTATACTTAATGGAACCATATAAAGCAGAGAGGTGAAGTTCATGGCAATTTGGTGTGCGGATATTACAGCGGTTGAATAAGTGCTCATAAGAATAGTAACAGCAGAAAAAATCGTTGTTTCAGCAAAAATAGACAATCCAATTGGTAATCCTATTTTAGTTAAAACCTTAAATTTTATGAAGGATGGTTTACTCCAACCGTGGAATATCCTTAACTCAGCAAAAGGTTTGTTGCGATATACGATAAAGATCGCAATAAATAATATTACCCAATATGTAAGTGCAGATGCTAACCCTGCACCGGCCCCTCCAAGTGCAGGCATTCCAAGTTTCCCATATATAAATATATAGTTTAATGCAATATTGATAGGAGCAGATAACAGCGTAATAATCATCGATACACGAGTTTTTCCTAGTGCATCAATAAAAGAACGGAGCACACTATAGAGAAATAAAGGAATAAGTCCAATACTCATCATATATAAATAATCCTTTGCCACGACGCGTACACTATCCTCAAGCGGAATGAGTTGTAACGCAGGATCAATAAACATTAAAATACCGAAAAAGATCACAATTGCCAACACAATGGCAATATAAAATCCTTGTTGCACAAAGATGGGTACGTCTTCCTTCTTTTTCGCACCCATTAATTGTGCTACAATGGGCGTAATGCCTAGTAAAATACCGGTTAGTCCAGTATATACTGGCACCCAAAGTGATGAGCCAATAGAAACACCTGCTAAATGATCAATACTAAATTTACTCGTCATTAAAACATCGAAAAAAGTCATTAAATACAGGGCAACCTGAGTGACTAATATTGGGACGACTATTTTGATCATTTGAAAACTTTTTTCTGATAATGTTTTTGTTTCTTGCATTTTGCATACATCCTTTAAAGTTATAAGATAGTTAGGAGATTATTAATGAATAATAACACAATTGTTTTAACAGGTGGAGGAACTGCGGGACATGTTTCATTAAACCAAGCAATTATTCCTGAATTAATAGAAAAAGGCTATGAAATACATTATATAGGTTCTTCTAATGGAATAGAAAAAACAATAATTACTGAAAACTTCCCGGAAATACCATATTATGCGATTTCAAATGGGAAGCTTAGACGGTATTTTTCTATGAAGAACTTTTCCGATCCCATTAAAGTCCTTTATGGCACTATGCAAGCCGCAATAATACTCAAAAAAGTAAAACCATCTCTCGTATTCTCAAAAGGTGGATTTGTCTCGGTTCCAGTTGTAATTGCAGCAAAACTAGCAAACATACCAGTAGTTATTCATGAATCTGATATTACACTTGGGCTTGCTAATAAAATTGCTAGTTCCTTTTCAAAACATGTTTTTACAGTTTTTGATGAGACGTTGAAATACTTGCCTGCAGAAAAAGCTTCCTCTATCGGAGCAATTATTCGCCCAGATTTGTTAAATGGAAATTCCTTTACTGCAGAGGAGTTAACTGGATTCAGAGCTGATAAAGAGACCATTATAATAATGGGAGGCAGCCAAGGAGCCGCAAAAATAAATGAGGCCATATATGAAAATATAGATGTTTTAACAATGAAATACCAAATCATTCATCTTTGTGGTAAAGGAAATGTAAATATGTCCTTAAAAGGTAAGCCGAATTATATTGCGTATGAATATGTTAATAACGAGTTACCACATTTATTAAAAATATCGAATTACGTTATTACAAGAGCTGGTTCAAACTCCATATTTGAGTTTTTAGCGCTAAAAAAACCGATGCTTTTAATACCCCTTTCTATTCATGCAAGTAGAGGTGATCAATTATTAAATGCGAACTACTTTGAAGAAAAAGGATTTGGAATTGTGTTAGAGGAAGACGCCTTAACTCCAAATACGTTTTTAGAATCAATTACGAGACTAGTTCAACAATCAGACGAGATTACAGCAAATCAGTACAGAGCTATATCTCCAAAAACACCAACGCAATTTGTAGAAACACTGTTAACATATAAGAAAAACACAAGCGGCCTATAAGTGCATTTGTTCATTACCAATTCCTAAGCTCTGTAGACTAAACATTTACTACACTATTAACGAAAAATTTTATGGAGGATCTGGAAGTGACTACCTCACTTCCAGATCCTCTTTTTTCGGTAATCTTGTGCCGAATGTTTATCCGTGCCCTCTTGGAATAGTTAGAGACAAGGTACATAAGGTTTGGTTAATGAGATATTAGATACTTTCCTTATCATTCAAAAGCGGACAAAGATACAATTTCATCCGCTCAGCACTTCTTTATCAATAGATGTTATCTATTTTTTTTCAGGTTCCATCTACTATAATATTTTCTCACTGACTCATGTATACTGTGGACTGAAAGAGTAAAAATATATGGGAAGTCCTGCGTTAGGTAGTAACAATTCGGAAGGACTTCAAGTCGGTGTGGATACTGTATTCGTTAGATTCCAATTTCATATACTTATTATCTAAAAAATAAAGAACTCCCGTCAACTAAATAGTTGACAGGAGTTTATGAATTATATCACATTGCTTGTTCTTCTTCTGTATTTTCTTGAAGCATAACAAGGTGGAATAAATCTTTCGGAATGTAGTAAAGATCGAATGTATCATTTTCTTTATTTATTGCTTCATATATGTTTGGATGCGTGTCATTAGCTTTCATTGCGTAAGGTAGTTTTTCAGTAGCCCGTATACTTTTCGCATTGTTTTTTCGTATACGTAAAAAGATTGTATGAATATCTGTCTCAAAAAACATTTCCTGTAAAAACTGTTCTTTAGCTTTTTTGTTATATCCAAGCCCTTGAAAAGGTTTACCAATCCAAGTACCAAGAAACCCTGCCCCATTTTCGATATCAAACAAATTAATCGTTCCGATCGGTTGGCCGAAATCACTAACTATTGTTCGTGATATAGAAAGGCCTTTCTCTTCTTCTTCCATTAACTGTTTTGTTATAAACCAATATTCATCTGCTGAACTTGCTTTATTGCGTACATAAGCAAGTACGGATGGTTCTGCCATTAATTCATATAATGCAGTACATTCATGTAAATCACGTTTTCTAATCAACAAAAGTGCCCCCCAAAAGAACCATAAATGAGCAGTATCATCCTAGGTCCCTGAAATTTTTCATTTCGAATTGCATAAAAAATTTCGGGGTAGGAATCGAACCTACTAGGACCAGCTCAAAACTGGTGGCGCACCATTTGCCTTCCCACGACAAAGCGAACTTTGTCTTATAAAATTATTTGCTTTTATAATATACTAATTTTTGTTCCATTTGCATAGATAAATTTCTAAAAAAAAATTGTTAATTTTTTGTGAAGAAAAATTTTCTAAAATAATCTAAAGACTTGTATCTTTTTTTCTAAATACATATGATTGATGGATACAAGAATCAAGGCAGAATGGAAATCATTTGATCATATTACGTTTGCAATAATTACAAGTAACTATATGAAATTAGTATATGAATTAACTGAACATTATGTGTCACTAATTAGTAAAAAAAGAGGATATGAACATAACTTATGTCAAGGAAACGGCAGCTATTCCTACTAAGTTTGCTAAAATCAATATTATAGTATTGGAGCTACCTTAGAGTAAAGTCAATAAGTGAAAAAAACTTTTGAAAATTACAAGTATTTAGTTGAAATACTAACTCAAACGACTATTTTAAAAGGGGAATTATATAGGTATGAAACGACAAATATTACTCATTGAGGATGAAGTGAATATAGCAAAGTTCGTGGAATTGGAACTAAAGCATGAAAACTTTGAAGTAAGGGTTGTACATGATGGTAGAGAAGGGTTGGAATATGCACTTTTTGAAGCCTATGATCTGTTATTAGTTGATCTAATGTTACCAAGTTTAAATGGACTAGAAATATGTAGAAGAGTTAGAAAACAAAAAAACACACCTATCATCCTAATTACTGCTCGTGATGCCATAATTGATCGAGTTTCGGGTCTAGAGGCTGGTGCGGACGACTATGTGGTAAAACCTTTTGCTATAGAAGAACTACTTGCCAGAATACGAGCGATTTTACGTAGGGTTGGTGGGGAAGATGAACGGAATTCAAAATTAGTTATGTCTGAATTATTAGTGGATAAAAATGCACATCAAGTTTTCTATCAAGACAATCAAATCGAACTAACAAAAACAGAGTTTGATTTGTTGGTTCTTTTAATGGAAAACAAAAATAAAGTGCTAGCTAGAGATTCAATTTTAGAAACAGTATGGGGGTATGATGTTGAAGCAGAAACAAATGTAGTGGATGTTTATATTAGACATCTTAGAAAAAAAATTCCGGAAATGTCTCATATGATTGAAACTGTTAGAGGAGTCGGGTATGTGATGCGTCAATGAAAAACTGGACACTTCAAAAAAAATGGACCTATAGCTCTGCCATCTCTATCTTTTTAAGCTTTCTGACAATGTGTGTCATACTTTACTTTTCTCTTTTTAATTGGATGCTCATTTCAGAAAAGAAAACTGCTCAAAATACATTGAATGAAGTAGTACAATCTTTACAATCGAAAGGACCATTTATAACAATTCAAGACATTAGTAGAAATCGAACATTGTTAAACCAAATTGTCAATCAAAAGCAGTCAATTCGATTATTAAACAAAGACGGTATTGAATTACTGCGAATAAATGATGCAAGTAATTTCCCGGAATACTCAAAAGAATCCTCTACTGAATTTCAGAGAGATGTGATAAATAATCAACTTGTTTATCATAAAGTAGAAGAATTGAATTTTGGAACTTTTTCAGGGTTTGTAGAAATTTCTCATAGTTTAGATAGCTTCTCAGAGCTCATGAACTATATTTTAATTGCAATGCTTATATTTGCGGTTATTTCTCTTCTAATTTCTGCACTTATTGGGTATTCCTTGTCTTCGATTTTATTAAAACCAATTAAGGAACTTAGAGGGGAGATGCAGCGGGCCAAGCAACATAAGTTTTCCGAAAAAGTTAATTTTCATTACTCTTCAAATGATGAATTAGGAGAATTGTTAATCATTTACAAAGAACTTATGAACGAAGTTTCCAAAACAATTAACAGACAGGATGAATTTATTTACAATGTTTCGCATGAGTTAAGAACACCAATACAAGTAGTAGAAGGTCATTTGTCCCTTCTTAATCGTTGGGGAAAAGATGATCGACATGTTTTAGAAGAGTCTTTAATAATCTCTTTAGAAGAAATACAAAAAATGAAGAGGTTAATGGAAGAAATGTTAAAACTTGCGAAAAGGGAACATGCAGAAGAAACATTTCAAACAAGTATTTTAGAGGTGGTAAAGTTTTTACAAAAAGAATATAAATTGATTCATCCTAAAGTGGCTATTTCAATGGAAATTAATCCCGATTATTTTGTTACTATTCAACCAACTGCTTTGCAGCAAATCCTTCGAAACTTGATTGATAATTCGATTAAATACAACGAAAATGATCCAATTATAACGATTGAAGTAACTCGAAATGCTAAAAACATGGTTATTTCTTTAGCGGATAATGGAATTGGAATTTCTAGTGATCAAATTACGAAAATTTTTGAACGATTTTATACTGTAGATGAAGCTAGAACAAAATCAAAAGGTGGATCCGGTTTAGGTTTAAGTATTGTTAAAATGTTGGTAAAGGAATATAAAGGAGAGATTGATGTAGAAAGCAAGTTGGGAGAAGGCGCAATGTTCCGTGTTTATCTTCCATATACTACTAGTAAGTGATGTTTGAAAAGAATTGAAGAAATTTTTTATACAAATCCTTATTTAATTTGCAAAAAAGCATTGTATTTTTTTGCGATAGTAGTAAGATGGTAATGGAAAAATCGTTCTTTCAAAAGGTTCTTTAAGTACTCTTGAAATAGTGGTAAACTGTAAATGTGTTTAGAATGTGTACGTTTTACACAGGTTTCCTTGTTTTTATACAATTAATATTATTATTGCAATTTTTATTATCAATGCCTAAAAGGCACAAAATGTTGGAGGTTTTTCTAAATGTCGAACAAACAATCACCTTGGTCAGCTTTTTCTGGTCCTAACCTTGGTTATGTAATGGAGCAGTATGATTTATATCTACAATCTCCGGAAGAAGTGGACATTGAATTAGTTAGTCTATTTCAACAATATGGGGCTCCTTCCATAGGAAATTCTTCAGAATTAAGTACAAATTCTTCTGTTTCTGTAGGATCTTCGAATGATTTTGATAAGATTATTCGAGCTATACAGCTAGCAGATGCTATTCGTTCATCTGGTCATCTTGCTGCTAATATTTATCCTCTTAATGATGGCCCTAAGAACGAATCAAAAATCGATATTAAAACTTATAATTTAACAGAACAAGATTTAATAGAAGTACCAGTTACTTTTCTTATTGCCAATGCACCAAGAAATATTACAAATGGATTGCAAGCAATCGAACATTTAAAAGCAGTATACACAACTAATATTGCTTTTGAAATTGCTCATATTGTGGAACCAGAAGAGCGTACTTGGTTACAAAATCGAATTGAAAACGGCGTTATTAAAGAAAACCTATCAGCAGATGATAAGAAAAACTTATTAAAACGTTTAACTCAAATTGAAGGTTTCGAGAAATTCATTCACCGTACATTTGTAGGAGCAAAACGTTTCTCCATAGAAGGCTTAGATACATTAGTCGTATTAATAGATGAATTGGTACGTCAATCGGATAAAACACTAACGAAACAAGTTAACATTGGAATGGCCCACCGTGGACGTCTAAATGTATTAACACATGTTTTAAATAAACCTTATGAAATGATGTTTGCAGAATTTGCACATGTTCCAACTGAATCATTCTTACCTAAAGATGGGTCGCTGGAATTATCAGAAGGATACTATGGAGATGTAAAATACCATAAAGGTGCTTCTTATCACTCAAAATCGGGATTAACTGTCCAGTTAGCATATAATCCATCTCATTTAGAAGTAGTAAGTCCAATCGTAACAGGGCAAACTCGTGCTGCACAAGAATCTACTAGCATGCCAGGATTTCCAATACAAGATAAGAATGCAGCATTTGCAATCCTAATTCACGGTGATGCCGCATTTCCAGGTCAAGGCATCGTAACAGAAGTATTAAATTATAGTCGTGTTCGTGGATTTCAAACGGGTGGATCTATTCATATTATCGCAAATAATATGATTGGTTTTACTACAGAGTCTTATGATTCTCGCTCTACTTATTACTCATCAGATCCTGCTAAAGGATATGAAGTCCCTGTCATTCATGTAAACGCAGATGATCCCGAAGCTGTATTAGGTGTGGCTAAATTTGCTTATGAATACCGTAAACAATTTGGAAAAGATGTAGTTATCGATCTTCTAGGATACCGTCGTTATGGTCATAATGAAATGGATGAACCATTAGTGACAAATCCTACGATGTATCATCTTATTCACAAACATCCAACGGTCCGAGAAATATATGGTCAACAATTAGTAAAAGAAAATTTAATTGAAACTAAAGAAATACAATCTTTAGATGAATCTATTTTTAGCGGTATGCAACAAGCATATGACCGAGTAAAAGAACTTCCACAATCCACTGCACATGAAATTGTTATTCCTGAAGCAGTATTAAATGGAATGCCGGAAATTCAAACGGGTGTTGTTGAGCAACAGTTGAAAAAAATAAACGAAGAATTACTTACATGGCCTAAAGGTTTTACTGCGTTCAAAAAGTTAGAAAAAATTCTTAAACGTCGTGAAGAACCATTTAAAGGTAAAGGGAAAGTGGATTGGGGTCATGCTGAAACACTTGCATTTGCAACTATTTTACAAGATGGAAATTCCGTCCGTTTAACAGGTCAAGATGCACAGCGTGGAACTTTCTCACACAGACACTTAGTTTTGCATGATGAAACTACTGGTGCAGAATTAACGCCAATGCATTATATTACTGATGCAAAAGCATCCTTTGTTGTTTACAATAGTCCATTAACCGAAGCAGCGGTTCTAGGTTATGAATTTGGATATAATCTCGAGGATAATAATTCTTTATCTATTTGGGAAGCTCAATATGGTGACTTTGCAAATATGGCACAAGTTATGTTTGATAATTTTATCAGTGCTGCACGTTCCAAATGGGGCTTGAAATCGGGATTAGTGATGCTTCTTCCTCACGCAGCTGAAGGTCAAGGGGCAGAACATTCAAGTGCTCGACTAGAACGTTATTTACAACTTGCTGCTGAAAACAACTGGACGGTTGCGAATCTTTCAAGTGCAGCAAACTATTTCCATATTTTGCGTAGACAAGCGAAAATGTTAAAAGATGAAGCAATTCGTCCATTAATTATCGTATCTCCAAAATCACTGTTACGTCATCCATTAGTAGGAGCAGATGTAGCAGAGTTAACAACAGGTCAATTTGAAACAGTAATTGAACAACCAGGTCTAGGAAAAAATACGAAAAAGGTTCAAAAAATCGTTTTTGCAAGTGGTAAATTGGCAATTGACTTAGCAGATAAAGTGAAAGATGGAGCTGGATATGAACATTTGCATATTGTGCGAATAGAACAACTGTATCCATTCCCAACTGAAAAAATTCAAGCAATTATCGAAAAATATCCAAATGCGAAACAACTTGTTTGGGCTCAAGAGGAACCTAAAAACCAAGGTTCTTGGAATTTTGCACTACCATATTTACTAGAACTAGCGAATGGGAAAGAAATCTCATACGTAGGACGTGTAGACCGTTCAAGTACCGCTGAAGGTGATATTGATACGTATAAAGTAGAACAAGCGCGTATAATAGAAGAAGCAGTGAAAAGCATTTAAGCAAGGAAAGATTAGAGGAGGAAATTCAAGTGGCAGATATTATAGTTCCAGAATTAGCAGAATCAATTACAGAAGGTACCATTGCACAATGGTTAAAACAACCAGGAGATACAATTGAAAAAGGTGAGTTCATTGTTGAACTTGAAACAGATAAAGTAAACGTTGAAGTAATTTCTGAAGAGGCTGGAGTTGTAAGTGAATTACTTGCAGCAGAAGGGGATACCGTTCAAGTAGGTCAGGTAATTGCGAGAGTAGGAGCGGGATCTGGATCAGCCGCACCTGAACCAGTTGCTGAAACAAAAGCACCAGAAGCTTCTGCACAAATTGAAGCACCTAAAGCAGCTCCTGTTGCGGTTGAAACTACATCTGAACAAGATCGTACCATTGCAAGTCCTGCTGCTCGTAAACTTGCTCGTGAAAAAGGCATTAACTTAAGTGAAATTTCACCAGTTGATCCGATGGGACGCGTACGTGTTCAAGACGTATCAGCTCATGGAACAGCACCGGCACCTACAAAAGCAGCTCCTACTACAGCAGCTACCGCTACACCAGAAGATGATGGTCGTTTTACTCGTGAGAAAATGTCTCGCCGTCGCCAAACAATTGCTTCTCGTTTATTAGAAGTAAGACAAAGCACTGCTATGTTAACGACATTCAATGAAATTGATATGACGAATGTAATGGCATTACGTTCTCGTAAAAAAGATAAATTCTTTGATGATCACGATGTACGACTTGGCTTTATGTCATTCTTTACAAAAGCTGTTGTTGCTGCACTTAAAAAATATCCATATGTAAACTCACAAATTGACGGAGATTACATTGTTAAAAACAACTTCTATGATATCGGAATCGCAGTATCAACTGAAGGTGGATTGGTAGTACCAATCGTTCGTGATGCAGATCGTAAAAACTTTGCAGAAATCGAAGATAACATTGGTCAATTAGCGAAAAAAGCGCGTGATAATAAATTAGCTCTTTCTGATATGTCTGGTGGATCATTTACAATCACAAACGGTGGTGTATTCGGTTCATTACTCTCTACTCCTATATTAAATGGTACGCAAGTTGGTATCCTTGGAATGCATACTATCCAAAAACGTCCAATCGCTGTTGGAGAAGAAATTCAAATTCGTCCAATGATGTATGTGGCATTATCTTATGACCACCGCGTAATTGACGGAAAAGATTCAGTTGGATTCTTAAAAATGGTAAAAGAACTTCTAGAAAGCCCAGAAGACTTAATGTTAAATTCTTAATTAGTAAAAATGCAGACATATCTAATGGTATGTCTGCATTTTTTTATAGGCAATTATTGAATTATGGGAATTACAATCGTATACTATTAAGTAAAGGAAGTGGTTAGATGATACATAATAATTGGGTTACTTCACCAACACTTAAAACAGTTACATGTGTTCATACAGATGCAAAAAAATTCTTAGTAAGTAATGTACTAACTGTTGGAAAAACATACGAAGTAAAAAATGAGACAGAAGAGTTTCTATTTGTCATCGATAATACAGGTAAAATAGGTGGCTACTACAAAGAATATTTTCAATAAAAAAACCGATGAATCTCATCGGCTTTTTTTATTAAAGGGAGAATTAATATATGATTGATCTGATTGAAAAAGAAAAAAAGATTCGTTTAAATAGAAACCATAGCGAAGGAGATCGTCAACTAATAGGAACTGGTGGGTATGTTTCTCCAAATGAACACTTATTAGATGACGTGTTAATTGCCGTAACATTGAAAAAGCCCATTTTACTAAAAGGTCCTACAGGGGCAGGGAAAACAAAGCTTGCCGAAACAGTATCTCAAATTTTTTCGCAACCGGTGCAAAGTATTAACTGTTCTGTAGACTTAGATGCAGAGGCATTAATAGGATTTAAAACAATCGTTTTGAAGGATGGACTTAACTCAATTGAGTTTGTGGAAGGACCTGTAATTGAAGCGATGAAAAAAGGACATATTTTATATATAGATGAGATTAATATGGCAAAATCGGAGACATTACCTATTTTACATAGCGTATTGGATTACCGTAGGATGCTAACTAATCCTTTTACTGGAGAAGTGATTAAAGCGCATCCTGATTTTTCCGTTATTGCGGCGATAAATGAAGGATATATTGGTACGACACCTATGAATGAAGCATTAAAAAATCGTTTTGTATCTTTTTCTATTCCCTATATTTCTGGTGAACTACTTGAAAAACTTTGGGAAGATTTATATCCTTATGCTCCTAAAGAATTGCATACACTTATGTTAAATTTAGCGGATGATTTAATGGAACAAGTGAAGCAAGGATTATTGTCGGAAGAAGCGGCTTCTATTAGAAGTCTACAACATGCTATGGAGCTGTCCCAATTCATTGAACCACTACGAGCAATTACCTATGCTATTGCTGAAAAGTTAGAAGATGAACAAGAGAAAAAGCTAGTATTAGAATTAGCCTCTTCTTGGATGAGGTGAGGTATATAGATGCCCTCTGTTAATCGTTTTATTCAATTTAACAATGAAACAATCGATGCAAGACAACTAATGCATTATGAAAATGTTGCTAAAGCATTAACTAAGAATGGAATGCTGATGGTTAGTGAACGAAAGTTAATGGAATTTCAACCAGAAGAACAAATGATCTCAATCAGTGTCTTTTGGAGACACAGAGAACAAAGTATGATGGATGCAGGAAGAATATCTGATATTTACTTATTAACTGAAGGTTTTTGGAAATATTTTGACATTAATGCATGGAAAGCATATCTCTCTGAACGTCCTGTTAAACTAGCAAAATGGATGGATCAATTAGTCTTTTGTTTAGAAGAATTTCGCTTAATGGAAAAGATCCAGAAAAAAAGAGTAGGTACAGTTAAGCTATTTGCAAAACGAATTCAAATGTACTTGGCTTTTCATAAACAACAATTAGTAGTAAATAGCCAAAAAGGATTTCTAGCAGATGTATTCATTAGTTATATTTATATAAGTCTTTATGAAGGCACGATGCATGTAGATGGGCCAGCAATTTTTCAACAAGCAAATAATATTATACAAAAAGTATATGAAAATAAAGACTCCCAATCATCTATTAACGTTGTGTATGCGTTATATTATTTATTAAATGACTATATAAAAGAAGATACTTTACATGACTATTATTCTATTCTTTCACCTTTTAATCTACCTACAACCCCCTTTCACTATCATCAAGGGATGAAAGATGCTGAAGCTGGGGAAGAGGCAAAGAAAGAAACGATAGAAGAGATATTTCGAAGCTGGCATAGAGAAAATGAACAGGAAAATGGTGTTCATTTGCAATATGAATTGGAGCATGGCAGAGATGGTAAAGCAGATCAAAGTATTTCAGCAGAAGAGGGCAAAGAGGGTCATGATATTACAGAGATTGGACAAGGACAATCAGCTGGCAATACAACAGAATTAAAGCAAGATGAACATTACAAAAAGAATTCAAATAAAGCTAAAAAAGCTGGCAAATCATTTGGAAAAGAGCATATACATGTTGTTTTTGAAGAAAAACGTTTAAATTCGACACCTACTTCAAATGATAAGTTATTATTACAATCATATCGGCAGGAACAAGCTCCTTACGTAAAAGCATTCGTAGAAGAAATGAAAAAACGAATGGAACAGAAAAAGATAGAGAAGCGAGTAAATTTAGCAAAAGGGCGATTATCTTCTAAACAGACAGTACTCTGGACAGAAGAGCGACCAAAGCCGTTTTATAAAAAGACAGCTCCAAGTACGCAACTAAACGCAGTATTCGGATTACTTGTAGATGGATCGGCTTCTATGCAAGATAAGCTGGAGGAAACCAAGAAAGCCGTTCTCTTATTTCATGATGTATTAAGAAAGTTAAAGATCACACATGAAGTAGTTGTCCACTATGAAGATGCATTTGAAGCTTCGGAAAAGAGTCAACCAAATACATTTGAATGGGTTCATAAGTTAGAGGATGGACAAAAAGATAATGGGTTGCAGATTCTTTCAATAGAGGCACATGAAGATAACCGTGATGGATTTGCACTTAGATGGATGGGGAAGAGGATTGAACACAGAGCTGAACAACATAAATTTATTCTCATGTTTTCAGACGGTGAGCCATCTGCATTTGGTTATGCGCAAAATGGCATAATGGATACAGCAGAAGCGGTGGTCGAGCTTGAAAGAAAGAATATTTCCGTTTTGCATTTGTTTTTAAATGATACGGAAGCATCAGAAGAGCAATTAAATTTGTTTCATTTAATCTTTGGAAAAAAGACAGCCGCCGCTTCATCCTTAGAAAAATTTTCAGAAGAAACGTTAAGACTACTAAAGAAAATGCTTCACCATGTAGTGAAAAGTACGTAAGAATAGAATAAACGTATTTTAAGAGCAACTTGTCTTCACAAACGTCGCCGGTGAAAGAGCCCTCGCCGATGATGTGAGAGCAACCACGTTATCCGAGAGCCTCTCCGCCAATGAGAGAGCAAACACGCCATCCAAGAGCAAGTTATCTCCGTACATGGATCGATTTGTAATGAATCTTATGAAGAATGTACAATTCAAAGCATATAAAAAACCGTCTTTCCTAGGAAGGACGGTTTTGTGATTGTTCAGCTATAAGAAGTAGACGTTGTTTTAGTTCTTCTTCCATTCGACCGATTTCTATTTCTGCAGCTTTTCGTTTTACACGACCGTCTGCTTGAATACGTAGTGTTTCTTCGATTGTTTGTAGAAGGTTTTCTTGCGTTTTCTTTAATGTATCTATTTCTACAATACCTCGTTCATTTTCCTTTGCCGTTTCAATACTGTTTACTTTCAACATTTCAGAATTCTTTAATAGTAAATCATTCGTTGTTTTTGTCACTTGCTTTTGTGCTTCTACTGCTTTTTGTTGGCGATTAAGTGTTAAGGCAATCGCAATTTGATTTTTCCAAAGTGGAATAGATGTCATAATAGACGATTGTATTTTTTCCGCTAACGTTTGGTTTGTTTGTTGAATCATACGAATTTGCGGCGCACTTTGAATCGTAATTTGTCGAGACAGTTGTAGGTCATAAGCTCTTTTTTCCAATCGATCCAAAAATTGTGCCATATCATTTACTTCTTGATAAGCCATTTGATCATTGGAAATTTCTGCTTTTTTACGGAGTTCGGGAATAGTTACGTTCGTTATTTCTTCTTTTTTTAATTCCGCAGCAGCAATGTAAACGTTTAAAGCTTGGAAGTAGGTTTTATTCTGTTCGTAAAGTTTGTCCAGCATATGAACATCTTCTACTAGCCCACGTTTGGAATGTTCTAGTTGAATACCAATTCGATCAATTTGTGTACTCAGTTTTTGATATTTCGTCATCATTTCTTGTACAGAACGATTTACCCGGTGAAAAAGTTTTTTTATACCTGATTTTTTTGGAGCAGAAAGTTCTTCTGGATTTATTTCAGATAACTTATGCATTAAATCGCCTAAAATATCACCAACTGGACCAATATCTCTCTTTTGCACATGGTCTAACATTTGTTGTGAAAAACGGGAAAGCTCCGTTTGCGCATTTGCTCCATACGTTAAAATTGCTTCATAATTACCCGCAGGAATTTGCTCAGCCAATTGACGAGCTTTTTGTTGTTCCACTTCTGATAAACGATCAATCAGTTTTGTTGGAGTTGGTTCAGTTGTATTAGTTGTGAGGGATTGTTCTTTTGATGATGTCATTTCAAATGGACTATCTAATAATTCATCCATTAAAAAGTCATTATTTGAACTCGCTAGTTTTTCGTTCATCTTCTGATTCTCCTTTTACATATAAAGGTCGTTCTTTTACTCCGACAGATAGCTTAGCAAAATCCAATTCCATTTTAAGTTGCTCAATATCTGATGCGAGGACGTCTTTTAAATCTTCTTCCATTACGATATTGATTGCTTGTAGTGTGTCCCGTGTATCTTGTAAAGCAAATTTCATATCACTGTTTTTAACTGGCTGAGCTACTAATAAGGAATATTTAGAAGTAAGTTCTACTGCCGAATCTAAATGAGCATAGAAAAAGTTCTCCGCTTGATAAAATTTACGTGGATTTCCTTTCACTAACGAAATAATCCGTTTTGCCAGCCTATTCATTTCGAATAATTGTTTAAAAGAACTAATTGATCTTACTTTTAAGTATTGACTATTAAGTGTTCGGACTTTTTTATTGGCTTCTTTTAATTGGTTTTGTATGAAGAAATACTCAGAATGTGTCAATTGATGTTTTTTCATAATTCTATGTTGTTGCAATTTCTTAATACTAATATTCGATACTAAATAAACACCTAAACCAAGAGCAGAACTAAGGAAAAAGCCTGAGCCAAATGAAAAAAAGAAGATGAACCAGGATGATACCATAATAGGTATATTTAAAAAGTGTCGAAAGAACGAATGAGCTACTTCACTCATAATTGGTTACCTCCTTTTATCTACAATTTATAATACGAATGATAAGGAAGAAGGTTTCATTTTGCTAGAAAAAGAAGTACTTATACAATGTCTGTTTTCAATGTCGTATACCCAATTATATCCTCAAAAAATTCAATTTCAAATGAGTTTTTTTTCGTAACTGGAGATACACCTTTTAGAATATAATTTAAAAATTCTTCCAAGCTTTTCGTATTGCCTTCAATGTCTATAATTATTTCTTTCTCTTCATTTTGTTTACATATTCCTTTTAAACCAAGAGACTGTGCTTTTTGTTTCACAAGAAAACGGAAACTAACACCATTTACATCACCGTACGTATGAATATGTGCTCGTCTTTTCATGAGTATCTTCTCCTTTCCCTTGGCGCAAGAATTGTATTCTCTATAACTTAACCGATATTTGCTTGTTTTTCAATTTTATTTATTCGGTTAAGTCATTTAAGTAGACTTTCTAAATTATAGCAGTAATATATGAGTTAATAATTAATGTTAGAGGGGATAAAATGTATCAAATTATATACATGAAGGCAGACTTTGAACCGTGGTGGGCATTTGAAGGTTGGCAAGAGCATATAATTGAAAAAGTATTATTTGAAAAGAAGGATGAGGGGATAGCTTATTTAAATACAAGACTGAATGAATTGCGAAAAGAGTTTCCTATGGAAAAGGCCAAAGATGATAAATATTGGGCATTCTGGTCCGTGCAGGAACAATGTTTTTGCGATTATTGTGATGAAGATCTCCAAATATACCATGGAATCATTTGGAATGAAATTAAGTAAAAGATTTAGAATTATAAAAATACTTATTGACTATTTTTATCCAAATGATATAATTTAATTAACAATCCATAGTGAGAAACCGTATTTTTAATTCACATATCCTATGTAGTGATCGATGTGATATCGGTACTTCATGGAATATGTGAATTTTTTATTCTTCATGTATTGATTAATTTTTTGGAGGTAATGGGATGAAACAAGGGACTGTAAAATGGTTTAATGCTGAAAAAGGATTTGGTTTTATCGAGGTAGAAGGGGAAAATGATGTATTTGTACACTTTTCTGCTATTCAAGGAGAAGGATTCAAATCCCTTGAAGAAGGTCAAAAAGTTGAATTTGAAGTAGTAGAAGGCAACCGTGGACCACAAGCTGCAAACGTAACAAAACTATAATGATAGAAAAGAAGCTCTCCGCACAATGGAGAGCTTCTTTTTTTGTGGAAAATAAGAAGTATGATATTAAAAGATAAATTGTTTTCTCAATGTAGTTTAGTGAATACTTATTTAGGTTATTTATAAAGGTGGGAGAATACTATTTTTAAGGGGGAAAAGCTTTGGAAAAGGAATTTTTAGATGAGAATTTCAATAATTTCTTTGAAGTAAATAAACAACGCTTCGAAAGTAAATTATTAGACCAAGCTGTAAATGTAAGAGATAAAATAAATGATATTTTAAGAGTTGGAGATATCGATCTTATTAACAATGCACACAAACTAATTTATTATGTAATAGATGGTGAGAAACAAGATGAGCTTCAAGCTTTTGCAAAACAAGAAGGAATTGCATGGGCAACACATTCGTTGACGCTCTATTTCAAACTTGAATGGGTTCAAGCTATTCGCAGAACACTGTGGAGTTTCATACAGGAATACACCAAAGCTACACAAAAGTTGACTATAGATACAATTTTTGATTTGGAGAAACTACTCAATAATAGAATTGATCACTTTTTAAATGTATTTTTCATTAATTATTCGACATATAAGGATGCATTAATAAGTGCACAAAGAGAAGTAGTTGAAAACTTATCTGTTCCAATTATTCCGATCACTCCTAACATGTGTATTTTGCCTTTAATTGGCTCAGTTGACTCCTTTAGAACCACTATTCTTGAGGAAAAGGTATTAATAGAAATAGGAAGACTGCATATCCAAACCTTAATAATTGACTTATCCGGCGTTGCGGAAATGGAAACCGAGATAATTGACAAGCTTATGAAAATGATTTCTGGAACCTCCATGATGGGTTGCCAAAGTATCATCACCGGCTTAAGACCTGTAGTCGTCAGACAAATGGTAAAGTTAGGTATCACATTTGAAAAAGAAACTAAAACTTACGGAACTTTACAACATGCTTTAAACGAATATTTTATAAAGTAAATAGGAGATAGTTGAGTGAATTTCATAACTAACATTTAATTATTTATAAATGTGCAATAATTATTTTGTTGATTGGAGCACTAGGCGGCGACGATGGCTCATCGCTCACTCCGCGGAAAGCGTCTGCCGATAGCTAAAATTATGCAGATTTATGAAATATATTATACGACTTTCTCACATTTAATTTTATTTATCGTTTGTGTTTTAAGCACTAACTTTGAATTTGGATATTATTTAGTTAACTAGATAATAATGTTAATGGAAGCTAATTCTGTGTTAGAGCTTCTTATTTTAGTAGTATTAGACATGTATTTAAGTCCTATGTTTCATTTACCTCATTTTTTGGTATAGTTAAATAGGAAAGGGGAGATTTTTGTGGAGATAGATTTAAAAAGAGACTTGCCAACATATGAGCAACAGCGGGATTTTTATGAGAAGTTACGTTTAAGAATATCTGATTTTTTATCTACAAAATCCGGAAAAAAAAGTAAGTTAGCACCTTACTTATTGTTTGCACCAGATTTGTTTCATTTACTCATAAAAGCAATGCTAGATAATAGAATTGATATAAAGAGTAAAACGTTAATTGGAAGTGGTATTTTATATTTCATTTCACCAATAGACTTACTCCCGGAAGGTTTGATAGGACCAGGTGGATTTATTGATGATATAATTGTTGCAACTTTTATTATAAATATGTTGTTAAATAAGTTTTCTCCAGAAATAATTGAAAAACATTGGGTTGGAGATATGAAACTATTGGATGCTTTAAAAAAGATTTCTGAAACAAGTAACACATTGCTTGGGAAAATTCCAGCAAGATCGTTACTCAGTAGATTTATTAAGAAATCAACAAAAAATGCTTAAGGGACTGATAAAGCCCCTTAAGCATTTATTTTTGCTGGTCTTTCCATTCTAAATATTCATCATATGTTAACTGCTTATCAAATATAGATCCGTCTTCACGGATTTCAATGACACGGTTAGCAATTGTTTGGATAAACTGATGGTCATGTGAAGTAAAGATCATTGCACCTTTAAATAAAGTTAATCCATTATTTAATGCTTGAATGGATTCCAAGTCCAAATGGTTAGTTGGTTCGTCAAGTAAAAGTACATTCGACTCTGATAGCATCATTTTAGAAAGCATACAGCGAACTTTTTCTCCACCTGAAAGCACAGAGGGCTTTTTCTTCACTTCTTCACCTGAGAATAACATACGACCTAAGAATCCACGTAAAAATGTTTCACTTTCATCATCTGGAGAGTATTGTCGTAACCAGTCTACTAAGGAAGCCTCGTTTCCTTCAAAATACTTTGCATTATCAAGAGGGAAGTATGCACGAGTAGTCGTTACACCCCAACGGATAGATCCTTCTTGAGGCTCTTCTTCTTCAGCAAGGACACGAAGTAAAGCAGATTTTGCTAATTCGCCACCAAGAAGAATAATTTTATCATCTTTATTCAATGTAAAATTAACTTTTTCTAGAAGTCTTACGCCTTCAAAAGTGTAGCCTAAATCTTGAGTTTGTAGAATATCATTACCAATTTCACGTTTCATAGAGAAGTTTACATATGGGTATTTACGTGAAGATGGTCTAATATCATCTAGCTCTATTTTATCTAACATTTTTTTACGAGAAGTTGCTTGTTTTGATTTAGATGCATTTGCACTAAATCGCGCAATAAACGCTTGAAGTTCTTTAATCTTTTCTTCTTTTTTACTATTTTGATCAGAAGCCAGTTTTGTAGCTAGTTGGCTTGACTCATACCAGAAATCATAGTTCCCAACATAGACTTGAATTTTACTGAAGTCTAAGTCCGCAATATGTGTACATACTTTGTTTAAGAAGTGACGGTCATGGGATACTACAATAACCGTATTATCAAAGTTGATAAGGAAATCTTCTAACCATTGAATTGCTTTAATGTCTAGATGGTTAGTAGGCTCATCGAGTAAAAGAACATCCGGTTTACCGAATAACGCTTGAGACAATAACACTTTTACTTTTTCAGAACCAGTTAGTTCAGCCATTTTCTTTTGGTGCATGCTATCAGAAATACCTAATCCTTGTAAAAGAATAGCTGCTTCTGATTCTGCTTCCCAACCATTTAAATCAGCGAATTCACCTTCTAATTCAGCCGCACGCATGCCGTCTTCATCAGAGAAGTCTTCTTTCATATAAATAGCATTTTTTTCATTCATTACTTCATATAAACGTTTATGACCCATCATTACTGTTTCTAAAACCGTATATTCTTCGTACTCAAAATGGTTTTGTTTTAAAACCGCTAGACGTTCATCTGTATTCATAATTACATTGCCTTCTTGGGTCTCAATTTCACCCGAAAGAATTTTGATAAATGTTGATTTACCTGCTCCATTTGCACCTATTAATCCATAACAGTTGCCTGGAGTAAACTTTATATTTACGTCTTCAAATAACTTACGATCACCAAAACGAAGACTTACATTACTTACTGCAATCATGGTAGTACCTCCTAAAATTCACAATGCTATTATTATAACATGAATGGCGGTAAATTAGGTATTTTTATTAAGGAAGAATTAACAGGGGAGGAATTATGAGCACTGATATTTTAAAGAGTGATATAGAAGTATAATGTTGATCACAAAGTGTAGCCAATTTTTAGTTTATTTCATTTAGAAAATAGTAAAGACAAGATGCGCATATTTCTTGTAAATATTTCAAACACTATAATCTGAAAGAAAAGCTGAACAACTATGAAATGATTGTTCAGCTATAAATTCTCTATTTAACTTGTTATTCATTCCAGTTTTTTGAAAGGAATTCATCTCGACCTGATTGGGCACGATCCTCTTTATAATGTTTTGGACTCTTTTTATAATAGTCTTGATGATAATCTTCTGCTTCAAAGAAAACTTTTGCATCTCTAATTGGCGTTAAGATAGGCTTTGAAAATTTACCGCTTGCTGCCAATAATTCTTTTGATTTTTCGGCTTGTATTTTTTGCTCCTCCGAATGGACAAATATAGCAGATGTATAGCTTTCTCCGCGGTCTTGGAATTGACCTCCTCCATCAGTAGGGTCAATTTGTTGCCAAAAAATTTCAAGAAGTTGATCATACGAAAAAATGGTAGGATCGAATTGAATTTCTACGACTTCTAAGTGCCCAGAATTACCTTTTTTTACATCTTCATAAGTTGGATTTTCTAGATGTCCACCCATATATCCTGACGTCACTTTATGTATACCGTCCCATGAATCAAATGGCTTCACCATGCACCAAAAACAGCCACCTGCAAACGTTGCTTTTTCTATCACTAGTATCCCTCCTAATCTTGTAAAATTTATTTTACCACTTCATGAGAAGATAGACAAAAAAACAGAAACTTACCGATTTATAATACGTTATGATAGGTATATAAAGGAGAGATTTTAGCATGGATGAAACTCAGAAAGGTCAAACTAGATCCAGGCCGAAAAGAAAGTTAAGAGTAGGCAGAATTGTTCTGATTTTACTCGTATTTACGGTGTTAATTTGTGGTGTTTATACGTTTACCCAGTACTCGATTGGTTATAAATTAGCTAGTGGTGAAAAACTAAAAACGGAGAATTTTACTGGTGATAAGCTAAGTGTTGGGGATAGAGAAAATATTTTAGTTCTTGGAGTAGATTCAAGAGGTGAGGATAAAGCTCGAACAGATACAATGATGCTTGTCTCGTGGGATAAAAAGAAAAATGATGTGAAAATAATATCATTTATGCGAGATATATACGCGGAAATTCCAGGGTATAAATCGTATAAACTAAATACTGCATATTATTTGGATGGTGTGAATTTATTAAAAGAAACTTTACAAAATATGTTTGATATTCCTATTCATCATTATGCCTTAATCGATTTTAGCAGTTTTGAATCATTAGTAGATATTATTGCTCCTCATGGAGTCCCTATTAATGTAGAAAAAGATATGTCTGAGAAAATTGGTGTATCGCTCACGAAGGGGCAACATGATTTATCTGGAAAAGAATTACTTGGGTATTCAAGGTTTCGTCATGATTCAGAAGGTGATTTTGGTAGAGTATCAAGGCAACAACTCGTGATGGAAGCTTTAAAAAATGAAGTGCTTTCCATAAAAAACTTTCCAAATGTGCCCAAATTTGCAGGAGCAGCTGAAGGTTATATAGAAACCGATTATACAAAAACAGATAAGGTTAAACGAGTTTTTGATGCGATTACGAGCGGTAAACTGGATATTGAAAAATTAACAATACCAATAGAAGGAACCTATTCATTTAACAGTTATTCTCACGCTGGGTCAGTCATAGAAATCAATAAAGAAAAAAATAAAGCTGCAGTTTCTGAATTTTTAGAAGAAAAGTAATACTTATGCATTGCTAATCTTCGTCATCCTCCGTAAAATAAAAGTACATAGGAAAGGAAGTTTGATAAGAGTGGAGCCTGAAAAACCTTCTTTTTTTTCTACCAGGTACATAAAATTTCTAGGAGGACGTAATACCTTTTTTACGCTAATAATGCTGTTGCTAATTGGTGTAGTCGTGATGGTGTACGAAAAAATATCTTTTGTTTTCATTCCATTAACTGTATTTTTAGGGAATGTGATTTTACCCATAATATTAGCAGTCATTGCATATTATCTACTAAGACCGATTTTGCGACTCATAGAGAAAATTAATATTCCACGAGTTTGGGGAATATTAATCATCTTCCTAGCATTAATAGGATTAATCACATTACTTGTTTTTTTAGTTTTTCCATTTTTGAAAGCACAATCCATTCGATTAGTGGATGAATTACCTAATTACCTTATACAATTGCTTAATTCTTTAGATACTTTTTTAAGAACCTCCTTTGTAGCAGATTATTATTTACAAATTGAAAATGATGTAATGGATTTATTGAAAAATGTACCAACTGAAATAAGCAAGTTGTTTCAAAGTACTGTTGCAAGTATTGCAAGTGGAATAACTTCTATTGTTGGTGCAGTAACAAGCTTTATCTTATCTATAGTAATGGTTCCTTTTATCCTTTTCTATTTATTGAAAGACGGAGAAAAGTTACCACAATATATTATGAAGTTATTTCCACCTCGTATGAGGGATGATTTACATTCCGTATTTAAAAATATCGATAAACAAATTAGCTCATATATCCAAGGCCAAATATTAGTGTCTATGTGTATAGGTTTTATGATCTATATCGGATTTACAATTATTGGAATGGACTATGCGTTGTTACTTGGAGTAATAGCAATGGTGACAAGTGTTGTTCCATATTTAGGTCCTGTTATAGCAATAACACCAGCTGCAATCATTGCATTAGTTACGCCACATTTTATGTTAATCAAGCTTGCGATAGTATGGACAGTTGTTCAATTAGTGGAAGGGAAATTTATCTCCCCTCAAATTATGGGTAAATCACTACATATTCATCCAATTACGATTATTTTTGTTTTAATTACTTCTGGGTCATTGTTTGGTGTACCAGGTGTAATTTTAGGAATTCCAGGGTATGCAATATTAAAAGTAATTGTTTCACATTTTTATACCTTATTTAAAAAGCGTTATAATAGATATGAATCGAATATAGAAAAACATTATGAGTATACAAATAACAAGGTGGACTGAGAGAAATGACGAAGAAGTTTGAATCCTCCATAAAAGTACAAACGTTTAAAATTGATACAGTTGTGGATCACCCTTATATTGAGCATGGGATTAACCTTTCCGGAACAATTTATATTGACGGAGTACACGATGACGAATCAATAGAAAACATAAAACTAGAAGTTTTTAAATTAATAAATGGAGAAATATCCAAAATCGTTTCCAAGCATTCTATCGAACTAGTTGGCTCGTCAGCATCAAAAGACATGCAAATGATTCCTTTTGAAATTATGCCTGATGAACGTTGGTTGCCTGATGGAAATAACGAAGTAACAAACTTAATATTACGTACAACCGTTTTATTTGAAAATGGATCGGAATATAATGACGAAGACGAGATTTACTTTGATATTGAAGAATAACCTGTTTTTTAACACTCCAGTGAAAGTCAGCTGGAGTTTTTTTGCGCATATTTTATTAATTAACGGGCAATATAATGAAAAATGAGGAGAGATGTTATGCGGAAATTTTTTGTCGTCCTTCTGATTGTCCTAACGCTTAGTTTATCTGCTTGTGGTTTTAACAGAAATTCTAATGGACCACCTAACCCTGAGACCCAGATCAATGGTAATGCAAATTCAAATACGGTGCCAAATACAGGAAATAAAAAAGTGGATATGGAAAATGATGTTGGACTTCCAGATAAAGATGAAAATAATGACCATCTTTTAGATAAATAAGGAAAAAATTTGGCGTAAAGTAAAAAGTGTGATAGAATATTCTAAACTAACTGAACGGAGGTGAAGAAAGAATGAAGAACGCTGTGAATGCACATAGATTTATATTGGAATTTTTATCCACGTCTTGTGCGATTACTCATGAAATTGGTATTAACGGGACTAGTCTGTCCATTTTTAGTCAATTAAATGAATTTCACAGCTGATAAGCCATTCTTTCTGAACCATATTTTGGGAGAAGACTGCTTATATGCAGTCTTTTTTCTATGCAGAAAAATGCTTCCAGCTAAATCAGAGATGAGAGGAAGCGGAAAATATGATATGTACTATCCAAGAAATAAGTAAAATGCTCGGAGGAAATACAATTTTCGAAAATTTGTCTTTATGCATTAAAACTGGAGATAAATTAGGGATAGTTGGACGAAATGGTAGTGGAAAAACAACGCTGCTGACATTAATCACTGGGGTGGAATTACCAGACGAAGGAAGCATTCATTTCAAAAAAGGTACAAAAATTGGCTATTTAACACAAATACCTTCATTTTCAGAAGACGTATCTGGCTTCGATGTATTAAATACAGCATTTGAGGAATTAATGCAAATACAAACAAAGATGAAAGAACTGGAAGGAAAGCTATCCACAGCAGCTCCTAATGAGTTAGAGAAATTACTACAACTATACGGAGATATTCAAGAGGAATTCACGAATCGGAATGGGTATGCAATTGATTCGGAAATTAATAAAGTCATAGAAGGTCTGCAATTATTCACCTTTGTCCACCAACCCTTTACGACATTAAGCGGTGGAGAACAGACGAAAATTATGCTTGGAAAGCTCTTGTTAATGAAACCTGATTTATTATTATTAGATGAGCCTACAAACCATTTAGATTTATTTGCAGTTGAATGGTTAGAACAATATTTAGTTTCTTATTCGGGTACTGTAGTTATTATTTCGCATGATCGATATTTTCTAGATCAAGTTGTTACGAAAATTGCAGACTTAGAAGAAGGAGAAATAACTTTATATCATGGGAATTATTCATCTTTTATTATCGAAAAAGAAGAAGCATTAATGCGTGAGTTCCAAGAATATGAAGAACAACAAAAAAAGATAAAGAAAATGAAAGAAACCATTAAGCGACTGAGAATATGGGCAAACGAGGCTGTGCCGCCAAACGCTGGGCTTCACAGACAAGCGAGAAATATGGAACGTGCACTAGAAAGAATGGAGAAGATAAGGAAACCACTGATAGATCCAAAGAAGATGAGCTTATCGTTTGATGCGGCTCCTAGAAGTGGGAAAGAAGTAGTTATCATGGAACAAGTATCGAAATCATATGGAGAAAAAGTGCTGCTTCAAGATGCAAATTTACATGTATATTGGAAAGAACGTGTTGCGATTGTTGGACGAAATGGAACAGGAAAATCAACGATTTTAAAATCACTTCTGCAAGAATTACCAGTGGATTCAGGAAAGGTTCGTTTAGGCAGTAATGTTCGAGTTGGTTTTTTATCCCAGCACTTTGAAACGCAGGAACCAAAAGCAAAGCTAATTGATGTGTTTCGTAGTGAGGTTAATGTTTTAGAGGGTGACGCTCGTCACATACTTGCAAAGTTTATGTTTTACGGACCAGATGTATTTAAACGAGTAGGAGATTTGAGTGGGGGTGAACGTATGCGCCTGCGACTTGCTCAACTTATGCATCAAGATATCAACCTATTGATGCTAGATGAACCAACGAATCATCTGGATATTGATTCACGAGAAGTTTTAGAGGATGCTTTGGATGACTTTCAAGGAACAATATTAGCGGTTTCGCACGATCGGTACTTTTTAAATAAATTATTTCCTCGAACTGCATGGTTAGACCAAGGTCAACTTACTACTTTTGAAGGACCATACAAATGGGCACGTGAAAAATGGGAGGAACAGCAGTCAAAACAAATTGCATCAGTTATCATACAAAAAAAAGATCCGATAAAATTAGCAAAAGTTAAGCCTCCAAATATTCGACCTTTTGAAGAAGATATTAGGTTGTTGGAAGAGGAAATACTAGTGTTAAAGATGCAAATTGATGTGGAAGAAGACTGGCCAAAATATGAAAATCTACTTACTATCAGAAATGTGAAAGAAAAAGAATTAGAAGACTTGATTGGACAATGGATGGAATCCCAGTAAACATAGGTTCTAGATAGTAGTTACTCAATAATCAATTTGGAAATAGTTTGTGTCATTGTTTAACATTTGTTGCTTAAATGTTCTGAGAATGATAATATGAAATAATTAATTTATACAAACATATAATATACTCTTATAAAGAGAAGCTGAGGGATATGGCCCTTTGACGCTTCAGCAACCTCTGACTATGTCAGAAAGGTGCTACTTCCATCAAGATTACTAATCTTGAGAGATAAGAACAGAGAGCTTAAAAGTTCACCCTCTTTTCTTAACAATTAGAAGAGAGGGTTTTTTATATTATATACACTGAAAAGGAGACAAAATAAATGCCTATTAATATCCCTCCACAGTTACCTGCTGCGGAATTGCTTAAGAAAGAAAAAATATTTGTTATGGATGAAGAACGCGCCTCCACTCAGGATATCCGTCCCTTGAACATTATTATTTTAAATTTAATGCCTGAAAAAGAGCGAACAGAATTACAGTTATTAAGACTATTGGGAAATACACCCCTTCAAGTAAATGTGACGTTTCTAAACACGGCGACGCATGAATCGAAAAATGTCAGCAAAACGCATTTAGATTCGTTCTACACTACTTTTGAACAAATAAAACATAAGCGTTATGACGGGATGATCATTACTGGTGCACCAATTGAACATTTAGCATTTGAAGAAGTGGATTTCTGGGAAGAAATATCTCAAATTATGGATTGGACCAAAACAAATGTAACGTCCGTTTTACATATTTGTTGGGGAGCGCAAGCTGCTTTGTATCATCATTATGGTGTTGGCAAATATGACTTACCTCAAAAGTGCTCTGGAATATACACACATCGAATTTCCGATCCAACAATCAATCTAGTTCGAGGATTTAATGATGAATTTAATGCTCCCCATTCACGTTATACGGCCGTATCTATGGAGCAAATTCAAAATGATCCACGATTAACGCTTCTTGCAAAGTCAGAAGATGCTGGGATTTTCCTTGTTATATCAGATGATAATAAACATATTATGATCACGGGACATTTAGAGTATGATGCAGGTACGCTCGCAGAAGAATATAATCGTGATAGGAATAAAGGACTTGAAATCGATGTACCTAAAAATTACTTTCCAGACGATGATCCAACGAAACAACCAATAAATTCTTGGCGTTCTCATACGCATCTATTGTTTTCAAATTGGTTGAATTATTATGTTTACCAAGAAACGCCTTATGAGTGGGTATATTTCTGAGGGGGCTATTCGGTGATGGATGCCTCCTAATTAGGTAGGCAAATTTGTGATTTCGTCTCGATTGTGTGAATTAGGTCTCGAATTTATCAGGATTGGTTGCGGTTTCATATATTTTCGTCTCGTTTAAGGACAAAATGGTCTTGTTCTGCCAATTGATGGAAGAGGGTGGGCTATTTATTAGTAGAAAATACAATATTTAATGAGACATATCATTCACGAAATGTGATAAAAAAGTTGTCTTTTAGTCAATTGAATGACTTAAAAGACAACTTTTCGTAGATTATTGGAAGATTTGGTCGATTTTTCTTATTTCTTGCTGGCTAAGCTGCACTTCTAAGGTCTTTATATTATCTAGTACTTGCTCCGGTTTTTTCGCACCAGGAATTATCACATCGATAGTATCTTGCGTTAAATACCAAGCAAGCACAATATTAGATACAGCTACGTTTTTATCGTTTGCTATTTGTCTCAATTGTTCTACTTTTTCAAGATTTCGACCAAATGCTTCCCCTTGAAATAAAGGATTTTTGGAACGGCCATCTTCAAAAGTACTGTTTTTATCGAATTTTCCAGTAAGTAAACCCGATGCTAGTGGAAAGTATGGTATAAAGGAAATATTATGCTCGGAAGTATAAGGTATTAAATCATTCTCTGCCTCTCGTTTTAATAAGTTATAACCTGATTGAAGGACGTCAATATATCCATCTTGATTACCTTCTTTTAATTGTTCTAGTGTAAAATTCGATACACCAATAGCCCGTATTTTTCCTTCTTCTTTTAATCGAAAAAGCGACCCGATGGCTTCTTCTTTGGGGGTAGTATCATCTGGAAAATGAATATAAAATAAATCGATATAATCCGTTTGAAGTCGTCTCAAGCTATTTTCAACTGTTTCTTTTAGAAAATTAGGGTTATTATCCACTACCACTTTTCCATCCAAAAATTTATGTGCCCCTTTTGTAGCTAGAACTATTTCTTGACGGGTCCCAGTTTCTTTCAATACTTCACCAATTAACTCTTCTGATCTTCCCGGACCGTAAATAAAGGCTGTATCCAAAAAGTCAATTCCATTATTAATAGCAGTGCGTACTATTTCTTTGCCGGTCTCATCATTTAGGTTGGGGAAAAGATTATGCCCTCCAACTGCATTGGTACCAAGTCCCACGGGATTTACAAATAGTCCAGTTTTACCGATTTCTACTCTTTTACTCATAGCTAGTTTTACAACTCCTTTTTCCGTATAGTTACACTACCATAATAGCAATATTGCAAACAATCACAAAATGAACTGCTTTTAATGATAAAATTAGAAGGAATGAGAATAGTTTCTGAGAAAACAATTATGCAAAAGTATTATTTTTGTCATCAAATAGCCAATAGAAGAATTCATTCGATGCATAGTCCAAATTTTAAGTCATGTTAGTAAGATAATTAGTTATGCGCAATATTATGTCCATACTCGCAATATAGGAATAGGAATTCGCGATATTTTGGTGGATATGTGCAAGATAATCATATAGTTTCGTTTTATGGGTTTATGGAATCGGTAGGGGCATATGCCATCCGTTTATGGGCGGATAGCATCATTTTATGGTCATATAGCACTGCTTTATGGGTTTATGGAGTTGGTATGTGCTTATTTCATTTGTTTATGCGCGAATAGCCTCGCTTTACGGGTGGATGGTTTTGATAGGGGCATATGCCATCCGTTTATGGGCATACTACCCCTCTAAGAAAGTTATCCTGTTGTATATGATGTTGCACCGAGAATTAAAGTTACTTATTAGAATTCATTGACTTCAAGCTATTTGAATAAAAGGATATTTCAACCTCTATGACGAATAATATTCGTTATAGGGGTGTTTTTTTGAATAATATAGAAATAATTAATCTTGTACCAAGATTTTTAAACTTTTATGATAAAGCGATTCAACCAATGATAGATGAAGAGCAAAGATGGGCTCTTTGGGAGCAACATTATAATTTCGCAGCAGTACCTCCTGGAGATGCAGGTAGAAAAATAGCTAGATCTTTGTTTGAGCAGGCTTGGCCACACTATGATGCAAAATTGGAATCAATAAAACAATGGAAATCCGATGAAACAAAACTGCAACTTTATTTAAAACAAGTTAAGTCGTTGTTAAAATGTTTTGAACCGATTAATTTAGTGGTCATTTACTTTGTAGGTGCAATGGAAAATAATGCATTTGTTGCTCCGTTTGATGAGAAGAAATTAGCATTGTGTTTACCGATAGAAGATGGGATAACAGAAACCACGCTTGTACATGAATTAACGCATGTTGTCCACACTCATACAGCAAACTTAGCGACCGAATGGGAACGTACGATAGGCTCTACTATTTTGCAAGAAGGCCTAGCGACACAGATTAGTAAGTACCTAGTTCCTGGGAAGCCAGACTATGAGTATATTGAATATAAAGAAGGATGGCTTGATTCTTGTATAGTAAATAAAAAAGAAATATTCAAAGGTGCTTTTCAATTCCTAAATGATTCTTCTTCTGAAGCAGTTGAAAAATTTACATTTGGTACTGGTACAACACAACATGAAAGAGAAGCTTACTTTATGGGGTGGGAAATTGTTCAATTATTATTGAAGAATGGCATGAGTTTCTCGGAAATGGCGAGTGTACAAGAGCGAGACATACCAGACTTTATTGGAAAAATCTTTCCGGAGTTGATTTAAAAGGTGGAGAAAATGACTTATTCATCACATGAAATAGATGAGGAACAAATGAGGGAGCTAATTGAGTTCTGTCAGGAAGATTATTTTTTGCTTGGAATATTAAAAAGTAAAAAATTGATATTCAAACAAACAGCATATATTGAAGGCAAACTGGTTGGGGTAATAATGGCATGGAAAAATGATTTTCATCCATACTGCACATATTTTCGCCTTTTAACAAATCCTTTTTATAGTAGTTGGAATATTGAAAGTCTGCTACTTGCTAAATTGGGAAAACAAAGCCTTCCTTTACAAACGTCGATATGGGAATCTACTACTAATCTGAAACAATTGTATGAAGCAAATGGTTTTAAAGAAATTAGAAGAACCTATATGCCAGTTTTGAAAGTAGATGCAGTAGATTTAGAGATTGTGAATGATTGTTCTATCAAGAAGTTGAAAGAACTATTAATCAATCCAACTTTGAAAATTAAACTTTTACAATTCGTTAGAAAGACGTATGAAGAGACGCATTTGGATAATCCAGTAGCAGATAAATCGTTGGAAGAATGGGAAAAGCTTCTGATTGAAGATGTCCTAGTAGAGGGTAGCTTCATTTATTTAGATAAATTAGAACAAAATGTTAAAGCATATTCTTTTCTTCACGAATCTGATCAACCTAATACACTGGAATTGGGGTGGTGTGGAGGTGTGGAATTTGATTTCCTTCACTCCTTGCTTCTTACACAACTACATTATGCAAAAGAGCATAATGTTGAATTCTTACAAGGAGAATTTGATACTACTAGTCCATATGCAATGTTCTCACTAAGTGCACTTCCGTTTGCCCCTTCCTCTGCATGGGTAACGTATCGAAATTAATAATTAAACTTAAAAAATTGGAGACAATACCATGATTCAATACGAAAACGAAAATGTTAGAATTTACCAAAGCTCTTTATATGTAACTACGTCAGCAGTGATTGAACTTGATGAAGCAATTATTTTGACCGACCCTAATTGGCTACCACAAGAGGTTGAGGAAATTAGGATATATATTAACCAAATAATAAAAGACAAACAGCTTTATATTATTTACACACATAGTGATTTTGACCATATTATTGGTTCAGGTGCATTTCCTAACGCGAAAGTGATAGCTACAAATAAGTTTAGCGAAAATAAACATAAAGAGGAAGCGATGAATCAAGTACATACATTTGATCAAAAGTACTATTTACAGCGAAATTATAAACCTGTATATCCTCAAGTGGATCATATCGTATCAAAAGATGGACAAGAATTAGCGTTAGGAACAAGTAAGTTAACATTTTATTTAGCGCCAGGTCACACTGATGATGGTTTATTTACAGTGATTGAGCCTTCTGGAATATTCCTTTCAGGTGACTATTTATCAGATGTTGAATTTCCATTTATATATAGTAGTTATCTTGATTATCTTAAAACTATAGCTAAAGCCAATGACATATTTTCTAGACACAATATTTCCATTCATGTTCCTGGACATGGTCATACAACTGAAAACGTTGAAGAAATCCAAAGTAGAATAGAGTTTTCCGAAAATTATCTAAATCATCTATTGGATGATCTAGATAATATGGAAGAAGTATTGCAACGTAAATATCCATTCTTTGAAGGTATGAAAAAATTGCATAATGATAATAAGGAGTTGGCAATGAAAGAAATGGAAAAACCAAGTTGATGTTGACTAATCCAAAGTTGAATTAAAAAATATAAGTTTAATTATAATTTGAAATAGAGGGAGAATACAAATGAATGGGAAGTTCTACCAATGATTGCTCAAGGAATAATAGTTCAAGGTAATAGTGTTTTAATGGTTAAGCTGTACGTCCAAAGGGGGAATATCGTTTGGAATTTTCCAGGTGGAGGTGTAGAAGAAAATGAAACACCTGAACAAGGTTGCGTCAGCGAAGTAAAAGAGGAAACTGGTTACGATGTTCAAATAACAAAACTGCTGCATGAAAAAAATTATAATTACACATATTTAACAGAAATTATTGGAGGTGAACTTTTTCTTGATAGAGAGAAAGAATATAACCAAGATATCCTTGAAACTGCATGGATTGATTTAAGCAACTCCTATCCATTTGACTCTTTTACTAAGCCTTTGTTGCAACGATATTTGAATGAAATAGAAGTGAAAAATGGTTAGTTTTCTATATAAGTTACCAATTGACTAAAAAAGAGATTAGAAAATGAATTGAAGCTTGGTTTATATAAAAACGAATTGTATAGCACATATCTGAAGTACAGCAATTACAGATATGGTGGCAAAGTCGATAATAGACATATTAGTTGGTGTGGCCGATATAGAAAGAGTAGATATACCCTTCATGAAAGCTTTACATCAAGCCGGCTTTTGAAGACTTAAAGTGGAGAGACCGGGTGAAATCGTGTTCGCTAAATTTACGGATGATACGTTTGAAGTGAAAACACATTTCAATCATGTAGTTGATTATGACAAAGAACCTTGGAGAAACCTAGTTTTTTTCAAAGATTATTTAAATGCAAATGAAAAAGCTAGAGAAGAATATAAAAGGTTGAAAATAAGCTATTCCGCCAACGGAAATATGAAAATAAAGGAATAAACCGAATTAAAGGAGCTATTCGTGAAAAGTATTCTTGCTAAAAGAAATAACTAGGAGGTTGAATTATTTTTGATTACGAATTTATATTTTGTTAGACATGCACATTCTACCTATACACCAGACGAGCTTGGAAGACCATTGTCTGAACGTGGAATGACAGATGCAAAGAGAATGACTAGACTTCTGCAAATGGAGGAAATAGATCATGTCGTTTCTAGCCCATTTAAGAGAGCAATGCAAACAGTTGAAGGGATTGCTAATGAATTAGGTAAAGATATCGAAATTATTGATGGTTTTAAAGAACGGTTATTGTCGGACCGGCCAGTAGCAGACTTTAACGAGGCGATCAAAAAAGTTTGGTCTAATTTTGATTTTTCTTTAGATGGCGGTGAATCAAATAACATCGCTCAGGAAAGAGGCGTTGCAGCAACTATTCAAGTTCTTGATAAATACAACGGTCAAAACGTTGCTATCGGAACGCATGGAAACATTATGGTGTTAATCATGAACTATTTTGATCCACAATATGATGTTCATTTCTGGGAGCAGCTTGCAATGCCTGATATATACAAACTCACTTTTCATGAAAAGCATTTAATAGAAGTGATAAGAATCGATGAAAATAATATCTGATCTAACACTGACTATATATGTAGCTTTGAATTAAAGTTTGATAATTTATAATAGAGATTGATAATTTCGAATAAAGTCTGATGCAATTTAATTGATACACTGAAATCCTCAGTTCAGTAATCAGGCCATTTAACGGAGTAACTTCTAGAATAGAGAGAAGAGGTAGGTGAAGTTTGATGATATTGGAATTAGATAAAGCAGAATATAGTAAGTGTAGAAATTTGTTAAATGAACAAGGGCAATTGGAAGCAATAGCAGTTGTTGAAAGAATAAATCCGGGTCGTATATTTGTAGATAATATTAATAACCCGGCATCTGGCCTTATTTGGTTAGGAAATAATGATGGATTTATATTTTTTGGAAGTGAGCAAAACGAGGGGTTTAATAATGGATTAAACCATTTTATTAACAAAGTAATCATTCCAGAAGCAAAAAAAGTCCAACTAAAATGGTTCGAAGGAATTGGCAATCATGAAAAATGGGATAACATAATTGAAAAAGTTTTTGAACATCGTAAATTAGATACCTGGAATCAAAGGGTTTACTCCTTACAGCTAGGTGACTATAAAGGTCATTCTGAACCTATAATAGATCAAGGATATAAGGTTATTAAAATCTCTGATACCGTTCTTGAAAATAGTGATAATTCAATAATAAACATTGGATTTTTACAATCAAAAATATTAGATTTTTGGTCCTCAACTGAAACTTTCATTAGTAAAGGAATGGGGTATTGTATTATTCATCAAAATGAAGTTGTGAGTATTTGTTTTTCAGGTTTTGTTGTTGGAAATGTACACTGCATAGATATTGAAACATTAGAGGCTCATCAGAGGAAAAAATTAGCACAAAGGGTAGTGCACAGTTTTGTTAAAGATTGCTTGAAGAAGAATATTGTTCCGTATTGGGATTGTATGGAAATGAACAAGCCTTCTGTTGCAGTTGCAGAGAATATGGGGTTCGGAAATATATTTAATTATGTTGGCTATCAATTTTTACTCGAATAATTAGGTTGAAGAAACTTTGACTATTCCGCAATCGGGTGCGATTGTGCAGCAACACAGTTAAGAAAAGGGCAAGTAAGGTCCAAAAGTATTGCCTAATGGTTTATTCAATGGGGGGGGCATATGCCATTAGGATTGCAGTTGAACAGGCGAATTTGAAAGGATTAATCTTATGTGATTATCCTGCGAAATATTCTTCTATTCCTACTTCATGGTCAGATAAAGTAATTAGTAATGGATTTATAAGGGAAGAAAAGAAACATGTAGTGATAGGTATTCAAAAAGATTCAATGCAAACAGAGCTTTATCATGAATTATCGCTTCTAGATATACCAGTAAAAATTTTTAAAGGTGGAACAGATGGGTCACTTTTAAAAGAAAGTGAATTGGAAAAATATAGATGGTACTTTAAGGATATAACTATTTGTGAAATACAGGAAGCAGGACATAAATTATGAATGCCTGAAAAAGGCCATTTTATAGGAAGTATAAATGATTTCTTATAAAACTAGATATTTTCAATTTAAGGTGAGGGTTCTATATTGTGACTATAAAAGGCTTAAATCATTTGTTGTTTTCTGTGTCAAACCTAGAAAAATCAATTAAGTTCTATCAAGATGTTTTTGAAGCAAGGCTATTAGTGAAAGGAAGAAGTACAGCCTATTTTGACCTAAATGGTATATGGCTTGCTTTGAATGAAGAAAAAGATATACCTCGTAATGAAATAACGGAATCCTATACACATATAGCTTTTTCAATTGAAGGAGTAGACTTTGAAAATACATATAAAAAACTCCGGGATTTAGATGTAAATATCCTTGAAGGCCGTCAAAGAGATGCAAAAGATAAAAAATCTATTTACTTTACGGATTTAGATGGGCATAAATTTGAATTCCATACTGGAACTCTTCCAGACAGAATGGATTATTACAAGACGGATAAAGAACATATGGAATTTTTCGATTAAAGTGTTATTAAAAGTAGCGGAGGTATGATTTTGAGTAAAGTATGTAACCAATGCCAATCAGAAATGACTGAAGGCTGTGATGTATTAGTAGAAGGTGTCATGTACGGGATAAAAGTAAAGAAAAGAAGAAGAGGATTGTTTAAGAGTATATCTGCCAAACCCAAAGCAGCTGTTTGCCCAAACTGTGGTTATGTTGCACTGTATATTAATAATTATGAAGAGTTTTCCGATTGATGAAAAAAAGAAAAGGAAGTGCAAAATATGAAAGCAATTATTTTTGACTTTGATGGAACTCTTGCCAACACTTTACCGATTTGTTATTACTCTTTTCAAAGCGTATTTAAAGAGTTTGACAACAGAGACCTTTCAAATGAAGATATTAAAGCTATGTTTGGTCCGTCTGAGACAGGAATTATTAAAGAAAATCTTATTCATTTGAACAAAGAGCAAGCAATTGAGATGTATTATGAAAAGTACTTAGAAAATCATCTGCAATTGGTTAAACAAAATCATGAAATGGATGAATTGTTAAAATATATAAAAAATTCGGGATTAAAGCTTGCTATTGTCACGGGAAAAGCAAAGAGAAGCTTAGATATTTCGTTAAGAGCACTTCAAATGGAAGACTTGTTTGAGGTACTAGTAACTGGGGATGATGTGATAGATCCGAAACCTCATCCAGAGGGAGTTATTAAGGCGTTATCATTCTTAAATGTCCAAAAAGAGGATGTGATATTCATAGGGGACAGCGAGGCAGATATAGTAGCGGGTTTGCAAGCTGAAGTTGTTACAATTGGCGTACAATGGTTAGAGGATTATCAAACTGTTGAATTTACTACACAGCCTAATCAAGTATTTAAAGAAATTAATGATTTCAAACAATTTTTACAAGAAAGTATACTTCAAACTAAGCGATGAAATATATTCTAGATCGAGCTTATGCCAGAGAATTACTTGATTATGCTAACCAACTTAATCCAGGTCCATGGTATAAACACTCACTTAATGTTGCAAAAGCAGCTGAATTTATTGTTTATGAACTGACAAAAAATGGTCATAGTCTAGATTGTGATATTGCTTATAATGCTGGATTACTTCACGATATTGGTAGGTATAAAGGGTTTACTAGATCAGTTATCCACTCCTATGATGGTTATAAGTTCTTGGACGAACTTGGTTATAAAGGAAATGCAATGATATGCGTTACACACTCATTTCCTTGTGAAAATAAAAATATTGAAACAGCTGCTGATTGGACAATTGTCCCACCATATATGAAAGATAAGTTAGTGGATGTTTTAAATGGGAATAGTAATTATGATTTATACAATAAAGTAATTACCCTATGCGATGCTTTAGCGGATGAAAGTGGATTTACAACCCTTGAGAAACGTTTCATTTCAGTTGGTATGAGGCATGGTACAGACGTTAATACCGCCATCCGTTGGAAAGGTTTTTACGAGATTAAAAAAGAGATAGAGTCGTTAATCCATAAAAGTATATATAAGCTCTTTCCAACTATAGAACAGTCTATTTATACTGATGTGGAGTACTAATCAAAGGTTGTTTAAGAGGATAATCCAAAAAATTGCTCATTTTGAAGAGAGAAATAATATGATCAGTTATTGTTATAGGGAGTTATAACATTGGAATGTTTGCACAATTATATTTCAAATATAACGTACATAGAAACTGCACCATCAATTGTTTGGTTATGTCTAACAATTGTGGTGCAGTTCATATAAGGATGGAGGTTACTCCAAAGATTGATTGTAGTGTTAGTAATATAGTCAACTTACTAAATAGAAAATAAGAAAGAATTTTTTCAGCACCTCGTTAGCCCTTCAGAATAGTCTAGCATCAGTTCTTCTCCTATAAGGTCAAAAAAGCTTGGAACTTCAAGGTTGATATTATTTTTAATTATGTTGATGATACGTTCTTTTAAATCCTGTTCTAGATCTTCACGGTAGTCATTTCTTGTTTGAAATAATACACTTTGCAGTTTGGGTTCCAGCTGTTTTATAATTGACAGAATATCATTTTCATCCATTTATTCACCTCCTTTTCTTTTTTTTATACTACCATTAACAACATTTTCTATACTGTGGACGGCATTTTCAAGGGATTCTAGTTTATTTTCAAAACGATGTAAGAGGTAGATACTAACGACAATAGGAAATCCAAAGTTTCCAATTAATTGTACGATGTTCCCTGCATCAATCATGGGTAATCTCCTTTCTAATATTTTTTATTACATTTCTTCTTGTCTTTGAGACAGCTTGTTGAGTAATACCTAAATATTGAGCAATTTCTTTATCTGTCATTTGCCTTACGTAAACAAGTGAAAGTATTTCCTTTTGCCTATCAGTAAGTTTACTTAAACAATCAAACAAGTTATTGCTAGATATATGGTCAACAATGCCTTTAGAAAAACCATTTGAATCGGAAGAAAATGATTTCTCGAGATAAATTGGCGAAAGATCTAAATTACTTGTAAGATTTAATTGGTTTCTATTTTTATAAGCTCGCATCTTTCTATCAAAATGTTTACTCTCATAGTGTAAAACTTTTATTAGATAGGATATAATTCTGTAATTTTGGTAATGTTTCTTAAATTTTGAATCAATCTCTAATTTTAATTCTTCTGAATTAGTAGCTTTGAATTCTTCAAATAGTGTTCTGTTGGAAGGAAATCTTAAGAACTCTTGTATTATCTTCTGTTTTTCGGAACTCACTTTATCACCCCTCCACAAATAAGAATCAAAGTTCTGATTTGGCGTGTGAAAAATAACGTGTTACTTCCTGATATTAAGATATATCTTGTCCTATAAAGGGAATTTCTTCGTGCTATTAACAACCACTTTTCAAAAAAACTTTTTTTATTAGAAAATACGGTGTGCGTATGATGATTGCGTAAAGTGTAAGCATTAGATGTTTGATATTATACGTCTTAAGATACAATTAAGTGAAATAAATATTTAGTAAAAAGTAATTGTTCTTACCTAAATATTACTATAAATCAAACGTATATAGAACAAAAGTAGGTTGGGAAATATTGTTTTATACTTATATATATTCGTACGTAAATACTTCTAATTTCATAAAAGAAGGAAATTTTAATAATATATAATAACTTTTGGATTTCAGGCATATCTATATATTATACTTGTTAATCACCTAATTAACTTCGTTGTAAAATGTCGAGCGATTGATAAAGGTTTTTTAAAATTTTTAAAGAACTAATATATGTACTACGTTCATAGAGGTGGGGAAAAATGAGTAGTCTAGGGTATATCATCAAACAAGAGAGATTAGACCAAAAAATCAAACAGTCCGTATTAGCAAGGGGGATCTGTTCTACTTCCTATCTCAGTAAAATCGAGAATAATTCGACTGTTGCGAGCGAAGAAGTAATAACATTTTTACTGAAAAGGCTGAATTTAGAGATAGGTAAGTTGTCAAACGAAGAGGAAAATAGGTTCATAGAAGCTTTTTATGAACAATATAAAAGAGCAGTTATTCAAAGGGATAAGGTATGGATCAGAGCATCCTTAAATGAGTTTTCTGTTCAAAAGATCTACTTTTTGAAACTAACAAATTTTTATACCTATAACCTTTATATGTTTCGATTAATGTTGATACTGAATGAAAAGCAAGAAATCTTACAATCCGCATATGATGTGATCATAAAAACGGAAGAGAAATTTGACGAAAAGCAAAGATTTTTATCAAATTTAAATATAGGAATTTATTTATATTTAAATGGTGACTATTACAAAGCGCTAAGTAGATTAGAAAGATCCTTGAAATTTGTGAGTAATGTTTCGAATGAAGAATGGGAGGTAGCAGATTTTCACAATGTACTTAGTTTGATTTACTTTAAATGTAATGAGTTTTTTAACACAATTAATTACGCTTCTAAATCATTGAAGTACTATAAAGACAATCTCCTATTTGAAAGAGCTATTGATAGCTATATCGTTATGGGAGTTGCACATAAAAAAATGAGAAAATATGAAGAAGCAGAAAAAAATTATAATCTAGCAAAAAAATTAGTGATAGATTATAAACTGGTTAATTATGAAGGGATGATTTATCAAAATATAGGTTCATTGCATGCAATACAGGGGAGTCATGAGAAGGCAATTGAGCATTACAAGCTCAGTTTAAAATGCAAGGAAGAAAACTTTAATACGGAAGGATATTTTATAACTATTCTTTCTATAATTAAGGAGTATTCCAAGCAAATTAATCATGTAGAGGTCATTAGATGGTGTGAAAAAGGTTTTGAGGCAATAGAGGATCTAAAGAATGAATATCATAAAGAATACCATTCCTATTATTGTCATCTAGAAATATATAGAGCTCTCCATTCTTCAACCGATGAGCTTGAAGTAGTACTAAAGAGAGGAATAAGTCATTTCGAGATGATCAATGACGATCGGCATATACAAAAGTATTCCATTTTATTGGCGAATTATTATTTTAAACAAAGTAAATTTAAAGCAGCTGATTTATATTATCAAAAATCAATACAAGTTCTGTTTAAACAAAATTTTATTACGAAGTGGGAGGATTTGTGAATTGAAAAAGAAAAACGTATTGTTGTGTTTATCTTTAGTTTTGATCTTGATCTTAAGTTTTACAACCAACATTAGTAATACTGCTAAAGAAGAAGAAGTACCGAGACCTACATCAATAGAATACTCATCCTTTATATGAAACTATTTGTTGTTAATTAGTACTTCTAAATATGTAATGCATACTCATCAGCCTAAGGGGCTGATGAGTACCTTTTTATGAATAGAAATAAAAGAGGTGTATATGAAATGGATTGTACAATTTCACAACATTTCTGTAAAAGGCGAGATGTCTCTATATAGTTATACTAGTCGCACTTTTTTACTCGGCTTCGAGCTTTGACCACTCAATGTTTGGTTCCTTCACTAATCGCATAGCTTTATTTCCAGCAAACAAAAATCCAATAAATATCAAACCTGAAAATACAATACCTAATGCTTTTCTAACGATAATTAAATGCATAAACGCATCTACACCATGATCTATAATTAGCCAGACCATAATGGAGTTCATGAGAAGTCCCCTAATAACGAAAATGGCAGTAACGAACTGAAATAGCTTCACATTCCCTTTCATAAAATATAATTTTTTACTTTTTTCTCTCGAGTATCCTTGTAGGTACATGAATTCAACTGCAAGATAAATTGCTAAAGGTTTTTGCATAATCATTGAAAAAATATAAATTGAAGTAAATGCATAACTCAACCAAACAGAATTCCAAAGCATTTGAATGGCAGACCCAGCAAGTAAATCAAGTATAGAACTAAGCATTAGTGAAGAAATAATGAAAAAACCAATCATATTAAATTGCCGGTCTTTCATGAAACGATAAATAGTATAGACGATTGCAGGAATTGTAGATAATAACATTGCATAATAGTCACCTATAAAACCTCTACCATGTGTCCAAATGAAATAAGGTAAACCTAAATATACAATTAACTCTAATAAGATATAGTTTATTTTCATTTTAATATTCCTTCTCTTTTAGTTGGAAATAATGAGTAATTGCTTTTTCTATAAAGTCTACAATAGCTTGTTCGAATCGATAAAATCCAATATCGCCTTTTCCTTCTTTTTGTTTATTCCATACTTTTTCGGCAAATTTAAAATTCCCGTTGAAGTCTCTTTCAAGTAGATTAATCCATCTGGTTGCCAAATCTTGAGCCTTTGGACTTGAAATATCAATATGAATGTTTTGTCTAATATCGTTTATTAACGTAGTGTAGACCTTTATTGTATCAGTATCGTCTCCAATTTTCGGAAGTTGTATTAGATATTGAACTTCATCCTTGGAAAAATGTTTACTCCAAATCTTTTCATATACTTCTATAGGAGTGGGAGAGGAATTCATTGGAATACGATCAAAAACATCTTTCCAATTTTCTAAATCTTCAAATTCACTCACTTGAAGTAAATACCGAATAGATCGTTTACGTTCCTCGATACGTTCCTTCTCTACTTCTAACACTTTTAATTGCATTGCAAGAGCTTCTTTATGACTCAAATTTTGATTTTCCAACATTTGTCTTATAGAGATTAAATTAAAGCCCATTTCCTTTAATACCTTAATATAATGTAATTTAATAACATCTTTTTCTTCATAGTATCGATGCCCTCCATCACTCAAATATGATGGGGTCAACAGTCCTATTTCATCGTAGTAACGGAGCGTTCTTACTGTTGAATTGCTCATATTCGCCAAATTTCCAATAGAATACACGAGGCACCTCCATATCTAAATCTTATAATCATTATAGAACCTTACGTTACGTTAGAATCAAGCATTATTTTAAATAATATGATATTTTAGAAATTATTGAATAGATTACCAAATGTCAATATAATAAAGTGAATGTACATATATTTTCACAAAAAAAAGTAATTACTTCAGAGTATTAATAATAAAGGAGGTTAACATATTGAATGAAAAGCTATTATTTGCTGAAACAGAGGGACTTATTTTAAGACCTTTTCAAGATGATGACTATGAAAATTGGTATAAAGGGTTTAATGATCGTCTACAATCACAATACAAATACGATGATGGGTTTTCGGATATGTCTTATTCTACTGAGGAATGGTTTGTCAAATGGATCGATGGGTTTCGGCAAGCTGCTGAAAAAGATGAAATGTACATATTAGGAGTATTTCGAAAAGAAGATGGAGTAAATGTTGGAAAAGTAGAATTAATCACAATTCTAAGAATGGATTATCAATGGGCAATGATGGGATATTCGATACATAATCAGTTTTGGAAAAATGGGTATGGTGTTGACAGTGTGAACGCAGCAACTAAACTATTCTTCTCTGAATTAAATTTTCATCGTATTGAATTGCATATAAATACGGATAATGAACCCTCTAAAAAATTAGCCGAGCAGGCTGGATTTGCTTTTGAATGCAATCGAGAACAATTCTCTCTAGAAAACGATAAATGGACGGATTTTCTGATTTATTATCAAAACAATAACTGAAAATAATATACAGATATACTTTATCACTCAAACTACAGAGGTGAGAAAATGATAGAAACCTTAGCAAAGCAGATTCCTATTATTAGTAATTTTATAGACATAGTTCAAATTAAAAAAGGATTTTCAGCAGATGAAAAGTATCTAATACATTTTGATAATCATAAGTTACTTCTTCGGTTGTTTAACCTAGCAGAGCTTGAATCTAAAAAGATAGAGTATTCTATTTTAAAGAGAATGCAGGATTACAATGTTATGTGCTCACGACCGATTACTATTGGTGAGATAGGAAATCAAGGGTATATGATTACAACCTATATAGAAGGTAAAGATGCTGAAGAAGAAATCCGAAATTACACAGATCAAGAACAATTTAGTATTGGCATTGAGGCTGGTAAAGAATTAAAGAAAATGCATCAATATGTTGCCCCTAATCATGTCTCATCGTGGTATTCAAGAAAAGTGGAAAAACATAAGAAATACATGGACGCATACTTAAAATGTGGCGTTAAAGTAAAGAATGATCAAAAAATAATGGATTTTATTGATAACAATATTCACCTAATGAAACAACGACCAAACTTATTTCAACATGATGATTTCCATGTTGGGAATATCATTGTTAATAACAGGGGATTCTCGGGAGTAATTGACTTTAACAGGTATGATTGGGGTGATCCAATTCATGAATTTCTTAAAATTGGAATTTTTAGCAGAGAAATAAGTATTCCTTTTTCAATTGGACAAATCAGAGGGTATTTTAATAATGAAGAGCCCGATGAATACTTTTGGAGGATGTATTCACTCTACTTAGCCATGTGCGTTTTTTCTTCTGTGGTATGGACTTTAAAAACTATTCCAGATGACATGAATAAGATGTTAGATAAAGTGTATATGTTTTTAGAAGATCATGATTACTTCAGTAAATTAAAACCTAAGTGGTACATCTAGAAACTACTTGTGGCGATCAATTGTAAAAAAATGAGGAGCGCGAAAATTAATTAGGTAATGGATTATGGTAAGTATAAGTATTAAAACTTCCTAACCATCTTCATTCTTTTTAGTTTAATAGAGAATGAGATATTGCTGATAATACTTTTAATCTCTTGAGTGTGGGTAATACGTACTATGCTTTTTAAAAAGGTGTAAAAAAAGTGTCCATTTCTTTGACCTCTACTATTTATTATCCCAAAGAAAGATAGGAACTGTAAAAAGCAAAATCCTTATTTGCAAGAACAACATAAAACCCTCATTTATTAGGATTTAAGGAGTCAGTTACTTACTACTTAATTAAATTTCATATGACCACTTTTTGAGAAGGTCTTTCATCAGTTTGCTAAACTGTTGGCGGCCTTTTCTTCTATGTTTTCCATCATAAATAGAAACATCCAAATCTCTACACTCCATTTGAAGTGTACTAGAGTTTACTCCATTTCTTGAATCCCCTGAATTGAAGGAGCTCATACTATATGAAATATTAATCTGTCATGGTAAAATATACTATAAATATAAAAAATTAAATGAATGGAGAATGAATGAATGAAATCAATTAAAATGAGACTAGGATTCATAACTTGTTTAATCCTCCTGGGTTGGTCTTACGAAGAAGCTTACGCTGAGTCAATATGGACATCTAAATGTTCATCATATGGTGAAATTAAACCAAACCAAAATCCTGCTTTTCAGCATTTGAACTGCTTACTTACGAATGCGGCTTTAGAAGCAAAAATCCCACCCGAAGTTGTAAAGGCTGTGGCTTCAAAAGAAAATGGGGCTTGGAAACAATTTGATGAGAATGGTGAGCCTGTAATATCAAAAGATAACGGGATCGGAATTATGCAAATCACCAATCAACTAGGATATGATCAAGAGAAATTAAAATATGATATCAACTACAATATTAAGGTAGGCGTCGAAATTCTTAGCGACATGTATGGTCGTAAAGATCTTCCAAAAATAAAAGGGACAGGACGAGAAATAATTGAAAATTGGTACTTTCCCATCATGGCTTATAACGGTACAAAGCCTAGCAACAGTCCTATTTATCAGTCTAGTGGATTGAAGAACATAGATGCCTATCAAGAAAAAGTTTTTGCATTTATTGAAAAAGATAGTTACATAAATAATACGAAATTAGGGCAGTTCCCTTTTAATACAGCTGATTTTGAATATGACCCTAACAGCAGTAAAAATATTTATTTCAAAAAAATGGAATATACTTTAACGAATCAGATGCATACTACTGCATATCAATTTCAAATAGGAGACAAGGTGGAGATAACAGAAAACACTGTAAACCTAAGGTCACAACCTAGTACTTCTTCAGTTGCAAAAACCATAGCAAACAATACTACATTGACTATAGATGGGAATTTTTTATATGACCAATCTTTAACAAGTATTAATCAATTTGTATGGTACCCAGTTAAAACACAGGATCAAAAGTTAGCAGGATATATTTCCTCTGCTTACATTACGAAGAAGCTAGATGTACCGGCTGTAAAAGTTATGTGGGGAAAAACAGAATTAAAATTAGGACAAACAGGTAAAGTTACTATTCTGTCTAATACAAACTTGGTAAAAATGGAGAGTAACGGTTCATTGTCTACGGTCCGTACTTTGAAAAAAGGCGAAGAATACCGAGTTTATAGTTTTAATAGTAATCTTGGCGGTTTATACGGTGTGGGTGGTGGAAATTATATTCAGAACTCCGCAAATATAAAATACGAAACACCTTCTAAAAGCAAGTTAGCATTACTTTCTCAATAACCAAAGCACCAATAGTAAATCCAACTTCATTTGCCGTGAAGTTGGATTTTTAAATTGCACTAATATGCTTTATGTCTATCGAAATGGTTTATTGTTCTCTTGAATTGTTAAATTGGAGATATTAATTTATGGCTTTCTGACATCTCTAATAGGTCAAAACTTTGTTTGCTTGTAATAACTAGATTAGGTTTAATCTGCCATAAAATTTACCTGAAAAGGGTGAGGCAGTCTGTAAAGCACCTACATCGTTGGAATCAGAAACATAAAGACTCTATAGCACCATTGTTCGTCACCACTTTCGCCAACCATAGAATAATTATGATTGCTTTTTCAATATTTTCATTCTCTATGGTGAAGCCCTTATTTTGCGTTTAACGGATGTAAAACTGTTAAATAAGTTTATTTAATTAGGTTTTCGTGATTGTGAAGGTCATAACTGTAAATTAAAATCATACAAAAATTTAATAATGCTTAGTTATGTCTTTTTTGTTGTGGTCGGTATTAAATTTTAATAAAGGACTCCCTCATATGGTTTTATTTATATAGAATAGAGGTTATTAAACTACGATGGGGTTGTTATAAGAAGGATTAACGCAAAAACAACTGAAAATCGATCAATGAAGACGGAAATATGAAGATAAAGCTGTTTTCGAACGAGTTGAACCTGAATATAGAGGTTTTGAAAAAACTAATGTAATTATGATGAGTGTTGATTCTGGAAGGATTAACGCTTTTTTTCTTGTACTTCTCTAGCTCCCATGAAAATTAAAAAATGCTCAAAATCGAATAAATTACATAACAAAAGAGATACCGAAAATTATGAGGCCACCTGACTTACATATAATATTTTATTATAAGCGTCTTCTAATTGGATATTTATGTTAATATATGAATGAGATTGTGAAGGTTTACACTTAAACTAACGCAGCAGGTTAGTTCAATAAGGTAATTGGATTCATGTGGTAAAATTAGTTATTCAATTTAACTTAATGCTTGGAGGGATTTATAGCGATGGAAGCAATTGTGTTATATCTAGCAGGATTGTTTGTTCTATTTATAGTTATCAAAGTAGCTGTGACTAAAGGTATTAACAATTCAATAATTGGAGAAGTGTTTGAGAAACAATATGGAAAAAGAGATGAAGAAAAAGGAATTAGTGAATTGTTGGAAAAATACGGCGAAATAGAAGATGATGTTAAGAAATAAGTTGTTAAACTAACGGGTGCTTTACTTCAATAGGGAGTAGAGCCTTTTTTACCAACGCAGCAGTTTAGTTCAATAAGGTCATAATGGAAAATTAGGGGGAGAAGATGAAGAAAGGAAAATTGTTGTTAATCATATTAATTATCTTGCTCGGTGTAATATTTGGCTGTTCAGTTAATAAAGTCGAATTTGATGACAAAAATATTATTTTTAATGTTGTTAAAACCGAGTCAACCGATGAGTATGAATCTTATTCGATTGAAATATCAAATAAAACTGGATTTGATTTAACTCATCTTACGTTTTATTTAAGTTACCCGATAAAAACATCCAATGGATCAAAAGGTAATCCTTTTGCGGTTGAAGGAAAAACTAATACAAATAGACCAATAAATTTAAAATCAGGTGAGACAATAACTTTTTCAATTTTTGCACCTATTAAAGAGGTTTTTGGTGAATCCCAACTACTTAAATTTGAAGATCCAAGTATTAAGTTGCAAGGGTATTATAAAGATGAAAAAGAGGAAATCCCATTTGGTATTGTTGGTGGATTGAGCGTTTTTGTTAATTAATATTCAAATTCGTTCTTCAACTAACGGAGTGCTTTACTTCAATAAAGGGGTAAAGCCTTTTTCCTTATTGTGTTAACGCAGCAGTTTAGTTGAAGAAGGAAATTTAAGGCATTGACTTACTGAGTTAGATTATTTAGAATAATAGGAAATATAATATCATAAACGCTTTGATTAGGAATATTAAGGAAATGTTTTTGTGTAGAGAGCTGTCGGTAGGTGCAAGACAGTCAATTATTTCCCCAACTCGTCTATGAGTGGATAGATTGATATGTAAATCTATACGGGTAACTTCCGTAAACAAGTTCCCAAGAAGTTTCGTTAGAGTTAAACGAAACAAGAAGAGTGGTACCACGATAAAAAACCTATCGTCTCTTTTAGAGACCTGGACTAACCTAAAATAGTGAGACAATATAAAACACCTTCGGTAATGGTACACTTAAAACAAGTACTTAAATCGGAGGTGTTTTTGCATGGGCAAAAACGTGTATACAAGCGAGATTAAATGGGCAGTCGTCAAAGAAAAAATGAGTGGTAAACTAACAACGAAAGAAATTATGGAGAAATACGGAATTAAGAATAAATCTCAAGTTGAGACATGGATGAGATGGTATAGAGCGAATGAAATTCATCGTTTTGACCAACCGATTGGGAAACAATATACGTTTGGGCATGGGCCTGATTTTAAAAGTGAAGAAGAGAAGAAAGATACGCAGATGAACCATTTAAAAATGGAGAATGAGATTCTAAAAAAGTATTTGGAAATGATAAAGGAGTTGAAAAACACATAGTTCTTCAAATCGTGGAAAAGTTCCGGAAAAACTATACAGTAAGTGTCATTTTATCAGCCTTAGAAATACCACGTTCCAGCTTTTATCGTTGGTTAGCTGAAGGTGTTGAGAAGATTTTAACCTTAGCAGAAGAAGCAATCATCGAACTATGCAAGAAAACGAAATACCGCAATGGTCATCGTAAAATAAAGGCGTTATTGAAAAGAGATTATGGAATTAAATTAGACCGCAATACCGTTCAGAAAACCATGCAAAAGTTTCATCTTCAATGCAAAGTAAAGCAAAAAAGAAAATGGAAATCTCAAGGTGAGTCAGTAGTAATTGCCCCAAATGTATTGAATCGTAACTTTATAGCTAGTAAACCGAACGAAAAATGGGTAACGGATATTACGTATATTCAATATGGTAGCGTCACATTATATCTTTCGACGATCATGGATTTATATAACAATGAAATTGTCACTTATAAGCTTTATAATCACCAACAGACTCCGTTAGTCATGGATACGTTGCGTGAAGCGTTAATAGCTCGCGGAAACCCCCAAGGTGTTATTGTTCATTCTGATCAAGGAAGTGTCTATACATCGTATGCTTATCAAAATGCCTTGAAGGAAAACCATTTAGTTAGCAGTATGTCCAGACGTGGAAACTGTTGGGATAATGCAGTAATTGAGTCCTTTCATTCTAGTTTAAAAACAGAAGAGTTTAGCCTAGCCAAGTTTAATTCATTAAGTAATGTCAGTGTTGTGCAAAGAATTGACGAGTATATTCGTCATTACAATGAAGAACGGATCCAAGAAAAATTAGGCTACCTTACGCCAAAAGAATTTGGCATTGCGGCAGCCTAAAAAGGTGTTTTATATGTGTCTCATATCGCTAGGTCAGTTCAACCGTAGGTTTTTTTATTTTTATAATAAAAGAAATAATTAAGGGAGGCATATTAAATGAATGAGAGCTGCTTTATATGTAACAAACATAATGGGAGAGTTAATACCTCTGGTATTACGATTTATGAAGATGAGTATGTTTTAGTCGGTCATATTGATAAGAAAGCGAAACAAAATTACTTAGGGCACATTATGGTCGATTTGAAAAGACATGTGCCATCCCTTGCTGAAATGACAATACAAGAAGCAAAGGCTTTTGGGATTGTTATGTCTAAAGTAAGTAAAGCTCTAAAAGAAACTGAAAATGCAGAGCATGTATATGCACTTGTTTCTGGGAATTCAGTCCCTCATTTACATCTACATTTGGTAGCACGATATCCTAATACGCCTAAAGAATTTTGGGGTCCTATGGAAGTGTATGGTTGGGCTGAAGCACCTATGGGTGGTAACGGTGAAGTAATTGAGCTTTGTAGACGAATAAAAACCTTTTTACAAAAAGAAGCTCAAAGTGAACTATCATGACTGAGTATCAATGGGTAGGTAGTCAAAAAACATTTGTGGATGAAATTGATATTCTAAAAACCGATAATAATATGATTTTAGGACGTTTTGGTGGGAATTCATCAGCAGGACAATACAAGAATGAGGATGGTTGTTTAATCTGGGAAGATCAAGATAATAATTGGGAATTTGTTATAATACTTGATGCTCATAACTCTGCCCAAAGTGCAGAACTCGTTATAAATACTTTTAAAAGTAATAAGGAGCCTATAAATAAACATCTTAATTTGGAAATTAATGAAGCATTCATTAATATTAAAAAACATATCTTAGGTATATTTTGTGGTAATAAGTTTAAAGCGGCTTGCGAGAAAGTAATAGGAGAAACAGCATGTCTAATTGTTATAAGAAAAGAAAATTATCTTTGGTGGTTTTCTATCGGAGATTGTGTTCTCCTTTTAAATCATCCTGAATTATCATCATTAGGTGAGTATCAACAAAACCATAGAAGTTTTTATGAATGGATAGGACAAAATAGTACGTTTAATAAAAAAGTACCTTGTTATAGTTCAGGAACGAAAGAATTAAGAAAGGGCGAAAATCATATATTCCTTACTACTGATGGTCTTATAGAATGTCCGAATACAACCTTCAATCTTCCAGAGGCGATATTTGAAAAGTTTGTTGGTTTATCAAATGAAAATGGTGTGAAGGAATTACTTAAGATAATTAAGAAGTGTAATGTTCGTGATAGTACAACAATAGTATCCTGGAAAATAATCAATGAAAAAAATGCTACAATGCCAAGTGATGTTAAGTAAGATATAGGAGTAAAAAAAAGATGAAAATTAGATTGGCCACGTCAAACGATCAGCAACAAATGGTGAATGTATTAAATAAGGCGACGTTAGGTTTGCAAGCAAAGGGGATTTACCAGTGGGATTACCCTTGGGATATAAATAAAATTGTAACCGAAATAAAAAATAATTATGCGTATGTATTATTATTAGATGAAGATATAGTTGGGACTTTTTGTATAAAGGATATAGATGCTTTAAGTGAATTAACAATTGATTCTAAAAGTAATTACTTGTCTCAAATTGCCATTTTGCCAGAATACCAAGGTAATAATTATGGTTCCGAAGTAACGGACTTTGCTTGTTCTTTTGCAAAGGAAGGAAATAAGACGATGTATTTAGATTGTTGGGCTGGAAATAAAAAGTTAATAGACTTCTATTTGAATCATGGTTTTGAGTATCTAGGTGATTTTCCTGAAGAAGATTATTTCATCAGTATTTTTATATTTAACTAATTATAAACCTTATTCAACTAACGGGTGCTTTACTTCAATAAGGAGTAGAGCTTTTTTACAAGATAAGAAAGTATATGGTTTTTCCTGCTGCTAAACCAGTGTTCATAGTGCTTTAAAGGATTATTTTACCCCGACGGATTTCTGTTTCAGGAGGGCTCTTTCCTCGGGTTGAGCGATGAGGCATCACCGCCGCATTCGCAAGCTTGCGATGGCTCATCTGTCTAACTCATGATGGCGCTGAAAAACAAAAATCAGAAATTAAAGTCACCATTTGAGAAGTATATTTACCTTATAATTAGTCTTACATCCCCACAAACTCCCTAAAAATTGATGTAAATACGGGATATCATTTTTATTTTTTGAATAATAGTGACTTTTTCAGTGGCCTCTCACTCATCCCGATGGAATTGCCACTTTTCACTACAATCCATTAAGTGAGTAGTACCTTATAAAAAAATATGAAATTAATAAACTAGAAATCGAGTATTCACAACGACTTGAAATGCTTTTTAATGGTGACTACCTTACGTAGGAGTTCCTATATGTTTTTACTTTTACCGTCCATAGAATACATGAATATGTGGGTAGATGATTAGAGTTGGTGGAACCTAAAAAAATAGGTAGCATCTATAGATAAAGAAGCGCTGAGCGGACGAAATTGTATCTTCGTCCGCTTTTAAAAGAATAAGAAAGGATTTATTCTCTCATTAACCAAAACAAATGCATTATGTCTTTACATATTTCAAGAAGGCGACGGACAAACAGCCGCCCCAAGATTACCGAAAAAAATAGCTCGTGAAGTGACGCAGTCACTTCACGAGCTAAATTACTACGTTAATAGTGTAGCTGATGTTTCGTCCAAAGCACTCTAGAAATAGAGAAGACAAGGTGCACTTAAAGGGCGCTTGCGCTTTTCTTACTAACGCAGCAGATTAGTTGAAGAAGGAGTTCAGAAGAAGATGGAGAAATTAACTACTAGGGGGAGATACATCTGAAAAGAAATATATTTATAGGATTTTTATTTTTCATAGTTTTTTTAGTCGGGTGTTCAGACGAACAAACATTTGAAGGTTTTTTTTAACAAAAAATGAAAGAAATTCATATAGGTGAAGAAAGTTATTCGTATTCACTTGTTAATAAACAGTTTAATGTCGTACATGAAGACGATGCAATCGCGGTATTCAAAGAGCATAAGAATCAAGAGGAAAAGATATTTATTGCATACTTCGAGAAAGGAGATAATCAATGGGAATGGAAACAAACAAAAGGCTCCACATGGAATCCACCTGTTAAATGGTCTTCTATGAAAAATGAACCTTATATTTACTCTGGTTCAATCAATGATAATTCAATAGCTGAAGTATATGCTGGTGATGAACGAGCAACAATAATTAACGTTGAAGATGAAAAAAGATTTTGGTTTTCTATTAGTCCAATTAAAGACGTGAAAGTTAAGATGGTTAAAACAGGTGGTAATGAAGAAATTATTGAAGAAATTAACTACGAAGAATTAGATAGTAAATAATATTTTGAAGAAATGTAATTTAACTAACGAGTGCTGGAGTAAAGCCTTTTTTACTAACGGTGCAGGTTAGTAAAAAAGGAAATTTAGAAAATAAGTAGAATAGTTATAGTTAAAATAAGAAATATGGTGAGGCGAGATAAAATGCGTAAAACTATTTCTATAATCCTTTTTCTTTTGTTGGTAGTATTGCTTTCGGCTTGTAATGGCAAAACCTCAACGTTTTTTGGGGAAAATGAAAATTGGATAGTAAAATTTAATATCAATAAGAATAATGGTTCAATTGAGGGAACTTTCATTGCAGAATATAAAGGCGGAAATTTAGAAGAACTTTTGAATAAGGAAGTTCTTTATGAGGTAGGTTTTAAAGAACCAACATCTGGAGGTGTTGGTTTTTTAAATGACGAAGGAGTATTAGAAGGTACAGCATTTAAAAAGAGTTGCTATTCAAATTGTGATGGTTCAGAACTTGTTTTTAACGTAATAATAGATGGCAAAGAGGAGAATATAATGCTTAATAAAAAATAGGGATAAAATTGAGGGAACCTTTGATGCCATTTGTGAAGTGTTTTTCATTTAAGCTAACGGGTGCTTTACTTCAATAAGGAGTAAAGCCTTTTTTACTAACGCAGCAGGTTAGTTCAATAAGGAGTTGGATTGAGATTATCGGATAGTAAGGAAAAAAAGGTAATATCAAGAATTTGTCGAAAAACATATATAACAGAGTTATGAGGTGTTTGTGATGTTCAATAATTGTAAAAGTTAGTTGATGTCAAAATTTTTATTGGCAGTATTAATATTAAACTAAAAGAGGTGTTTTACTTGAAAGACCCGAGGATACAAAAGATTGCAGCGTTAATAGTAAACCATTCAATAAAGGTACAACCAAACGAGCATATATTGATACAAACTAATACAGAAATTGAGCTTAGTGTTGTAAGAGAGATTATTAAGGAAATTCATATAGCTGGCGGTTTTGCACATAGCGATTTAAGAGATGCAACAGTAACAAGACAATTGGTTCTAGGTGGAACAAAAGAGCAGTTTGAAATCCTAGCTGAAATTGAAGTAGATCGCTTGGCGAAAATGGACGGATATATTAACTTGAGAAGTCCAGTAAATACTTCTGAGCACTCCGATATTCCCAGTGAAAAAATGGAGCTATATGCAAAGACATATGGTAAGTTGCAGTCTGAAGCCATCTATAAGAAAAAGTGGATGACAACTCGTTTTCCTAATGCGTCTATGGCACAGGAAGCTCGTATGAGTACAGAAGCTTTTGAAGACTTCTATTTTGATATTTGTACGGTGGACTACAAGAAACTTTCTGAAGCAATGGAACCATTAAAAGATTATATGGAAAAAACAAAGGTGGTCGAAATTAAAGGACCGCAAACTGATTTAACTTTCTCCATTGAAAATATGGGTGTGATTAAAGGCGATGGTACCGATAATATTCCCGATGGCGAGTTGTATACAGCGCCTATTAGAGATTCTGTAAATGGAACCATCACTTTTAATACACCTTCGACGTTCAATGGATTTACATATGAAAATATTTCACTGACATTTGCCAATGGAAAAGTGGTCAATGCATCAGCAAATCATTCGGAGAAACTTAATGAAATACTTAATACAGATGAAGGAGCAAGTTTCGTTGGTGAATTTGCGTTAGCCTTTAATCCGAAAGTGAAAGTTCCAATGAATAATACGTTATTCGATGAAAAAATTGATGGGAGTTTCCATATTGCTTTAGGTAGCTGTTTTGACGAAGCAGATAATGGGAATAAATCCGCCATTCATTGGGATTTAATATCTATACAGCGACCTGATTATGGTGGGGGAGAAATCTATTTTGATGGTCAGTTAATAAGGAAAGACGGGCGGTTTGTTATTCCTGAATTAGATGTATTAAATCCAGAAAAAATACTAGCTCAATAAAATCACAGTATAGCTCGGAAGTGTAAAATAAATAGTCCTTATTGAACTAACGGGTGCTTTACTTTAATAAGGAGTAGAGTCTTTTTTACTAAAGCAACAGTTTAGTTGAAGAAGGAATTATTCAACTTAGCGAGAATCTTATTACATTGGAGGGGAAATGAATATGAACGATTTATTTACAATAGACTGCGGTGAAATACTATTAAGAGAGTTTAGAATAGAAGATGTAGATGCTATTTATGAACTGACTTCACAACCTGAAATTTATGAGTTTTTACCAGATTGGCGTTCGACTAGAGAACAAAGGTTAGATTGGGTTACAAATTATGAGATACCGGATAATAAAGAGTTTTTAGCTAATGTCCCAAGCATAGGTGAAAGGTGGCTGAAGTTGGGAATTGTTTTAAAAGAAACTGATGAATTTATTGGTTTCTGTAATACTGGTATTAAAGAGGAACTAATTGGAACAAATCGAGAAGTTGCTTACTCTATTTCTAAGCATTATAGAAATAAGGGGTACACAACACAAGCAGTAAAAGGATTAGTAAATTACCTATTTGAAAACACTGATGTTAAACAATTGAACGCTGTGGTTCTTCCACGCAATGCAGCTTCAAATAAAGTAATAGCAAAATGTGGCTTTCATCTTAGAGGGAATGTTGAGATTGAAGATCAAATACATTATCATTACATGCTTGTAAAAAAATGATGAATTAAGTTTCAACTAACGGGTGCGTTAGTCAAATAGAGCAACGTCCTTTAAGACGTTGCTCCTTTTGCATTTAAAAGTACTTCTGATAATACTCTTTTCTTAACCTTCCGCTTAACTGAGCATAGATCTTGGTGGTTTCACTTTTCTCATGCCCCATAAGACTTTGTATGACTTCAAGAGGAGCTCCATTATTCAACAAATGAGTTGCGTAGCTGTGTCGAAGTTGGTGTGGATGAATTTCTTTATTAATTTCCGCACGATTGGAGATTCGCTTGATAATGTATCGCATTTGGGCGACGCTCATTTTGTGTGGCTGTCTGGCTGTTACAAAAATAGCAGAGTTCTGATCATTCCGACTTTCTATATAGCGTTTAAGCCATATATCGCAACGTGTATTAAAATAGACCTCCCTTTCCTTGTCTCCTTTTCCTCTTACGATCGCGGATTGATTGGACCAATTAATATGGTTCTTTTCTAACGCAACTACTTCTCCAATTCGACAACCAGTAGAAAACATGAATTCAAAAATTGCTTTTTCGATTGGGGAATGACAGGATTCACGAAGGTGTTCGATCTCCCGTTCGGTTAAATATTTAGGTATCCGCTTTCCCACTTTGGGTTCTTTGATTTTGGAAGTTGGATTCTTACTCAGATAGCCTTCTTCGTGCGACCAACGAAAAAATGACTTCATAAAACGAATGCGATGTGCAAGACTTGCTGGTTTTAAATGCTTACCGGATATAGCGAGATATTCTTTCAGTTGATTTGTATCCAGTAACTCTATCTCTACATCCTTAAAATAATCAATTAGTAACAAAGACTGTAATCGGTAGGCCTTCAACGTTTGTGGCGAAAAGCCCTCTATTCGCTTATCAGCTTCAAACGAAGCCCATGCTTTTGTTAGTAACAATTCTATTCCCCCTAAAATAGTAATATTAAAAGGATTATTGCCAATTTTATAGAATTATAGACATATGGTCTGTTTTGACTAACGCAGCAGTTTAGTTGAAGAAGAAATGAACTTTTGATAATTCCAAATGGAAAATTTAATCCTAATTGAATCTTTTATTTGTTTCTAACGTAGTAAAGAAAAGGGGGTTTAATTCATCATTTCTAAAAAAGAAATAAAAGTAACAATTACTATTTACTCATAGGGAAATGGGGGTTATCTTTTTGTGGAATGTTTTTGAAGTGGTTGTAATACTAATTGTTTTTACAATGGCAATTTTAATACATGAAATGGGCCATGCAATTGCAGTACTTTTACGAAATAAGAAAGCAAAGGCAGATATATATATATTGGTTCATTAAGTAAAGAGAAAAAACTGAAGCTAAGTCTTGGAAGAATTACATTTTATCTAACCATATCCTTTTCAGGTTTCTGTTGTGTTTCGAATCCAGAAGAATTACCGCCATCTACAAATAAACAAAGACTTATTTTTTTTGCGGGTGGACCGATAGCTTCATTGTTTGGTTTTGTAACACTATATTTTATCTCCCATTTAATTTCTGGCGTGTTAGGCATTATAATTAACAGAGTTGAAATCATTAGTTTTATTGTATTCTTAACTTCATCAATTCCCTATACTTATCCTTCATTCCTAAGACATTTAGGCGGTTTTCAATCTGATGGTTTAAGAATTTTTAACCTACTTAAAGAAATTAGAAAACACCATAAAGTAGTTTCATAAGAAGAAAATCTCTTATTATACCTACAGGGGCATTGATCCAGCAATGGGTTTAGCGTCCTATTTGTTGAACTTATTGTACCCTTCTAATCGCAACACTGGTTGGGAGAAAAATAAACAAGTAATTTTGTTAAGCTAACGGGTGCTTTAGCAGATCAAAACCATCATTTCGATGGTCTATTTATTTATCCAAAATATCAAGTAATTCGTAAAATACAATATGGAACCATTTTAGTCTAAATGGAGGTGAGTGTATTGAGTTTAGCTACTTGGTTTGCCGTCGGCATTGGCACGGCTGTTGCAATAGGTTTATTCGGAAAATCGAAAAGGAAAAAATAAATTCGTTTCTTCAATTTGAAGAAACGTTCTTTTTTTACTAACGGGTGCTTTACTTCAAGAAGGTGTTAAGCCTTTTTCTTATTGACCTTACGAAGCAGGTTATATAGGGGTAGTTGTATGAAAAAATCTTAAAAGACATTCATTTTTGGAAAAGTAATATTATTAATTTTGATAGTGGCAATAGATAATTAACTTTAAAGAGATATTAAGATAGGAGAGGTTTCTTGAATAAAAGATTTAAGATTTTGATTATCTTATCAATCATTTTAGCTGTTTCATGGTTGGCTGTATCTTTTTTTAGCCAAGATAAAAAGACTGCTGAAGAGATTGCAAATAAAGTCTTTTCTTATCCACTTCCTCCAAAAACAAAATTACTGGAACAAGGATTTGATTATGGAGTAGGGTACGGTGGAGGACCATGGGGTAGTGGGGGACGACCAACTTTAGTTGTCTATAAAAAGTTATATTCTGAACTTAGTGAAAAAGAAGTGTATGAATATTATAAAGAATCAGAAAGAGTATTAGAAAGTGGTTTCGAAATTTACTTTGAAGGCGACGAAGAGATTAATAAGACTTTTGATGGTAAGAGGACTTGGTATGAAGGAAAGACCCGTGAGAATCTTCATGCCAAAGATAATACCGGAGAACCGATAGAATTCATCGTCCAGGTAAGAACAGAATTTACTTCTGCCTTCGGAGCTTTGGCTAGATATTAAATACTAAGAAGAAATGGCACTGACTCCCCTTATTACTCCTTGTTCAACTAACGCAGCAGTTTAGTGAAAATATATAAATGACAAATGGAGGGGTTGGAGAATGGGGAGAACTAAGAAGATTTTTAAAATTACACTATTGATTATTCTTATTGGAATAGTAATTGTACCGATAGTATCAATACAAGCAAATAAATATATCTACAAAAATAGGGTAACTACTTACCTGATTGAAGAAAAAGGCTTTAAAAAACAGGATATTGAATCCGTTGAGGGTGTATGGGGATTTAAGCTACCAGCATTCTATGCAATTGTTACCTTCAAAAATGAACCATATGTTGAGTATACCTATTTTGCGCACGACAACGATGTATTTCAATTTAATTACGAAATCATTGAAGAGGGACAGAAAGAAGGCATTAAAGAGGAAGACTTAAAGAACTATAATCCACGTTATTGAAATAACGCCGCAGTTTAGTTTAATAAGAACTTTTATTGGGAGGTGGTATTTTGTTCAATTGTTCTCGTAAAAAATGGGTAGTTTGGTTGGTTATTTTATTCTTAATAGTAGGTTTTTTATTTTATTTATATTTTGAGGAAGAAAAATCTTATAAAAGTAGTTCGATGTTTTTTGAAATTGAAAAGAAAGAACATTATATTGAACCAGGAAAATATATGAAGATGTGGGTTATAGGCTCTAATGCTAATGATAACAGTCCAAATAAAGAGAGATATAAGGTAATGATTGAGGACTCAAGAATATATAATTTGTTAGAGGAAGGTAATGAATACTTTGTAAATATTCAAGGTGTAAATAAGAGGAATCAATCAGAATATATATATACTTTTGGTCAATTAGGTTTGGTTGATGGAACACAATTGGTTGGAAAAGGAATAATTGAATAATTAACTAACGGGTGCTTTTCTTCAAGAAGGAGTAAAGCCTTTTTCCTTATTGGACTAACGCAGCAGCGCGACAAGTTTTGTTATAAGCACTAATGTGTGAAAAAACAAGGGATTTCTTCGGAAATCCTAACTTTATAACCGAGGATAGGAATGATAAAACCACGTATTTTGAAACTATCCCATTGATACTCCTGCATGCGTCATAATAGACAGATTATGGGGTCTGAAGCTCAGGTAAAGTCGGCAGAACAAAGGCTGAAGCCACTCCTCACGGAAAAGGTATGCCAATGGATATGTCGGATGGCTGAAAAACTAAATATGGTGAGAATTTTCTTACGGAAAAGAACAGACGAACTTCCGAATGTACGGGTCTAAAGTTAGAGCATAAGGAAACTTGTGTACCATCCAACGATGGGGTGAGTGACGTGGAGTAAAAATTGCTGCTCTGAAACACGTTATACCGAACAATGGCGGTATCCAGCTCATAGGCTTACAGGAAGCACCTAAGTTTAGAAAAAGATAGCTAGGTTATAAGGTACTTGGAAAATAAGGAACGTTGGATCAAGGGCTGTCACCCGAAACGGTTGCTATAAGCTAAATGGCGAAATGCATTTGTCCTTATGAGGGTAGGGGTACGACCAGTGAAACCTCTGTAATGGAGGTGGAGGAACAGCCCCAAGTCTAGCGATAGGTAATAATTATTTTTCAACTGTGCATTGCACCGGTCTGGTAAGAACGTGGGAACATCATTTCATATAAGAATGATGCCACAGTGCAAGCTCTTCGATGAAGAGTAACTTGAAACTTATAATTAATAATACCATCGTTAGATGGAACGCGGAATGCTTGGAAACTGGCACGTTCCGTGCGGAGTAGGGGAAAAGCCAGAGATAACTTCAAACGTTTACCTATTACTAACGTTTAGTTTAAGAAGGAAATTTAGAAAAAAAGTCGAATAGATATAGTTAAAATAAGGAATATGGTGAGGAGAGATAAAAATGCGTAAAACTGTTTCTATCGTCCTTTTTTTATTGTTGGTAGTATTTCTTTTAGCTTATAATGGCAAAACCTCAACATTTTTGGGGGAAAGTGAAAATTGGACAGTAAAATTTAATATCAATAAGAATAATAAGCTAGTTGAGGGAAATTATGCTGCAGAATTTAAAGGCAAAAATTTAGAAGAACTTTTGAAGAAGGAAGTTCATTATCAGGTAGATTATAAAACATCATCATCTGGGGGCAGTGCTTACTTAAATGATAAGGGAATATTAGAAGGTACAGCGTTTAAAAAGGGTTGTGGATGGGGTTGTTCATATGCCGAAATTGATAGTTCAGAACTTATTTTTACTGTAATGATAGATGGTGAAAGTGAGAATATAACACTTAATCCAAGCAGGTAGTATAAAGATAAAAAAATAACTAATGTGATTGAAATAAACCTTTATTGCCAGTTGTGAAGTCTTTTTTGTTGAACTACCATGAAAATTAATTTCTTCAAGTAAAGAAAAATGACAATACTTAAGAAGACCCCTGCTTAATCGTAAAAAAAAAGAGGAGAGCGGAGATTAATAAGTCTATTGATTTCGGTGGACTACTAGTATTGACTCCTCTAACCATTTTCATTCTCTGTGGTGCAGCATTGATTTTGTGCTGGATGTATGGCTAACGGGTGCTTAGTTGAAGATCATAGAACTGTTAAGACGGCTCTTTTTTTTGGATTAGCTTAACTGGTAAGAGGAAGAAGAAGGAGCTTATAGGAAGTTGTCGAAGTAAATATTATATGGGGAACATCTCAACAACCTCGTAATAATAGAACAATAGACTACGAAAGAGTAAAAAGGATTACTCTATTACGAAGGTGGAATAAAATTGAAAATTTTATTAGAACTAGTACGAATAATAATTATCTTTACATTTTTCGGTGTTTTGGGTGCGACGATTATAGGAAACACATATATAAGATTCGGAATATACGAAAATTACTCATTGTCGGGTGGAATAGCTATTTTGTTGCTACTCTTTGTTTTGTATAGGAATAAGTGGCAATTCTCTGGGTGGTATAAAGGAAAAGGTAGAGAAAAGCTTTCAAAGACTGTTTCATGGACACTAGTTTTAGTTTCTTTTGTACTAATTATCTCACCATTGATATTAAGTTCTTTATTTAACTAACGGGGCAGCATTCCTGTTTGAAAGATGTTCGGGGTCTTGCAGAAAAAAGAGCCCTCTAGTATGATGCTGAGTGTCAACGACCATTGACCCATCATCTACAAGGAGGACTCCTAAATGCATTCTAAAATGAATAACAAAATTAATCAAGTAACTGAAAATACACTCGTCGTTGGTATAGACATAGCGAAGCACGTGCATTACGCCTGCTTTGTCGATGAACGAGGACGTGTGATAGAAAAAGCATTTTCTGTACATCAATCAAAAGAAGGATTCGAAAGCTTGTATGAAAAAATTAGACAAACGCTGCTGGAAACACAGAAAACGGAAGTCATCGTCGGCATTGAACCAACAGGTCACTACTGGATGAACTTAGCCTATTTTTTAGATCAATACGACATTCCACTTGTCATGGTAAATCCAATGCACGTCAAACGTTCGAAAGAACTTGATGATAATTTGCCGACTAAAAATGATAAAAAAGATGCATTAGTCATCGCGCGATTATTGAAAGATGGACGCTTTAGCTATCCGCGAATATTAAAAGAAGTAGAAGCTGAACTACGGATTGGTTCTACTCTTAGATCAAAGTTAACGGAGGATCTAGCAAGTATTAAAAATCGAATCATTCGTTGGCTCGATCGATATTTTCCTGAATTCACTCAAGTCTTTCCTTCTTTCGGAAAAATGGCACTTACTGCATTAGAAAGAACACCAATGCCACAGGACATTCAAGGGAAAACCGCGGAAGAACTTGTATTTCTCTACCGTCAGGTAGGGGGTATGAGAGCTCCACAACTACCAAAAGCTAAGCTACTCATTGAAAAGGCTTCAAACTCTATTGGACTGACAGAAGGACAAAAGATGGCCAAACATGAAATCGCCACACTCCTACGTCAGTTTCGCTTATTAGAAGCTGAAATCGAAGCAGTGAATGACCAATTAACTGAAATGGCAAAGACAACGATGGAATATGACCTACTCGCGTCAGTACCAGGTTTAGGTGATGCGACGATTGTTGATCTACTTTCCGAAGTAGGGAGCTTTTCACTTTACGAAAATCCACGCCAACTCATTAAACTAGCGGGACTAACATTACGTGAAAACTCTTCTGGTCAACATAAGGGTCAAAAACATATATCAAAACGTGGACGTAAGAGACTTAGACATATCCTTTTCAAAGTGATTGTTCCTTTGATTCGGCATAACCTAGCATTCAAACAACTTCATGAATACTACACCACAAGGAATCAGAATCCCTTAAGGGGCAAGCAATCGATGGTAGTACTCTGTGGTAAATTACTAAAAATATTACATGGGATTTGTAAAAAGAAAGTGTATTTTAACGAGCAACTTATGATGAAAGATCTCTACTGTCTCGGAGAGGCAGCGTAAGCATTTCAATCAAAGAGCTATAACAAAAAGGATGATACGGAGAAGCCGGCAATATTACTAAACTTAGACTATGAGTCCCCGGGGCAGCTTAGCAGGCCTCTGCCTTATGAATAGACCGAACGAAGGAATGTAAGCGCGTTGACGCTAAGAGACATGGGAGGGTACGTCGTCATAAGCATCGCAGAGATCCATTGTGCATCGAAATAATGGAGATAAAAGCTAATGATTTCCATTAGTTTTAGCGAAGCGTACGCTCAACTTGGTAATAAAATCTATAAATTCAAGACTCTGTTTATCAGAGAAGAGAAAAATATTTTTCTTTAATCACGAAGTGATGAAAACCGTTGATATCTCAATGTTTATAGAGGGAGTTTAGTCGAACAAGGTAAATGGATGGATGAGATTGTAATAGTGATGTAAGGGAGAAATAATTATGGGATATAAGTTTAAAATTATGACACAAGAACAAGCGGAAGATATTGCATTTAATTGGCACTATGAAGCTGAATATTCTTTTTACGATATGGAGGCAGATAAAGAAGATTTAGTTGAGTTCTTAGACTCTAAAAAACGAGGTGACTCAAATTTTGTTGTTACTAAAGACAATAATATTATAGGCTTCTTTAGCTTTAATAAAGTTGATATAAATACCATAGATATAGGGTTAGGGATGAGACCAAATTTAATCGGTAATGGAAATGGATTGGAATTTTTAAAAGCAGGTTTAGAGTTTGCTAAATCAAAATATACACCCCAAAAAATAACGTTATCAGTAGCAGTTTTCAATCAGAGGGCGATAAAAGTATATAGAAAAATTGGATTTGAAGATGTCGATACTTTTATGCAGGATACAAACGGAGATAGTTTTGAATTTCTAAAGATGTCTTACCAATGCTAATTTAGATAGTAGGTCTTCTTCAAAGAATGGGTGCTTTACTTCAAGAAGGAGTAAAGCCTTTTTACTAACGCAGCAGTTTAGTTGAACTAGTAGATTTTGTTTTAAAGTTTTTAGATAGTCATATTAAGGAGGAGTTTATAGGTGTCAAACCATGAGAACGAAGAAATTCTAACAGGAGGGAATGTCTCTAATGTTTATCGTTCGGGAGATACTGTGCGAAGAGAATTAAAGCCAGATAGTCCCAAAGTTCATAAGCTATTAAAACATTTGGAGAACAAAGGTTTCAGTTATGCACCAAATTTTTTAGGTATTGATGAAAAAGGAAGAGAAATATTATCATTTATTGAAGGGGAAGCTGGTAATTATCCTTTAAAAGAATATATGTGGTCTAATGATTTTTTAAAAGAAATAGCGAAGATGCTCTGTCTTTATCATGATTCTGTGAGTGATTTTTCAATTGAAGAAAGCTGGCAAGCAATAGATAATACCCCCGAACCATTTGAGGTACTATGTCATAATGATTTTGCAATATACAATCTTATTTTTAATCATAGAAAACTAGTAGGTATTATTGATTTTGATGTTGCCGGGCCTGGTCCAAGACTTTGGGACATAGCCTATACTCTTTACACTTGCGTTCCCTTAAGTAGAGTTTATCATTCTGAGACAGGTGAGGCTGTTTATTATAATTCATTACAGCATTCCGACCGTATAAAACAAAGAGTCAAATTGTTTTTTGAATCCTATGGTAAGGGAATAGAAAAGGATTATTTGGAGATGGTATTGTTACGATTAGAAGGATTATGTAAAACCATTAAAAGAAAAGCTAGTGAAGGTGATATTGCTTTTCAAAAGATGATAGATGAAGGGCACGTTGAACATTATCAAAATGATATTAAATTTATTCATGAACATGGAAAAGAGTGGATTTAAGAGTAGGTTTTATTGAACTAACTGGTGCTTTAGTCAAGTAGAGCAACGTCTTTTAAGGCGTTGCTCCTTTTTACATTTAAAAGTACTTCTGATAATACTATTTCCTTAACCTTCCACTTAATTGAGCGTATATCCTTGTGGTTGCACTTTTCTCATGCCCCATTAGTCTTTGTATGATTTCAATAGGAGCTCCATTATACAACAAATGAGTTGCATAGCTGTGTCTAAGTTGGTGTGGATGAATCTCTTTGATAATTTCAGCACGATTGGAAATCCGCTTGATGATGTATCGCATTTGAGCGACACTCATTTTATGTGGCTGCCTTGCTGTTACAAAGATGGCGGGATTATTATCATTAAGACTTTCAATATAACGTTTAAGCCAGATGTCGCAACGTATATTAAAATAAACTACCCTCTCCTTATCACCTTTCACTCTAACAATTGCGGATTGATTGGACCAATTAATATGGTTCTTTTCTAAAGCAACTAATTCTCCAATTCGACAACCGGTAGAAAACATGAATTCGAAAATCGCTCTTTCCATTGGGGAATTACAGGATTCACGAAGGTGTTTAATCTTCCGTTCAGTTAAATACTTGGGTATACGCTTCCCTATCTTGGGCTCTTTAATTCTGGATGTTGGATTCTTAATCAAGTAGCCTTCTTCATAAGACCATCGAAAAAACGATTTCATAAAGCGGGTACGATGTGCAAGACTGGCTGGTTCAAATGCTTACCGGATGTAGCAAGATATTCCTTCAGTTGATTTGTATCCAGCAGTTCCATCTCTACATCTTTAAAATAACCAATTAGTAGCAAAAACTGTAACTGGTATGCTTTCAACGTATGGGAAGAAAAGCCATCTATTCTCTTATCCGTTTCAAAAGAATCCCATGCTTTTGACAGTTACAATTCCATACCCCCTAAAATAGTAATATTAAAGGGATTATTGCCAACTTAATAGAATTATAGACATAATGCGTGATTTTACTAACGAGGCAGGTGTGCGGCCGAGCCTAGGTCGTATCATATAGCGGGTGGGTAGAAAGCCAAATGGTTGAAGGGATTGAGCTCCATAATGTTAGTAAATCGAGAGGGCCCTACCGGTCTTTTCTTCTTATAGAAGAGTATGGTGTACAAGCGATAAAAAGCAAGGAAACCAAATGCCGATGTAGGGAGTCGGATAGCAGAATAAGCAAATCTGATCGAAAGAGATTAGGTACATCTTGTGAATGGTGACTTGGAGGAGCCGTGTGCGTAAATAGCGCAAGAACGGTTCTGTGAGGGGGGAGGAACACAATCTACCGCAAGGTAGAAAGGTTCCCTTCTACTCGACTAGTTGCACAGTGTTGATTAACTTGTGTTCAACTATCGAGCCATTTTGCTGAATAATTGTTAAAAGAAATGTAACTGTAATTGTATTAGAACAGGAAGGAGGATTACTATGACAATAAATAGGGGAAATTTAAAGATCTGCTCTATGCAAAGTTAGCACTATGAACAACGGCGGTTGTTTGTATAGGGCTAGAAATTTTTTCCGTCTGCAAAGTGATCATTGTTTATAGTAATGACTTTGCTACCTTAAAAATTTATTCTAATTTAAGGAGCGAAGCTAACATGAAATATGTAAATGCAAAAAGCATCTTTCCAAAAGAACTGCTGAAGGAAATACAGAAATATGTAAATGGAGAAATGGTTTATGTCCCTATTTCAAAGGGATTACACATGAAATGGGGAGAAAGTTCAGGGAGTAAAAATTATTTAAACCATAGAAACCATGAGATCCGGCAACAATTTTCGGTAGGGGTAACTATAGATCAACTTTCAAATCAATTCTTTCTTTCTCACGATAGTATTAAAAAAATAGTATACTCAAAAAAATAGTTTTTATATATCACAATGGATTAAATCTGAGGTGACTTTTCTAAGTAAAGAACATTTTATAATCGTTTATTATATATATTCATTGGACTGCTCTTATTACAATTACAGCATATACAAATACAGTTTTAAAAGGAGAAGCCTATGAAAATTGATGTTCGTTTAACAGATAAAAGTGAAGCTTATATTATAAAAAACTTATATCCTTTATACCTATATGACCTTTCTGGACAATATGGTAGAATCCCGAATGTTCACGGGATATATGAGGATAGCGACGATTTTCGAACATTAAATGATCAGTATGAAGTTCAAAATATTTGGTGGGAAAAGCCAGAAATTTTATTCCCCTACGTAATTTTATTAGATGGGATACCAGCAGGATTTATCCTAATAGCAACCCCACCACATTGTAATAAAGGAATTGACTATTTTGTAAATGAGTTCTTCTTAATTCAATCATTAAGAGGGAAAGGTATTGCTGAAATAGCAACAAATATAGTATTTGAGCAATTTAAAGGGAACTGGGAGTTGTTTACTAACCCATTTGAGAAAAACATTGCTGGACAAAAATTTTGGAGGAGGTCAATATCAAATTACACTAATGGAGTCTACACAGAGATATACGGGGAAACGTTTGATGGACAAAAGAGTATTTTTCGATTTGATAATTCCGGAAAACAATAGATTTCCAAATAGCTCATTTTAACAACGGGTAGTGTTATTTGAATAGACTATGTTCTTACATAAACAGGCGCGATTGTTGTATAAGCTTCACGTATTTTCTTCAACTAACGGAGGCTTTTGTGAAAGGTCGTTGAGCTGCTTAAGCAACTCTTTTCTCTTATTCAACTAAAGCAGCAGTTTAGTTGAATAAGAAGGTTCTATTGCGATTATGGTGAATAAGTTAATATATGTAAATTATTGAACAAAAGCTAATAAGTAAGTGTAACAGTAGGGTTATTTATAACTAATTGTGAGAGGAGGCGTTGGGGGTGAACGGAAACAAATTAAAGATATCCGTGTTAATAATAAGTATCTTTTTTATACTATCAACAACACTTTTTATGATTTTCAATATTAACTCAAATTATCAAGCAAACAGACTAGAGATGACTAAATGCTTTGATAAGGATGCGGGTATAAGCTTGGTAGTAGAGAAAAAATTCTTGACATCCAAAACTACAGTTACTTGCGAAGAAAGCTAACTTGAATTTAGAACTCTTATTTGAGGTCTTTTATTACGAACATCCCATCAACTCAACTGTTGTATTATTGGTATTTCAACACGCTGGTGCCATAATCTTTTTAGCTTTCCTAACTAACGAGTACTTTAGCAGAACAGGGCTGTCAGTAGACAGCCTTTATTGTTATTCAACTAAAGTAAACAGTAGAGTTTAACAAGGATATAAATAAATAAGTTGTGGCAAGGAGGAATTGTAGTGAATCCATTATTATTAGATATACCATTACAATTAGAGACAGAAAGGTTATTATTACGAGCACCTAGGCAATCAGGAGACGGTAGTGTTGTTAATGATGCAATAAAAGATTCTTTTAATGCATTAAAGAATTGGTTGCCATTTGCACAGACAATCCCTACTCTTGAGGAAACAGAAGGGAATTTGAGAGAAGCATATATTAACTTCTTAAAAAGAGATAGTTTACGTTTTCTGATATTCCATAAAGACACTAAAGATTTTATAGGAGTAACAAGCTTTGAGTGTTTAAACTGGGACATCCCAAAAAGTCATATTGGGTATTGGATTAACACAAGGTTTAGTGGTAACGGATATATGTTAGAAGCGGTAAGAGGATTATGTGAATTAGGTTTAAATCATATTAACTTTAAGAGAGTTGAAATTAGATGTGAATCCACAAATCTAAAGAGTCGTTCTATTCCCGAAAAATTAGGATTTGAGTTAGAAGGGATTTTAAAGAATGAGGATTTATCAGCAGATGGTAGTAAACTAACAGATACTTGTATTTATGTCAAAGTTTAAAAAAGTACATTGTGAAGAATTACACTTAAACTAACGAGTGCTTTAGTGGAAGTTAATTGAGTTGCAATGCAGCTCATTTTTTTGTTCAACTAAAGCAGCAGGTTACTTGAATAAGAATATATGTCGATTGTTATTAGAAAAGGAGAAAAATCACATGTTTGAAATAATCTATGCATTAATTGGGCTAATCATTTGCACCTCTATAGTAATCTTTTTTATGAAAAAAAACGGGGGCATAAAGATTTTTATTCTAGTGTTATTACAGTACCCTTTTTTGGAATCCTATGTTTATTGATTATAAATTGGGGGGTTCAGAGGATTATATTGCCATTAAAAATAAGAACTTTCAAACAGTGAGTGGTCAATGTGTCGTAACAGAATTTGAATCAACGGGTAGAACAACTATCCATCAACTTCACGTAGAAATTAATGGTCTTGTTGTTTTGGAGAGTTTGATGATTTTAGTGATGTTAGGCAAGGGACCTATCCCTGTACTATAAAATATATCGAGAAAACTCGCACACTGTTTAGCATCATGCCCAATTCCACTAACAAATAAATTTGGATGAAAATTGATCTGAATTGTAATAATAAAAAAAAATCTTAGTGAACATTTCGCCCATTACTTGAATTAGATGAAATGGTGCTTGTTCAACTAACGGAGTGCTTTAGTAAAAAACCATTGAGCTTAGGTGGCTTTATTTTCTTATAGAACTAACGCAGCAGCGCGACAAGTTTTGTTATAAGCACTAATGTGTAAAACAAGGGATTTCTTCGGAAATCCTAACTTTATAACCGAGGATAGGAATGATAAAACCACGTATTTTGAAACTATCCCATTGATACTCCAGCATGCGTCATAATAGACAGATTATGGGGTCTGAAGCTCAGGTGAAGTCGGGAACAAAGGCTGAAGCCACTCCTCACGGAAAAGGTTTGCCAATGGATATGTCGGATGGCTGAAAAACTAAATATGGTGAGAATTTTCTTATGGAAAAGAACAGACGAGCTTCCGAATGTACGGGTCTAAAGTTAGAACATAAGGAAACTTGTGTACCATCCAACGATGGGGTGAGTGACGTGGAGTAAAAATTGCTGCTCTGAAACACGTTATACCGAACAATGGCGGTATCCAGCTCATAGGCTTACAGGAAGCACCTAAGTTTAGAAAAAGATAGCTAGGTTATAAGGTACTTGGAAAATAAGGAACGTTGGATCAAGGGCTGTCACCCGAAACGGTAGCTATAAGCTATATGGCGAAATGTATTTGTCCTAATGAGGGTAGGGGTACGACCAGTGAAAGCTCTGTAATGGAGGTGGAGGAACAGCCCCAAGTCTAGCGATAGGTAATAATTATTTTTCAACTGTGCATTGCACCGGTCGGGTAAGAACGTGGGAACATCATTCCATAGTAGAATGATGCCACAGTGCAAGCTCTTCGATGAAGAGTAACTTGAAACTTATAATTAATAATACCATCGCTAGATGGAACGCGGAATGCTTGGAAACTGGCACGTTCCGTGCGGAGTAGGGGAAAAGCCGGAGATAACTTCAAACGTTTACTTATTACTAACGATTAGTGAAATAAGAGTGTAAACTTTTGTTGTACAGTTGGGAATAGAAGGGGGAGTTAATATCTTGGAGATTTCTAAGAATAAGACTCTGAAAAATCGGATTGCTTTCTTAATATTTGTTTTAGTAATAGTTGTTGGGGCAACGTATTATGGTTATTTCTATAAACCTAAAAATTCATTGGATCTATATCAAGCAATTGCATTTGCAGATGACTTTGAAGAGGTAAAAAAGTTAATGTTAGACGGGTATGAAGATAATTTTAAGGAAGAAGATTTTGAATTTATAAAGAAATTGGATACGTCTCCAAATCGTATTGGACAATTCACTCTTTTTGAATATGATGAAAGAACTTTTGTGATTATGACTTCACCAGGTACAGAAAAGTTAGAAGTGCTAGCAGTTGATGAATTGCCTAAAGAAATAAGGGATTACTTTCTTCAATTAGCACCATAAAAACTTGTTATTTAAATAACGGAGGCAAGAGTTGAATAACAAGGATGTCGTTGTGGCAACTTTTTCTTATTGTGCTAACTCAGCAGTTTAGTTGAATAAGAATTTTCTAATGAACTTCAATATATTTAATTTTTTTGAAACCGAAAAGACCTGTCTTTGGCAGGTCTTTTTGTTGTAGTCTAAGAAACAAAGGGAAAGGTATTCCGGCTTTATAATTTTATAAAAATCAAATTTTATTAAATGTGAGAAAAAAAGTGTATTTATTACGTTGTATATAGTGTGAGGGATTTTACAAAAAGTAAGGAGACAAATACTTATGAGAACTACCGACCATAATTTTATAAAACGGCTTAAACGTCAAAAAGAAGATGCTTTAGAATATACAGTTGATAAATATTTACCGTTAGTTAAGGGTATTACCTATAAAGTATTGTCACCATTAGGAAACCCTGGTCTAGTTGATGAATGTATAAATGATGTTTTTTTAACTATTTGGCATCACGCAAATCAGTTTGAAGGGGACACTGATGATTTTCGGAAATGGCTCTGTGTGGTCACAAAATTTAAAGCAATTGATACCTATCGGATAGCAAACAAACGTCTTGAAGTTGAAATTGTTGGTACAAATGATTTAGAGGTAGGTAGTGGTCCTTCTGTAGAAAACGAAATCCTCCTTTCTGAAAATAAAAATGAATTATTAAAGTTAATGTGTGGGTTTGAAGTGATTGACCGAGATATTTTTATGATGAAATTTTTCTTGGATATGACAAGTGAAGAAATTGCAAAAAATATTGGTTTAACGAAAGCCGCAGTCGATAATCGCATTTACCGTGGAAAGAAAAGACTAAAACTACAGCAGACTAATAATAACTTAGGGGAGATTTTTGCATGAAAGATTTCTATGAGCATTTAAATAATCTCAAGTTGGATAATGAAGATTTTGAAGAGATGGAAGTAAATGAAGTCGAAAAGGCAAGGGTAAAGGCAAAATTAAAGCAATCAATGGAAAAGAACCAGTCACAACAGTTGAGAAAACAGTCAACTCGAAAAAAATGGGGTTATGGCATTGGGGCAGCAGTTTTGGCTTTTGGATTGTTAGTCACTTCTGCGGCGGTGTCTCCAGCTATGGCACAGGTCGTCTCTTCTATACCATTAATTGGTCAAATATATAAGAACTTAGGAGATATCGGATTGAAAAATGTTTCAGAAGCAGGATTGAGTGAGATTTCTGGGGAATCTAAAACAATCAACGGGATTACGATAACACTAGGGGAAATCTATTACGATGATGCCCGGGTAACAGCCGGTTTTTCCATCGATTCTAAAAAAACTATAACGTCGGATTATTTTAACATTAAACATAATTATAAAGGTGGAATGCCTTCATCGAATTATGGACTTACAACGGATGAAAGTTCACCGACAAATTGGACTGGAATTCTAAATATTAATTACTATAGTTTTAACCCTGATACACTTGAATTGGGTATAACTTTTGAAGGTAATCAAGGGGAATTATTTGAGTTTACGAAGGAAGTAGTTAAAGCACAGTATGAAAATAAGATTGATATTGCAATATCTCAACAAATGGACAACTTGAAATACGAGATACATGATATTAAATGGGGTACTCCTGGCGTTCTCATTGCGTATGATGCCCAGTATAAGGAAGAAAATTATGGGAGAGGCGTTAAACTTGAATTTGAGGTGGTCGACTCTTCTAACAAACGATTAAAGGAGATTAGTGGGAAGTACGGTAAGCAATTATTTGAACCGGTCGAAAATGATGTGACTGAATTGACAATCACCCCTTATGCTAAATTTGATATTCAAAGAGGAGATGGTCATATAGAATTGAGGGAACTTAAGTTGGAGCCCTTTAAAATATCGATTCCGTAAGTATGTCGCACAGCCAGCAATGGTTGTCTTTTATAGTAAAAATTTTAGTATTCTGTTTGTCCTATCGCTATTACTTTCTGCTTGTAATTAAGCGTGTAGTGATGCAAAGACTACTCTTCTTGGATTGCCAATAATAATGAACAAGAAGAAAAATACTACAAAATCGCAATTGAGTTTAATACCGATTATGAAGGTCTTTTTTAACTACCATGAGTGCTACTCGTATAGAGTGCGACAGTCTGAGATACACCGTGGTCATTGGAGTCAGACTAACAGATGGGACTCAATGGCACCATAGATGATCGTGGTATGTCAACACTAAATCAAACAACTTTATTAAGGGCTAAGTTTTTATAAGCTACCGGACTTAGATAACCCAGTTTACTGTGCGACCGGATATTATTGTACCAATTGACATAATCGAAAAGTTCAAGAGACAGCTGTTCAAGGGTAGGGTAGGGCGATCCGTTGATGAGTTCTGTTTTTAAAATCTTAAAAGTCGCTTCTGCCACCGTATTATCATAAGGATTTCCTTTTTGACTTAGAGATCGCTTAATCTTAAATGTACTTAATAATTCATCGATACCAACATTTTTAAATTCAGATCCACGATCTGTATGGAACATTTTTACGTTTTGCAGAGGATATCTAACAGACTTAAAGGCACGCTGAACTAGAGCTGCGTCCTTTTGTTCTCCGACACTATAACCGACGATTTCTCTGTTATATAAATCGATTAAAAAACAAATATAATTCCAGTTTCCTCCTACTCTCACATACGTTAAGTCACTTACTAACACAGGCATCTCTTTATCAACGTTAAATGATCAATTTAATACATTTCGAACTGATTCTTCATTTGGAGGGGTAGACATTGGTTTATAGGATGGTTTTGTATATTTCGATTGAATTCCTAGTTCGTCCATCAATCGAACAATACGTCGTCTAGAGACTGTTAACCCAGCGTTTTTAAGGCATCTTTTATTTTTCTGGTTCCATATACTTTACGATTCTCTTCGAAAATCACTACTATTTTATCTTTTAATTTTTGCTCTTCAGCTAGATTTTTTTGTTCTTTTTGAATGGCTATTCCCGTGTCATGATAAAAAGTGCTACGAGCTATTTTTAGGACTTTACACATTGCTAATACAGAATATTTGTGACGATTTTCTTGAATCACATCTATTTTCGTCCCATGATCAGCGCGGCTTGCTTTAAAATGTCGACTTCCATTTCGAGTTGCTTATTTCTCTTACGCAAGTCAATCAGTTCTTGCTCAACCGAAGGTCGGTTGTCTTTCTCTTAAAGGAGCCTGACTGTTTGAATTGCGTAATCCATCTGTCTAAAGCAGACGCGGTTAATTCATATTCTCGGGCAATATCTTGACGGCTTTTTCCATTTTCATATAGGGCCACCACTTGTTTTTTAAATTCTGTTGAAAACGTTCTTCTTTTACTGGACATAGTAGATTCTCCTTCTTGTTATCTATTATTCTACTTGCCCTTAATTTTACTGTCCAACTAAGTGTAGACTATTCATATATATAAAGATAAATCGAAAGGAATTGGTCTTAAGATGAAAAAAATTAAGTATTTAGCCTTTGCGATAGTTATAGTTTTATTATCAATCTATCTCTATAAGAGTTTCATATATTATTTGATTCCTTTCAATCCTATTAAGGAGTACTCATCTGAATCCGATGTTGACTTTCATTTTTCAAAAAATTTACCTAAAGGTGTAGGAGTCAATGCAAAATGCCAGGATGCAAAAACTTGTGGCTTAGTTTTGGAATACCTTAGCGGTCTAGAATTAATCCCTTTAAAGGATAAGGCAGCACAAGAAATGCTTAATTATGAAAATGCAACCTATTTTAATGGGATGCTAAAGTTTAATGAATCGGAAATGATATCTATCTCGGATATATCTATAGACACCCCTAATGTTCTTCGTATTAGTTCTTCCATAATTGGGTTCAAGAATGGATATTATGAAATTGAGGATTCTACTTTTGACTATAACTATATTTATGATTTGATTGGTGATACCAAAGAATAACGATGATTAAATGTATAGGTCTGAACTGAATCACCTTTTGCTTTGGTGCTATTGTTACAGCAAACGGGCGTGATTGTTGAATAAGCATCACTTTTCTTCTTCAACTACCATGAAATTAGTTTCTTCAAGAAAAGAAAAATGATAATACTTAAGAAAACCCCTTCTTAATCGTAAAAAAAAGAGGAGAGCGGATATTAATAAGTCTATTGATTTTGGTAGACTACTAGTATTGACTCCTCTAACCATTTTCATTCTCTGTGGTGAAGCGCTGATTTTGGCTTTAAGGATGGCTAACGGGGCAAGATAGTTCAATAAACGTTTTTAGGTTTTGTGGTAAAATTAACCTATTTAATGTTAGGAAGAGGTGATTGGGTGGGATTTTATTATTTATTATTACTTCTGATAGGTGTTTTTTTTCTTATTGCTGGATTACTCAGGAAAGATGTATCTTGGTCCGTTAAAGTCGTAATTATTTTGTTTGTTGTTGGTATTCTTTGTATCGTTTCGGCTGTTATTTTGTTAATGCCTGGTAGTTCTGATATTATTGCTGAACTTTTGAAATTGAACCAATAGATATTATTTAACTAACTAACGGCTGCTTAAGAAGAACAACAGGCTTCCTGTAAAGGTAGCTTTTTCTTATTGAAGTAACGCTGTAGGTTAGTTCAATAAGAAAAAAAGAGGAAGTTATTGGAGGGAGAAATTATATTATGAGTACATTTGTTTATATGGTGAGACACGGTGAATCGCCAAAAGAAGGAAATGATAGAGCTAGGGGATTAACTGAAAAAGGTTATTTAGATGCTAAACGAGTGACTGACATTTTGAAAGATAAAGAAATTGATGTAGTTGTTTCAAGTCCATATATACGCTCAATTTTAACTGTAGAACAGTTAGCTCAACAAATAGGAGAGGAAGTTTTAGTTTTTGAAGATTTAAAAGAGAAGATATTCTCTTCTGGAAACAACCGAGTATCAGATAAAGAACTGGTCACACTTTTGGAAAAGTCATTTTCTGAATCAAATTTCTCTTTAAAGGGAGGAGAATCAAATGCTGATTGTCAAAAAAGAGCCATAAAGGTCTTAAAAGAACTATTAGAAATTTTTAGAGATAAAAAATTAGTGATAGGTACTCACGGGGGTTGTTATGACCTTAATGATGGGTTATTTCAATAGCACTTATGACTTGAATTTTTTACATAGCACATCAAAACCTGATATTTATAGAATGGAATTCAATGAACAGGAATTAGTGTATGTTCAAAGACTATGGGGTGTAAATATTGGCGTTAACCAATAAAAAATATTTTTTGTTATTGAACTACCATGAAAATTAATTTCTTCAAGATAAGAAAAATGACAATACTTAAGAAGACCCCTGCTTAATCGTTTAAAAAATGAGAGGTGCGGATATTAATAAGTCTATTAATTTTGGTGGACTACTAGTATTAACTCCACTAACCATTTTCATTCTCTGTGGTGAAGCGCTGATTTTGCGCTTCATGGATGGCTAACGGGTGCTTTATTTCAATAAGGAGTAGAGCCTTTTTTCCTAACGAAGTAGTTTAGTTGAAGATGGAATTAAACGCTTCTTTGTAGAAGTTAATGGATAAAAGTGATAATATAGGAAAAACAAAGGACGATTAAAATAGGTTTTCATGTTTTTGTTCATAACAAGGTAGCAAGAGGATTATATGAGAAATTAGGTTATCAATTTACAAATGTTTTGATGGAAAAAGAAATACAATGTTGCTTATATTGAATTAGTTGGGGTGTTACTTAAGGAGGGGTAACGCCATTTTCTTTTTGAACTAAATGGGAAGCCTAGTTTAATAATGTAGATTTATTAGTGAGATTACTATTTTTTATATTCAAGCATTAAATTTGGCATATCGAATTGTTGTTTGGAGTGGGAATTTAAATGGAATTATAAAAAAGAGGTTAATGAAAGTATTATTGATTTACGTATAGGGAAAGTGATATCAGAAAGAAGAATCACTATTTATAGAAATTTTAAAAATCATTATTACTTTGTTCGTCATCTTTAGGGTCTGTTTATTTTATAGGTACTTTAGGAGGTTTGTCTACCATGAAACATATTAAGGTTGAAAAAGTATCAAAACATTATAAGGGTGATGGAGTAGAGACTAGGGCGCTGTCTGATGTGGATGTTAAGTTTACTAAAGGGGAATTTGTTTCAATTATGGGTCCTTCAGGTTCAGGTAAATCTACCTTACTTAGTATTGTAGGGACTTTAGACCAACAAACAAGTGGGAAGCTTTATTTTGATGAAAAACTTATAAATAATCTTGGTTTAGATGACTTGGCTGATATTAGATTTAACAATATTGGTTTTGTCTTTCAACAATTTCAATTATTACAGACATTAACTGCTTTGGAAAATGTATTGATTCCATTATTTAATAGAACTATTCATTTCAATAAAAAGGAGAGAGCAATAGAGTTATTAAATTTAGTAGGACTTTCTGATAAGTTAAATTCATTCCCTTCTCAATTATCTGGTGGTCAACAACAACGTGTTGCTATTGCCCGTGCCCTAATTGCTCACCCAGATTGGATTT